>NZ_JAFBID010000060.1 GCF_016811235.1 Microvirga arabica
GAAGGTGTAGCCGTCGGGCTCAGCCCTGGCGGCGGCAGCCGCGCCCGTGTTTCCGCCCGCCCCTGCCCGATTGTCGACTATGACGCGCATTCCGAGTTGATTGTCGAGCTGCTGGGCAAGCGGGCGCGCGAAGGCGTCGGTGCCTCCGCCCGCCGCAAAGGGCACTATCAGCGAGATGGGCCGCTGTGGCCAGGTCTGGGCCGCGGCCGGTGCGGCGATGACTGCCGCGGCGGTCAGGGCGAAGATATGCAAAATGGCCCGTTTCAAGTCGTTCCTCCCAAAGGTTCCGCTCTCGCGCTCCAATATTGGACCGGCGGATATTCGATGCTACCAAGATCCTGTGTAGCCGCAATACTCGGCCCGAAGGCATTGGCGATCCCGGACGAAAGCGGCCCCGGATCAATCATGAGCCTTTCTGTTCCGGTGCTGTTTTCCGTTTAGCTCGGCGCATTACCAGCCACTCCCACTGGGGTTCGGCTCAATTGGGCTGAAGCTGCCGTGGTGGCCGAGATGGATGGCTGGTACGCGGACGAGGCCCACAGTCTCTTCGGGCTCGCCAAGAAGCTGCAGCAGGATGCCGTGCCGCCGCCGCGGGTATAGGGACGCTGGAGCGTGACGACCTTGTGGGCCATTTTGACCAACCCTGTCTACGCCGGACAAGTGTATGCTGGACGCATTCGGGGTCAGGCGTTGAGACGGAGCTGATGAGGCGGACGCCCCCCAACGGCCTCGGTGTGCCAAAATGGAGGTGTTGAGCACCACTTGAGGGAGGCGCCCATGGGAGAGGCGAGCACAATCGGCCTGGATCTAGCGAAGAGTGTATTCCAGGTTCACGGCGCCGATGCATCGGAGCGGTTCTGTTCTGCAGGAAGCTGCGGCGGCATCAGGTTCTCGCGTTCTTCTCGGCTCAGCCGCCCAGCACGGTGGCCATGGAGGCCTGCGGCAGCGCGCATCACTGGGCACGTGAAATCGCGGCGGGTCGGCTGATGACTGTTCTCGGCTCGATTGTTCAAACCCCGATGCTGTCGGTGCTCGACACCAAGCATGATCTCTCGCTTGGCCGCACCGTAGCTGGCCAGTTTGTCCGTGATCATCACGCGGGGTGCCATGCCCTGCTTCTTGAGCAGCTTTCGCAGCAGGCGTTTGGCTGATTTGGCATTGCCGTGGCTCTGGACCAGGATATTGAGCATGGCTCCGTGGTGGTCGACGGCTCGCCACAACCAGTGCTTCTTGCCAGCGACGCTGATCCCAACCTCATCGAGATGCCATTTGTCTCCGGATGCGGGCAGACGCCGGCGGATCTGAGTGGCGAAGCTGTAGCCTAATTGCAGCGCCCACTGCCGCACGGTTTCATGGCTGACCAGAGCCATCCGGCAGGAAGCGTTTCCTCCACCATCTGGAGGCTCAGGGGAAAGCGAAAGGGCTTTGTTGCATTAACCTGAAAAGGGCGAAGCGAACCCTGCCGAACGGGTCATTCAGACGGCAAGACCGAAGAGTTGGTTGACGAGTTGGATTTCGCCTGTCGCGCCGGGCTGTGTCAGGACGCAGTGGCCGCGGCGGATCATGCGGATGACCTCGAAGCCTTTGATGGTTGCGGAGGCTGTTCTCATCCTCTGGAATCCACGGGTTGGCCGGATGACGCGCTTGAGCGCACCGTGATCCGCCTCGATGACATTGTTGAGATACTTCGACGTGCGGTGCTCGACATCCTTCGCCAGCAGCCCTTCGCACTGTAATCGTCTGATCGCTTTCGGGTACGAGGCTAGTTTGTCGGTGGTGATGGTGGATGGCGGATAGTCACCCATCATCTTCAGGGCTTTGCGCAGGAAGCGGTAGGCTGCTCCCGTATCGCGCCGGCTGGAAAGCATGAAGTCGATCAGGTGCCCGTGCTTGTCGATAGCCCGGAACAGGTACTTCCACTTACCACCCACCCGAACATACGTCTCATCCACGCGCCAGGATCCAGATCGATGACCTTGATATGGACGGATCCGCTTCTCGATTTCGGGCGCATAGCGCTGAACCCACCGAAAGATTGTAGATGGGTCTACGTTTACACCTCGCTCCTGCATCATCTCGGCCAGATCGCGATAGCTGATCCCGTACTTGCAGTACCAGCGGACACACAGCAGGATGATTTCGACGGGGAAGCGGCGACGCTTGAAAATCGACAACGGAACGGCTCCCCAACTGGCCGCTCCGGATTACACCACCAAGATTAATGCAACAATCCCCCCGGCATTGGGATGAGGACAGCGCGAATGATCAGGGCGGAGCTTGCTCGCATAACTCCTGTCACCAGCAGCATCACAACGAACGCCAGTCCCGACGGCAGGAACATCGCGTAAGGCCATTGAGGAGCCGTACTCTTGACTGTCCGGCCGCAGCCAATTCCCGTTCAGCGGACGAAGGAGGCCGGCAGATTAAAAACAATGATCCGGCGGGTCGGCACCATCACCGACTGACGGTGGGCAGACGAGCGCCCGAAGCGCCTGGGACCCACGTTTTGGATGCCGCTTCCCTCCGCACCCGCCATCAAGGCAGTGGCGGCTTGAGCTTGCCTACCCAAGGCAACGCTGAGCTTTCAACCCCGCTGACCAGATACGAAAGTCCTGCCATAGCATTCGGGTATGATGCTTGAAGCCTCGTGGCTACTCAGCGTCATGCACTTTCCGCAGATCAGCAGTCACAAAAACGGGCAGCGATGCTGCCCGTTTGAGCTTGCCTATCGTTCAGGCAAGAACTATCTTTTGCAGTGCAACACGGCGATTGGCGTCGCAGTGTTGCTGCCCTTCTTGGGCGTTTCCTCCCTAAACTTCGGGCCGCTTTCGAGCGGCCTTTTTTCTTAGGTGCTTGGTTCTAGCCAAAGCTACAGGCGAGCCGCAAGTAGACTTCCTGCTTATGACAGTGGTCCGTTCCCGCTATTGCATTGCCCCTCTTAAACCCAGCACACCGAGCGGGTCTGTCTGGAAGCCGACAGACCGGAAACTCAATTCTGCTTATCTCTGCCGCCCGAAGAGCGCGGCAATCAAACCTCCGGGTCGGCGGACCTCCTGACGCTCCAGGTGAACCAGGAACTGGTCGTGCTCAGCTTCTGGCTCCTGGGTGATCTCATCTGGAGCTTCAACTGGTCTCAATCCTGTGTCCTGGTTGGGCTCATCGTTCCCTTCCCCGCCCTGTTCTGTAGGCGAGAGTACCTCAACCCGACCTGGAAAGTCGTTCTGGCAGTCGTAGCGGACGTAATCCTGAAAGCCGGGCTTGATCCGATGCTCACGGTCGAGAATGACCTCGTGCGTGACCTCCACCACAAAGAAGCGCCCTTCTGGGGCCGTCACATCAGCCTGCCTGACCACCCCCTCGGAAAAGCTCTTCATCGGACCGGGTGGATGGAAGTGAACGCGAACCTGATCCCCAACTGCAATCTTCATCAGTAATGTCTCCGACATTCAGAGTCGATACTCCCGTTCTTGGTAGGCGCTGAGACGCTCACATGGCAGCCTACGCGCAATTCGAGGTCAATCTTGCACGGATAGCTTTGACATGAACCCTGATGTCGGCAACTCATTCACTGGCCTGCTCCCGCCGTACGAGCCGCTCCACAAGCTCGGCCAGCCGTACCGGAAGAGCCTCCTCAACTGGACCGTAAGCCACCCGCAGTCGATCCCCCAGCATCTGAAGCTCATGGGAGCCTAGCGTTTTGTTTAGCGTAGTGTCGGCTGGGAGAACAAACGTAATCGTCAGGGAGGCATTCGAAAACATGGCTTGTTGCATTGAGACATTCTCGTTGGCGGCACGGATGTGCTGGTGACTACCCCTATGTTATTGCCCTCGTTCAGGGTCACTGTTTTGCAAAGCAGCGGGACTTTGTGGCGAATGTGCGGT
Organism: Microvirga arabica; assembly: GCF_016811235.1. Classification (GTDB taxonomy): domain Bacteria; phylum Pseudomonadota; class Alphaproteobacteria; order Rhizobiales; family Beijerinckiaceae; genus Microvirga; species Microvirga arabica. The sequence goes on from NZ_JAFBID010000060.1 coordinate 3,883, forward strand.
CAAGGTATTGGACCCTGCTGCGGCCGCACCTGCCTTGCTGTCCCTCCCGAGCAGGACGCCCGTCTTGATGTCGAGGACCTCAAGGTTGCCTTAGCCCGAATTCCTTTTGACCAACGGGAGGCCCTCCTGCTCGTGGGGGCATAAGGGTTCTCTTATGAGGACGCAGCTAACATTTGCGGAGCCCGATGCGCCTTCCGCGGCGGAACCTCCCGGATTGGGCGTACGTTGGCCGGGATCATGAGAGGTCCCTATCCATGAGAAAGATTGTGCTCGCCGCCACCGTGATGCTCTCGTTTGGCATGGCTTCAGACTCGGCGGAGGCGCAGAGCCTCCCCGGCGGTTGTCTCAAGTACGGGCTGGGCGGGGCTATCGCCGGTCATTTCGCCGGCGGGCATCGGCTCAAAGGTGCTCTCGCAGGATGTGCCTTTGGCATCTACCAACGCAGACAATATGAGCGCGAGGTCAGGGAGCAGAACGAACGTCGGAACAGGATCCCCGAGCGCCGCCGCGTCCCCATTCCAGAACAGGACAATCGCTACGACAACCGAGATCGAAGTGCCAATCGGATACCCTTGCCTCGTCAGGAGGGGACCAGTCCCTATGAGGACCTTGGCCTTGACCCTGGTCGTCGCACAACCCGCGAGCAGGCCACAAGAGGCGAGGATCGGCTGGGTGATCGGCGCCTTGAGCGTGACGGTCATACGTCGGGTGGGTCTTTCCTAAAGGATCAGTGGGAGAGCCGTAATCGTTTTGAGGACCAGGGGAGAGCTTCCGATCCGAGATGGCGAAGCGGCACCGAACCCAAAGAGACCGGCAGCCTCCCGCGTGCAATTGGCCAAGTCTACTGACACAGCTTGCTGTCGGTCGGCAACGTGAGTGACAGCACCAGATCGGGACGAGAGTGGCATAGAACCCATGGCTGAGCCTCTGGCCAGTGCCGCAAAGATCTGAGCCGGCACCGCCCATGGCTTCTCGACGGCGGAGATGCGCTGTCAGCAGCACCAGATGCAGACTGCATAATCTGCAACCCAGATGAGCCAGAGTCTCCCTTAGTTCAGATCGCCCGCTGCTTCAAAAATTCTGACAACGGACACTTTAGCATCGGCAATCCTTGCCCCTGCAAGCTCAAGCGTGAGCATTCCCACGACCTTACGCGTTATCACCTTGGATGGCCGTGATCACAGCATCCGTGACCTGACGAGTTGTGGCGGAACCGCCAAGATCCGGCGTGTGCAGTGATGGATTAGCGGTAACACGCTCAATCGCTTTCATCAGGCGATCGGCTGCCGCTTTCTCACCGAGGTGTTCCAGCATCATCGTGGCCGTCCAGAAGGTTCCGATGGGATTGGCGATCCCCTTGCCGGTGATGTCGAACGCGGAGCCATGGATCGGCTCGAACATCGACGGGAACTTCCCATCCGGGTTGAGGTTCGCCGTAGGCGCGATGCCCAGCGAGCCTGCCAGAGCGGCCGCAAGATCCGACAGGATGTCGGCATGCAAGTTGGTGGCGACGATGGTATCGAGGCTCTGAGGCTTCAAGGTCATCCGCATGGTCATGGCATCGACCAGCATCTTGTCCCAGGTCACGTCAGGAAACTCCACCGCGACCTCGGCTGCAATCTCGTCCCACATCACCATGCCGTGCCGCTGGGCATTGGACTTGGTGACCACAGTCAGGAGCTTGCGCGGCCGCGACTGCGCCAGCTTGAAGGCGTAGCGCATGATCCGGGTAACGCCGGCGCGGGTGAAGATCGAGACTTCCGTCGCCACCTCCTCCGGCAGGCCGCGATGCGAGCGTCCACCCTGGCCCGCATACTCGCCTTCGGAGTTCTCGCGCACGATCACCCAGTCGAGATCCTGCGCCCCCACATTGCGCAGGGGACCTTCGATTCCAGGCAGGATGCGCGTCGGGCGCACGTTGGCATACTGGTCGAAGGGCTGACAGATGGCGAGGCGCAAGCCCCACAGCGTGACGTGATCAGGAACGTCCGGTGCGCCAACCGCGCCGAAATAGATCGCGTCGAACCTCTTCAGGGTGTCGCGGCCGTTCTCCGGCATCATGATGCCGTGCTCTTTGTAGTAGTCCGAGCCCCAGTCGAAGGTCTCGAAGTCGAGTGTGAAGCCGCCGTCACGGGCTGCCAAAGCCTGAAGGACCTCGACGCCGGCCGCGATGACCTCCTTGCCGATTCCATCGCCCGGGATCGCAGCGATCTTGTAGCTGTTCATGAGTACACCTGGTGTTGTCGGCCGCCGCGTGTCGGCTGCCGGGAATCGAGATATTTCCGATTAGCCGAGCGCGTCGGCCACGGCCTTGCCGGTGGTTTCGGTGCCGGCATTGCCGCCGAGGTCGCGGGTGCGCAGGGTTCGTTCACTCAGGACATCCTCGATGGCCTGAACGATGGCGGCGGCAGCCTCCGTCTCGCCGAGATGCTCCAGCATCATGGCACCGGCCCAGATCTGGCCGATGGGGTTCGCGATCCCCTGCCCGGCAATGTCAGGCGCCGAACCATGGACTGGCTCAAAGAGCGAGGGGAAGTCGCTGCCCGGATTGATGTTGCCCGAGGGCGCAATGCCGATCGTGCCTGTGCAGGCCGGGCCTAGATCCGAGAGGATGTCGCCGAACAGGTTCGAAGCGACGACAACATCGAACCAGTCCGGATGCAGCACAAAGTGAGCCGTGAGGATGTCGATGTGGTACTTGTCCCACTTCACATCCGGATAGCGCTTGGCCATCTCCTCCACGCGCTCATCCCAGTACGGCATGGTGATCGAGATGCCGTTCGACTTCGTGGCCGAGGTCAGATGCTTCTTGGGCCGCTTCTGCGCGAGATCGAAGGCGAATTCCAGGACCCGGTCGACGCCGATGCGCGTCATGACCGTTTCCTGGATCACCACCTCGCGCTCGGTGCCCGGGAACATCTTACCGCCAATGGAGGAGTACTCGCCCTCGGTGTTCTCACGCACGACCCAGAAGTCGATATCACCGGGCTTGCGGTTGGCGAGCGGCGACGGCACGCCTGGCATCAGGCGCACCGGGCGCAGGTTGATGTACTGGTCGAACTCGCGGCGGAACTGAAGGAGGGAGCCCCAAAGGGAGACATGGTCCGGGATCTTCTCCGGCCATCCCACCGCCCCAAAGAAGATGGCGTCATGGGAGCCGATCTGCTCCTTCCAATCCTCAGGCAGCATGCGGCCATGCTTGGCGTAGTAGTCGTAGGACGAGAAGTCGAAGTGATCGAGCTGGAGGTCGAAGCCAAACTTGGATGCAGCAGCCTCCAGGACGCGCACGCCTTCGGGAGTCGTTTCCTTGCCGATGCCGTCGCCAGGAATGACCGCCAGCCGATACCGCTTCTTTTGATCCTGAGTCATCGCTTGAACCTTTCAACGTTTCGGACATCGGTTGCATCGGTTGGAAGAGCGGCTGCGGCGCAGAGTTCTGCTCGGCCGCAACCGCCATTCGATGTTAGCAACCTGATTGGCGCTTGTGTGCTATTGCGCCGTCACGCCCGCCTTCTTGATGATCGGCACCCATTTGTCGATCTCGGAGCTGACCAGTTTCGCCAGGGCTTCAGGCGTCTGGCCCGCCTCATCCGGGAGCTCGGCGCCGAGGTCGAGGAGACGCTTACGGGAGGTCTCATCTTTCAGCGCGGCTCGTGCCGCCGAGTTCAACTTTTCAACGATTTCCTTCGGGGTGCCCTTGGGCGCAAACAGCGCATTCCAGCCAGTGGCCTGGAACTCGGGCAGGCCCTGTTCTTCTGAGGTTGGAACATCCGGCACCACCGGAAGCCGGTTCTTGACCGCAACCACAAGACCTTTGGCTTCCTTCGCCTGGATCGATGGCACAACTCCGACCGTCTGATCGCAGACGTAGTCGATCTGCCCGCCCAGCAGGGCCGTGAGAGCAGGACCGGATCCACGGAACGGAACGTGCTGTGGTTTGACACCGAGCAGCGTGTCGAGGAAAAGACAGGTCAGGTGAGAGGTCGCACCCACCCCGCCAGTGCCGTAGTTCATCTTAGCGGCGTTGGCCTTGACGTAGGTGACGAACTCCTTGAAGTCTTTCACCGGCAGATCCTTTTTCGCCACCACCAGCATCGGGGTTGCGGCGGCATTCATGATCGGCTCGAAATCGGTGCGCGGATCATAGGCCAGATTCGGGTACAGTCCGACGCTCGCCGCCTGTGTCCCGAGATTGCCCATCAGGATGGTGTATCCGTCAGGCGCGGCCTTCATGACGCGGGTGACGCCAACGGTTCCGCCTGCGCCGGTGACATTCTCGATCACCACCTGCTGGCCCAAGGTCCGGCTCATGGAGTCGCCCATGATGCGTGAGATCACATCCGTCGGCCCGCCCGCGGCGAACGGGACCACCAGGGTGATGGGGCGCGTCGGATAGGTTCCTTGTGCCTGTGCGGCCGTCGCGACGAAGCCGAGAGCCGCGGCAACGGTGAAGAGAGTTCGTTTCATGTGCATTTCCTTCCCTGTAGACTTTCTGTTGTTGAAGTATCGGCGCTGCACAGGCGCCACGTACCAGTGAGCAGAGATCTCACCTCTTCCTTGTTGGATGCAGGGCAGGAGGGCGCCGGTAACAAGCCAGCGCGGCAGGTTGGCCGGTCTCCACGACCTTGAGCGTGCCTTTGCCCAAATCCCCCGCCTGCCGCAACGTCAAAGCCGCAAGCGCCGGCAAAGCCGAACTGTCGGTCAAACTGTGAGGCACGCACGATCTTGCGTTCCGGGTCTGACGGGTCAATTCGGTGAAGCCTGGTCTCAGGTGCACTCACCTTGGAGCCATGCATGTTTCCTCCTGACATGCCCGCGCTTCCTGTGAGCGCCTGGATGACTGCAGGTAATCTGACAGCTTCCATGGAAGTCGGCATACAATATGGCTAGCACATGGTGGATCGCTGTCAATCATCCATTCAGGCTTGCATGGAAGATGGTTGGCAGCCACAATGAAGCAGGAGGGCTCGATGGTAGAAAAGCTGCAGTTGCACATGGCGCAAGAGACCCTAAGGAAACCCTCGCTCGTGGAAGACGCCTACAGGGCCCTGAAGGAGGCGATCCGCGACAATGTGTTCCCGCCGGGATATCAGGGCTCTGAGCAGGAGATCGCTTTGCGCCTCGGCATGAGCCGAACGCCCGTGCATGAAGCCATCATCCGGCTTCAGGAGGATGGCCTCGTTCGCGTGCTCTCCAAGCGGGGCGTCCTGATCTGCCCCCTCGCCCCTGAGGACATCCGGGAGATCTATGACGTCATCATCGCCATAGAAGCGAGAGCCGCCGAGCTGCTCGCCGCCCTGCCCGATGAGGAACGGCGCCGCGTGGCCGACGAACTCGACGCGGCAACCTCAAGGATGAAACAGGCGCTTCTGGAGGATGATCTCGATGCATGGGCTGTGGCGGACGATCAGTTCCATCGGATCCTTGTGGAGCGCTGCGGCAACAGCCGCATCCGCCGGATCGCTCAGACCATCACCGACCAGGCTCACCGGGCACGCATGCTCACGCTCAAGCTCCGATCCAAGCCGACGGGATCGGTCGCAGCCCATAAGGAGATCACCGCAGCCATCCGGGATGGAAAGGTTGCCGACGCTCACCAGCATGCCCGGCAGCATCGCATCGACGCGCGGGACGAACTCGTCCCGCTGATCGTAAGCTTCGGCATCAAGCATTTGTAACGTATCTGTCTGAACTGAAGATCTTCTTCCGGGTGCGGAAGACGCCAGCTTTCCATCCAGGTGGGTTGGATCAGCTGCATCATTCGTCTCAAGCGGCAGGCGCCGAGAGCGCCATCATTTCGCAAGAAGGAGAGCCTGATGGATATTTACATCGTAGGCAGCTTCCCGACGAAGCAGGCGCCAGCCGACGCATTCACCGGGACTGTGTGGCACGACCCCATCATCGAGGCACCGCCGCCCGCCCGCATTCGGGCAAACCGTGTCACGTTCGAACCCGGCGCCCGGACGGCATGGCACACTCATCCCCTGGGACAGACCCTTCACGTGGTCTCGGGCGTCGGGCGCGTGCAGACTTGGGGCGGGCCCGTCAAAGAGATCAGGCCCGGCGATACCATATGGATCCCGCCGGGCGAGAAGCACTGGCACGGGGCAGCGCCCAGAACGGGCATGGTCCACATTGCCATCCAGGAGGCTCTGGATGGCAGCCATGTCACCTGGATGGAGCACGTCACCGACGAGCAGTACGGCGTAGCGCCTGAGACCTGAGACGGCCAGATGGCCCACTGGCAATCTCAGCCCGCCCGTGCAGACCTCAAGATCTTGACCTGGATGTTCAGTCACCGCGGCACAGGCACGCCACGGGAGCCATGTTAAGAACAACCCTCAGGATCTTCCTGGCCACCTCACCACCGACCCGCTCCACGCCGTCGAGGCCCTTTTCATGGGATGAAGGTGCTACCTACTCAATCAGTTCGTCGGCCCAGGCGAGCAGGCTTTGTGGCAGGTCGAGGTTGATCGCCCTTGCGGTTGCTTGGTTGATGGCCAATTCGAGCTTGATCGGCTGCTCGACCGGCAGATCGCTTGGCTTGGCTCCCTTCATGATTCTGTCGACATAGTCGGCCGAGCGGCGGCCCATGGTGGCGAGGCTCGGGCCATAAGCCATCAGGCCGCCCTCGATGACGTACTCCCGCATCTCGTACATGGACGGCAGACCAGTCCTGGCCGCGAAGTCGACTAGCGCCTTGCGCCGGCTGAGGGTGACTGGATCGCAGAGCTGGAACACCGTGTCGGGCGGCGTCGGGGCCTTGGCCACGGCCCGGATCGCCTCTTCCCAGTCGTCACTCTTGCGGATCTCGAAGTACTGGATCTCGAGACCCAACTCCTGCGCCACCCGTTGTGTCTCCCTGATCCCCGGCGCCTTGTCCGGCGCGGCCAGGGAAGCCCAGACCAGCGCCAGCCGCCTCATGCCGGGGAACGCCTCCTTGAGCAACTGGAGGCGCTTGCCGTTCAGGTGCGTGGACAGAGTCGTGAGCCCCGTGATGTTGCCGCCCGGCCTTGAGAGGCTTTCCACGAGGCCGGTCTCGACTGGGTCGCTGCTGACGGCCATGACGATCGGCACCGTACCGGTCGCATTCCTGGCAGCAACGATGGCCGGGTAGGTCTCCGCCACGATGACGTTTACGCCGGAGTTGACCAGCTCGGTGGCGAGTTGCGGGAGCCGCTCATCCTTTCCCTCTGCGCCGCGCCACTCGAGGACGGCGTTCTGCCCGGGAACATAACCCCGGCTGTGCAGTCCCTCCTGGAACGCTCCGAAGACGGGCGAATGCCCTTGAGGGGGAACGGACAGGAAGCCGATGCGCGGCAAGGAGGCTTGTGCGGATGCGGACCCTATCCTGGTGAGGAAGGGCAGGCTCGCCAGTCCGGCCAGGCTCTTGAGAACCTGGCGGCGGCTCTGGTGTCCTTCATCCTGCACATGGGCCAAGCTGGGGGAAGCGCTCGTCATGGCACCCTCCATATGCTCCGCCAATTCTACTCCTCATCCGAGGACCCGCAAAGGCAAGGCGACAGCCATCCGCGCCGATTATCGGCACTCGGGTGGCTCGTCCTGACAATGCCGGAGGTGTATAGTAGGGCCATACATCGCGTACATGCCCCCGTTCGCCCAAGGATCGCTTGCATCCGATCCGAGCGTGTGAGCCCCGTCGAGCGGGTTGGCCAAGAGACCGCTATTCCGTACCCGCGGCTCGTAGCCTGCCGCCGCAGCTACAGTTTCGAGCAGCCGGAGACCGACCATGGTTCAGACTTTGAGGCGGCGTGACTTCCTGAAAGGTTCGGCAGCGTTTGTCGGAGCGGCGGCAGCCGGCTTCACCTGTGTCGAGGTCGCCGGGGCTGCCCCGGTCGAGGTGCCGGTAGTGGACAAGCTCACCATGTGGGTGCTGATCGACTCGAGCCATGACCTGTTCTTCCGACCCACTGAGGTGAACGGCGTGTCGGTCCGGCCGGCCCCTAGGCCCAAGGATTTCCGCCAGATCCTGCACAACCAGTGGGGCCTGTCCCTGTTCCTCCAATCCGTGCGCGCCAACGAGACCCGCTCGACGATGCTCGACTTCGGCTACAGCCCGGAGGCGCTTCTCAACAACATCGATATCACAGGCGTCGATCCAGGCAGGCTTGACGCACTCATCGTCAGCCATGGCCACTATGACCATTTCGGTGGTCTCCTCGGGTTCCTCAACCGGTACCGGCCAGCTCTCCCCGCCGACATCAAACTCTATGCGGGCGGGGAGGACAATTTCTGCCATCGGGTCCAAGCCACCGGCACGCAGGGTCAGTTCACGGATTTCGGCGTGCTCGACCGGCGTGAGCTCGCCTCCCAGAAGGTCACAACGGTGCTGTGCGAGACCCCAACCGTTATCGCGGGCCATGTTTTCACGACGGGAAAGATCAAGCGCACGAGTGTCGAGCGGGTGCTGCCCAACACCCTCGTCGAGTTCGCGATGAAGGACGGCCTCGGCTGTGACGCAAGCCACTACGCCCCGGCGGAGCTGCAAGGTAAGATCGTCCCGGACGAGCATCTGCACGAGCATGCGACCTGCTTCCATCTGACGGACCGCGGGCTGGTGGTGATCAGTTCGTGCGGGCACGTCGGCATCGTGAACTCGGTGCGCCAGGCACAGGAGGTCTCGGGGGTTCAGAAGGTGCACGCCATCGTGGGCGGTTTCCATCTCGGTCCTGCCCCGGCCGACTACCTAACCCAGGTCGTGGCGGAGATCGCAAAGCTCGAACCGGATGTGGTCATTCCGATGCATTGCAGCGGCAACAACTTCATCCAAGCCGCCCGGCAGCAGATGCCGGACAAGCTTCTGGTGCCCACGACCGGGGCCCAGATCAGCTTCGGTGCATAGGCAGCAGCGTTCTGCCCATGGGTCACGATCTGCCTGAGACGATGCCGGCGACCCGGAGCCTGGGTTGGATCCTCGCGGCAGCGTTGCTCGCTGGGAGCACCTGCGGTGCAAGCGCCCAGGATGCGCCGGACCGCTCCGCGGCTGAGCTGATGGATGCCCTCATGTGGAACCGGGAGCCGGTGGGCGGCCCCTTCTCCCTGGTCGACCAGACCGGACAGGTGCGGACGGATGCCGACTTCCGGGGCAAGCTGCTGGTGATCTATTTCGGATACACGTACTGCCCTGACATCTGCCCAACCGATCTCCAGTCGATCACCCAAGCTGTGGACACGCTCGACCCTGCGGGTGCCGCGATCCAGCCCTTGTTCATCACGGTCGATCCGGAGCGGGATACGCCCGAGCACCTGGCTGAATATGTGACCTCGTTCTCCCCGCGCCTCATTGGGCTCACGGGTTCGCCTGATGCGGTCCGGCGCGTAGCGTTGGCGTACAAGGTCTTCTACGCCAAGGCACCGTTGCCGACCAGCTCCGACTACACGATCGATCACACGGGCTTCATCTATCTTGTTGACCCCGCGGGCGGTTACCTGGGCTTTCTTCCTCCGGGAACGCCGGCGGATCGGCTTCAGCACGTCCTGCGCCGGCACCTTCCTGCAAGTTCGGAGACACGCCCATGATGATTCTCCCTTCGCTGGGACAGACTCTGTCACGGACGGCTTGAGATGTCAGTCGTCGGCATCGACCCGCCGGTCCTGGCAGTCCTGTCAACGACTCTGGACTGTGAAAAAGCGGGTCGAGATTGACCCCTTCTGATCCCTCAGCATCAATGGCTCATCGTGCCGGCCGGCGTCGGGACCCCACGCCGAATAACAAGCTAACCCACCTCCACCGACTACAAGACATGGCAGAATGGAAATTCGCGGCGGGCGTACCCGCCCGAATTCAACAAAGCACGGCTTATCGTGTTCGTCTCGGGTTACCGTGACATCACCCAGCACGCACCAGACGGAGCTGATCTCATTGCTATTGGCGAAGTGCTGGCAGGTCGGCACCGTAGCCGCCGATCGGACGAGGAGATCATCGTCTTCGACAACTCGGAGCTGTCGATCCAGGATCTCTACATCGCTCGCCACTTCTTGGCGAAGCGAGGGCATCGCACGCGTAATAGCGACGAGGACGGGATAACACCTGGGCTATGGGGATCTCTAGGGACCCTTTAAGATCAGGGCTTGTTGCTTCGCTCCTGCTTGATCCTCTCGGCCATGCCCGGGGACATGGGTCCGAGGTCTTTGAGATCTTCCTTCGGGGCCTCGTGCGTCATGCTCACGAGTGGATTGAACGAAGGTACGAGCGTTGGTTCATCCGCAGCCTGGCGCGTCTCCTTGGCCGCGATGTTCGCCTGTTCGACTTTGTCCCGGGACATGGCATGTCTCCTCTTTGCCCAACCAATGCAGCCTCTCAGGCGTCGTTCCGACAGGATACGGCTTCGACCGTGATCAACCTAGAGAGAACGGGTCTGGAATCGAGCCCTCGCAGATTTCCGCATGATTGCCGGCGCATACCCGCAGAAAAGCCTTGCGCCAAAGGTCGGCTCGGGGTCCAGGCACAGTCCCTAAATGTGGCCCTGTGAAGGTCGGCTTATCCTGCAACTGCGGCCCCTCGGCCCACTTCGGCTCCGTGCCTTCTTGAGACCTTCCGAGTGTGCAGGCCACTGCGTGCGATATCCCTCAATGGCTTAGTCCAAGAATATCGGGTAAGGCCATTTATCGAACTCAGCAAAACCGTGCTATCATGTGATTGAGAGCATACTCTTGGATGAGAGGAGGTCGCTATGGGCGCACCTGTCCAGAGGCTCCGGCACTACATCTCGCATGGGCCGTTCTTAAGCTTCCTCTGTGATCGTGATCCTGTCGCCGAGCTGCCAGGGGCTCCAGATAGAGGAAGCATTCCCGAATGAGACGCTGCGAATTGATCCTGTTGGGCGTCGCGGCGGCGGTGTGGCCGGGTGCCCTGCGCGCGCAGCGGAAGGCGGCGCCCGTGATCGGCATCCTTGGCACGGGCTCGCCCAGAGGGTGGGCACCGTTTGCGCCCGCGTTCCACGAGGGACTGAGCGAATCCGGCTATGTCGAGGGACAGAACGTGGCGATCGAACATCGCTGGGCGGAGGGCCGCTATGATCGGCTGCCCGCTTTAGCCGCCGAGCTCGTCAGCCGCAATGTCGACGTGATCGTCTCCACGGGCGGCCTCCCTACGGCACTCGCGCTAAAAGGCGCAACCTCTACGATCCCGATCGTCTTTCGGCTTGGCGCCGACGTGGTCGAGTTAGGCCTCGCCGCCAGCTTCGCCCGGCCGGGCGGGAACCTCACGGGGGTCAGCTTGGAGAGCATGAGGAAGTGTGGGGCAGATTGGTAACGGGTTGGCTGCACAACATTTCGGGCCCAACGAAACAAAGCTGCGAGACACCCTCATTTGCCGAAACCCACCCAATCCAAACCCAAGACTCCTGATCCTTCTCCAACTCCGAAGATCCTGCAGTTCAGGGTCTGGCTGATCGGGCTCAGCCCCATGATCTGGCGACGAGTTCAGGTCCCGGACAGCCTGACGCTGCGGGAGCTGCACGGTGTCATCCAAATCGTGATGGGCTGGGAGGGCATTCACCTGTTCCAGTTCTCGCTCCGGGCTCGGCGCTTCGGCTCCCTAGAGTTGGCGGCCCGGTCTCCGGATGTTGCACTCTCCGAGCTTCGCCTCCGCCAAGGAACCCGTTTCCGCTATGAGTACGACCTCAATGGTCCCTGGGAGCACGAGGTGCGCCTCGAGAGGCGGCATGAGGCTGACCCTCAGAGGACCTATCCCATTTGCCTCGACGGGGATGGATCCTGCCCGCCGGAGGATTGCTGCGGGGTGACCGGTTTTCTGGCTCGGCGTGAGGCCTGGACCACTCCAGAAGCTGGTTATGATTACGCTGTCCTGGCCGGTTTCATTGATCAGCTTGCTGTGAAGCGGAGCACAGGCGCTTCCATCGACGCTGAGGAGATCAACGACGTTCAGGAGGCTCTGGAGCGCCTTGAGGGACGCCAAGGATGGAAGGGCAACCCATTCTCCCGCAAGGACGTCAACGTTCGGCTAAGCAGGGCCGAGTATCTGGACCTCATGCATCAACAGTGGTGAGGCCATAGGTCCCGTTGATCTGAAGACGGTGCTTGAGCCCTCCCGCAAGAGTACGGAGGGGGCCATGCAGGTCAAGATCATGCTTCAGATCGTTGGCGACGATGGTAACATCGGTACCACGGAGGAGGTCGCAGCCCTGACGAAGGTCACCGAGGGAGCCGAAGATCTGGGCCTGTCCCTGGCCGAGAGCAAGGCCCTGCTCGCGGCCGCTCAGCAGCGGATCGTCGAGGCTCAGGTCAATGGCTGGCTCGCGAACCACTGCCACTGCAAGGTCACTGGTCGGAAGCTCCGGTGCAAGGGCAGTTACCCAGTCACCTTCCGGACCTTGTTCGGCGATGTCCAGCTGAAGAGCCCACGCTTCTACGTTCCCAAAGAGCGGCAGACCAACGGGCCAGCGACGATCTCGCCGTTAACGCGGTTGCTCCCTGACCATATGGCGCCGGAGCGCCTGTACCTCGAGACCCGCTGGGCTTCGCTTGTCTCCTATGCGGCCACCGCTGACCTCCTGGCCGACGTGCTTCCTGTCGGGGGTGGCGTCAACGCGACAACCATACGGCAGCATGTGCTCCGCGCCGCCGAGCGGATAGAGGCCGATCTCGCTGAGCAGCGGACCTCATTTACAGAGGGCGCAGACTCTCGCGATTGGGATAATCTGCCGACCCCTGATGGACGGATGGTCATCGGCTTGGATGGTGGCTACATCCGCGACTGGCGCGACAGAAAGCGGAACTTCGAGTTGATCGTCGGCCGATCCATGCCCGAACAGGGAGAGGCCCGCTACATCGGCTTCGTCCATGGCTATGATCGCAAGCCGCAGCGCCGCATTATCGATCATCTCAGGCGCCAAGGCTTCCAGGCCGATCAGGATCTGACTTTTATCACAGATGGCGGGGACGAGGTCCGCGCCCTTGCCGAGCGGATCAGCCCGTGCAGCGAGCACGTCCTCGACTGGTTCCACATCACCATGCGGATCACGGTCCTGCGGCAGTTCGCCCAGGGACTGGTTCATCATGACAAGGAGGCCGGGGCGCAGGCGATTGATGAGTTGCGCCGGATCAAGTGGTTCCTCTGGCACGGCAACACCTATCGTGCTCGGGAGGCCATCAATGATCTGCTTCTTGACCTCGAAGCCCTCGACAGTCGCTATCCCAATCTGCGCAGGTTCAGGACGGCTATGCGGGAGTTCCAGGTCTACATCACCAGCAATGAGGGTAGCCTGATCAACTATGGCGAGCGCTACCGGTCTGGCGAGCGGATCTCCTCAGCCTTTGTCGAGGCGACGGTGAATGCGGTGATCAGCAAACGTTTTGCCAAGAAGCAGCAAATGCAGTGGAGCCGACGCGGGGCTCATCTGCTCCTGCAAACGCGGACCAGGACTCTGGATGGCTCACTTCGTGCCGCATTCGAACACTGGTACCCCAGCATGATCAACGACAACAACGGGGATCACAGACGGGTAGCTGCCTGATTGCCCCACAGAACCTCATGCTCTCCCCATGTTGGGGTTGGAACAAGAACTGTGTCCAATGACACGCTAAGGCAGAACGGATCAGCAACCTCCCCATCGAGGCTTGAGGACTGCCCCTTTGATGTGAGGCAAGCTGATACTCACGTAGATCAGGTACCCATCTGAAGCCATTGCTTTAATTCGCTTTGTCGAGCCGATTCCGGCAACTCTACTCTCTTGCGGACGACTCTCTGAGGAGCGCACCCATTTCCATCGGTTATTCTGTCTTGAATGACGGCTCAGACACCCAGAACCGGGCCATATTCTGCCTTTGGGATGGTCTGCTGATCGACTTCTCGAGCCCCGTTCCTGCTACGTACTCCGTTAGCGTGTCATTGGACACAGTTCTTGTTCTGGCCCCAAGCTGACGCGAGCATGAGGTTCTGTGGGGCAACTTGTGAGATGGTCCCCAGGAAAGCGGCTCCCAAGCACGTTCAGCCGCTATTCCAGCGAGAGCTCTGACTGTGAGGAACAGTGTTGGCCCACAACTTCTTATGCTCTCCATCCAGACAGGCTGCGCCACGTCTCTTCGGCAGATTGCGGCTGCCCTCAATGAGCGGCACATCAGGACCGCACGGGGCAAAGAATGGACGGCCGCGCAGGTTGTGCGCGTGCTGGACAGGGCTGGCGCCGGGGCGTGAGGTGGGTTGGACCTCAATCCTAGCTACGCGACTTCACGTTATCCATGGCCGCTCGAAAGCTGACACTCACCCTTCATGCGTTTCGCGATGGCCGACATGGCGCTGTCGAGAGAGGCGAAGGTGATACTCTCCATTCCGGCCAGTCCCGAGTTGGCATCTGCTCGGATGGTGAATAGCGACGGGGAGACTTCCGTAATGGTTCCAACAGGGCGCTGGAGGCTATCGCTCAACATCCAAGTGCCTGGTTTGAACTCCGCAGGTGTCACGACCACATCCGCGGCATCTCCTCCGTCACGACAGGATAATTCTTGCGTCGTGACATAGGCTGTCAAGCAATGTCGGGACGGGCGCCGCGGGGTTGATGATGGGGCATGAAAAAGCCCCGTCGGGATTGGTCTGAACGGGGCTCAAGTCACGGAGGACGGTCAAGGAGACCTGTGGGGCAGACTCTCCGTAACAAAATAACTCCCAATCGCGTAGGCAGGTTTCACTGGCCTTCCCTGCCCTGATGAAGGTGCTCCCGAAGAACTGCATTGAGCCGAGCGATGTCGCCGTTCCGGTCACACAGGTAGACCGCCCCACTCCGCTCACTTGTGACAAAGCGGTTCTGTGCCGGACAAGTCGCAACCTCGACAGCAACAATGCCGAACAACAAAATAACACTGTACCAGATCACGAACTTCACAAAGGCATACAGAACAAGCTCAAGGTAGCGCATTATGCGAGCCGGGGAGTATCCGACCAATCGCTCCGCAGTCCGGCACCAGCATAATACTACGGTTCGGGTACAGCACCCGAGCAAATCTCAACAGAGTATAAACGCTCTACATCCGTTCCATGCTCATTCCGCATGGCAGGGACGACCCATCTCAGGTTTGTCCTGTGCTGGGTGCCCTGTAGATGACCCCTCCTCCGCCACGGCCTCCCTGTGGCGGGGTTCCTCCCTAAACTCGGCTACCGTTCTACGGTGGCCTTTTACTCGCTGCCAGTTCGCGGCGCCTTTGCGCTTGTGTCGGCTCATTATTGAGGTTGCGTCATGTTCCTTTCGGTCATTCTTTCCAGCCTGCGCCAATGGCACCGTTCCCGTGAGACGGCTCGCCAGTTGGCAGCCCAGACGGATCGGGTATCTGACATTGGTCTATCCCGGGGCGACATTGATCAGGCTGCACGTCAAGGACGGTGAATGCTGCGGGAGGGTGGATCTACTTCACCCTCCCCTTTCCCAAAAAATGATCTTCCGTACGTCAGTGCGTCGTCGGGCGCGGATTCGCAAGCAGAGGCATCAATGCCCCCCTGAGTTCCGCCATCTGCCGTTCAGTCTCGTTGCGGGCTAGGCCTGCATTTGGATTGACCCGTTCCCGCAGCCGGGCGTTCTCGGCTGCGAGCCGGTCATTCTCAGCCAACAGGATCGCTACCTTCTCCTCGGCAATTTTCAGCCGAGCCCGAGCGTCATCCCGCTCCTGCTCCCGGATCTGGGCACGGTCGCGCCAGAGACGTGAGGCAACGGTTTCGTTGTGGTCGCTCATGACCGGCTCCTCTTTGGTTAGGCAGCCCTAAGCATCTCGACCGGAGTGTCATCAACCGTTTCAGACAATGCCAAACCCTTCAATGTCTCAAGCACCATCATTGGGGCATGCGGCGGGACAAAGACGGCGTCCACTGAGGGACAATCAGCCTCGGGGATCTCTTCGGACAACAGGATAACCGACCGGTCCGGATTGTGCCGATGATACTCATCGGCGAGGAGCCATCCATCCACCAGCCCAGGCAGCCTTACTCCCGTCACAAGCCAATCGATTTGAGCCTGCTGCTGGCAGAGCGACAGGAGCCCTGCGTTGCCCGTTGGAACGGCCAAGACCCGAAAGCCGGCGGTCTGGAGAATGTTCTCCAGCAGCTCGCGTGTGATGGGGTCATTCTCGACGACAAGAACAGTAGCTGAGGCAAGCATTCTGGGACATCACGCATTGTGTGGGAGACGTGCCGATGTTCTGCCGGTTTGGTTAATGCTTTCTTAAATTGCCCAGCAGTTGGAGCCAGTGCGCCAAGGCGACGCGCCCCGGATTTGTCGGTTGTCACGTTCAGCAAATCAGCTCACTCTCGCCCCAGCTGCCTGTCAACGACAGCTGTCGACGAGTCCGGGGGCCGGCACGGATGTACTGCCCTCCCGGGCTCCTCGTCGGACCCGCCATAATCCGCCCTGGCGGTCAAACAGCAGCGCCGCGCTCTGGAACCCCCCACGCCTCGAGGGCAGCCTCACTCCAGCCCGGTCCCTTACAGGGTTCGTTCCGTCGAAACAGGAACTCTTGCATGAACCATGTAATGCCTGAGCGTCGATCGGGTGAACGGGTTCCCGCTGGCTTAGAGGGGTGGTTCGCAAGCGAAACCACCGGCGATCCGGTTGCCTGTACCGTGTGGGACTTGTCTGAGACGGGTGCGCGGCTGGTGATCCCCGCCGCAGCCGATGTCCCCTTGGAATTTCAATTAAGGATCCCGCACGAAGGAACTGTCGCCAGGGTTCGATTGCTGTGGACTGCTGGCAGCCACTACGGGGTAAAGTTTACCGATTGAAGATCGAACCCGACCAAGTCCGAGGTTGGGAGAGGTAGAGATCTCGGGCTTGGCCGGGAGTTCGGTTGGGCGACCGGTACCCTAAGATGGGGCAACGCCACTGAATCGTTGGTGAATGCCGAGCAGCCTCTCCCACTGCGGACTCCTCAGGTTACCGTGACATCACCGGACCAACTCCTTGCCGCGTCATTCGGCGGACGGTGATCGCTGTTTCATCACGCCTGCTGAGCCACGCTTTGCTGACTGTCATCAGAAGCCGCCGCTAGCCGACGCATTAAAAGAGCGGCAGCGCCTCCACACTCTGAGCCTGGAAGCCGCCATTCCGCTTGTGGCCACGACCCACTGTGCGGCTGAGCGCCCTTGGGTACGGGAGATAGGCGTGGGATGCGACGGCGTTGCCGCCGTCAGGCCGGTACCATCTCTGGCGCATTCTCCCGGAACGGCGCGAGCTGCGCCGCGAGCGCCCGCTGGAATGCGGGCCTCGCCTCGCCGCGCGCCAGATAGGGCCCCAGCACGGGGTCGGAGGTGACGATGTCGGTGTGACGTAGGATCCTGAGCACCGTCACCATCAGCAGATCAGCGGCGGTGAACCGGTTCTCCAGCCATTCGCGGCCGTCCAGCCGCCGGGCGAGAGACGAAAGCTTCATGCGGGTGAAGGCCTCCTGGCCCGGTCGCCGCGCCTTCGCCCAATCCTCTTTCGCGTGGAACAGGTCGAGATTGGCTAGGTTGGCGACATGCGGCTCGACCGAGTTCATGGCCGCGAACAGCCACTGCGCCACCTTGGCCCGGCCGACCGGATCACGCGGCGATAGCGCCTCGGATCTATCAGCAAGGTATTGGACGATGGCGGCGCTCTCGAACAGCACCAGACCGTCCTCCTCAATGACGGGAACCTGCCCCCAGGGCTGGATGCTCCGGTAGGCGGGCGCGTCCTTGTCGTCCTGGCCGAGCAGCTTGGTACCGTAAGGCATGCCGGCCTCCTCCAGCGCCCAACGGACGCGAAGGTCGCGGACTAGGCCTTGGGCGAAGTCGGGCACCCACTTGAAGGCGTAGAGTGTGATCATGAGGCGTCTCCTTGAGATCTGGCCTCAACATAGGCCTGCTGGCGATCGAGCAGCCCGCTCCAGCCGGTGATATGGCTGTTGCGGCGCTCGGGATTGGCGAAAGGCGTCTGATGGAAGGTTTGGATTGTCTGGCCATGGGCCTCGGCGAAGGTGATAGTCACGGAGGTCTCGATAGCTGCGGACGGTCCCCCGTCCCAGACGAAACTGAAGACGATCCAGCGATCCCGATCGATCTCGCGGTAGACGCCGCTCTGCCAGTTCTCGCCTCCGGTGTCGGAGAGAAAGCAGGCCCGCCACGCGCCGCCCACGCGGAACTCATGGCTGAAGTGGGTGCAGCGGCAGCCCTTTGGTGCCCACCAGTGGGTGCGGTGGGACGCGTCCTCCCACATCCGGAACACCAGGGCGACCGGGGCGTCGAACGCGCGCACGATCAGCAGCTCGTCGTCGCGCAAGGGCATTCCCGGGTCGCGGCTGCGCTCGGCCGCGACGCTCCGGGTGTCAGTTCTCGCGTCCATCGGGGTCTCCTTTTGTGATCGTCGCGAGGTAGGCCTCCATCTTATCGAAGCTACCCTCCCAGAAGCGGCGGTAGGAGGCGAGCCAGCCGTCCAGGTCTTTGAGCGGTCCGGCCTCCAGCCGACACGGCCGCCACTGGGCCTCCCGACCCCGCGAGATCAGACCCGCCGCCTGCAGCACCTTGAGGTGCCGCGACACCGCGGGCAGGCTGATGTCGAACGGCTCGGCCAACTCGTTCACGGTGGCCGCCCCGCGCGCGAGCCGGGCCAGGATCGCCCGTCGTGTGGGATCCGCGAGCGCCGACAGCGTCGTGCTCAGAGGGTCTACTGCGGGCTGCATTCGCTCTCCTCCTCGACCCTGCGGTCGTCGATCGCCCGGCGACCGCCCAGCCGCTTCAGCCACGGCGTGACGTGGAAGGCGCACATGAGCAGGTACATCACGACCATTCCGTCCAGCGGCCAACCACTCCCAGGCCCGCAATGCGCCTCTGTCGGCCCACTCGCGGCTGCCCCGCTTACCAGCGCCATAGCTGCAAAGGTCGGCGCCGCGGTGAGGTTCAACCACTCCGCGGTCTCGGGCACGGAGGTTCCGTTCACGCCTTGGCGCCCGCGCTAGCGGCCCGGAACGCCGCCTCGCCGGCCTCAGACACCGCGACCCATCTGGGATCCGGGGCGGTGTCCGGTGCGTAGCTGTCATGCCAGTTCCACCACTTATAAGCCGGCGTCTGTGGGTATCCTTCCGGCGAGTCCTCCCAAGCCTCCTGGCGGCCGAGCGCCGTCAGGTCGAGGTAGCTCCAAACGGTGCCCATCGCCTCGTCGCCGCGATTGTTGATGAAATAGGTGCGCACCACGCGCTCGCCGTCACGGAAGAACACGTTGTGCCCGTGCCATTCGTCGACGCCGAAATCGGCATCGAAGCTGTCGGTCAAAGTGTACCAGGGCATGCTCCAGCCCATCCTGGCCTTCAACCGCGTAATATCCGGCTGCGGCGCCCGCGAGACGTAGGCCAGCGTCGTGTCGCGGGCATTCAGGTGAGCGAGGTGGCCTACTTGATCGGCGCCTAACGAGCATCCGCGGCAGGCATGCTCGGGCCAGCCGTGCACTCCGGGCTCGAAGAAGGCTCGATAGACGATGAGCTGCCGCCGGCCTTCGAACATGTCCAGCAGGCTGACTGTGCCGGATGGTCCTTCAAAGGTGTAGTCCCGCTCGACCGCCATCCAGGGCATCCGCCGCCGGTCGGCAGCGAGTGCGTCGCGGGCGCGGGTATGGGCCTTCTCCTTCACCAGAAGCTCGAGGCGTGCAGCCTCCCATTCCTGTGGCGAGACGAGCGGAGGGGTTTTCATCGCAATGGCTCCTTTCACGCAGTCTGTGCCGGCGTTCGGTTTATTTAACAAGTATGTTAAATACAAACTCAGACGAGAGTCAACCCTTGACGCCTTGCGCTCGCTGTCCGCGTGAAATCCTGAAGTCACGGACCATGCTCATTATCCAGCCGGTCCCGGCCTTCAGAGCGGAACAGGTGGAACCGGTGTTGACACCGGAGACTGCGAGACAGTGAGCGGCTGCACACACGAGAGAGCCGCCCACCGCTAAAGAGTAGTGTGGTGCAGGTTCTGCAAATCGCCTGAGCGGGGCGGTCATGGCAGGATGGTGATGTCCAAGTCACCGTCCGAGAGGAGCCCCACCATGACCAGCACCAAGGATAAACCTGCCGCTGCCGCCATCAAGGACCTTCTGAACCAGAGCCCGGACGGGCTGTGCGAGATCGTGCGCGCCGTCATGCAGGAGATGCTCGAGGCCGAGATGACCGATGCCCTCCAGGCCGAGAAGGGCGAGCGCACCTCTGCCCACCTGGGCTACCGCTCAGGCTACTATACCCGCACCCTGATCACCCTGATCACCCGGGTCGGCAAGCTCGAGCTGCGCGTGCCGCAGGACCGGGATGGCCGCTTCTCCACCGAGCTGTTCGAGCGCTATCAGCGCTCCGAGCAGGCGCTCGTCGCCACCCTGGCCGAGATCTACGTGCAGGGCGTCTCCACCCGCAAGGTCAAGGCGATCACCGAGGAGCTGTGCGGCCACAGCTTCTCGGCCTCGGCCATCTCCTCGATCAACAAGCGCCTGGACGACAGCCTGGCCCAGTTCGCCGCGCGACGGCTCGAGGAGCCGTTCCCGTACCTGATCCTGGACGCCCGGTACGAGAAGGTGCGCTAGGGCGGCATCGTCGCCTCGCAGGCGGTGCTGATTGCGGTGGGCATCGACTGGGACGGGCGGCGCCAGATCCTGGGCGTCGAGATGGCCAACCGGGAAAGCCAGTCCTCGTGGCGGACCTTTCTGCTCGGCCTGCGCGAGCGCGGCCTCTCAGGGGTGGAGCTGGTGGTGGCAGACGATCATGCTGGCTTGCGGGCCGCCATCCGCGAGGTGCTGTCAGAGGCCGCCTATCAGCGCTGCTATGTGCACTTCCTCCGGAATGCGCTCGACCACCTGCCGCGCAAGGCGGACGACGACTGCCTGCAGGAGCTGCGCTGGCTCTACGACCGCCGCTCGGTCGAGGAGGCGCGGCGCGATCTGGCCGCCTGGATCGGCAAGTGGGGGGCACGCTACCCGCGCCTGGTGGCCTGGGCCGAAGAGACGATCGAGGAGACCTTCACGTTCTACCGGCTGCCGCGCCAGCACCATAAGCACCTCAAGAGCACCAACATGCTCGAGCGCCTGAACGAGGAGATCAGGAGGCGCACTTGCGTGGTGCGGATCTTCCCCAATGCGGCTTCATGCTGCCGGCTGGTGCGGGCGCTGACCGTGGAGACGCACGAGAATGGGCTCGAAGCTCACCGCTACCTCAATATGGAGGACCTGAAGGAGCACAAGAAGGATCAACTCCGCGAAGCCGCCTAGCCAGCCTGCTCGGCCGCCCCGCTTTGCAGAACTTGACGCACACAATCTAGTCTTGCTGCTGACAGTGGACCAGACGCGGTCATTCGGCCGACACAAATCCGTTGTCCACGAACTGCTCCGGCGACATCGAATAACGCTCCTAAGCTATGGGAGGGTCAATGCCTCTCGGTTGATCCCAGGTAGTTACGGATCACGATAACAGCGGCACTGATCGCCAGCGCAACGAAGATGGCGATCCCGATCCATTCGATCAGCTGCTCCACCCTTTCTTCTCCAGGGGGCACCGGTCCTGTGCTTCCGGTCCCTGGGATAGGAAGAGGCCGATCAAGGAGAAGCGTCTGCAGCATCTATGCTCCTCTCGCGTTGCTCCCAAGGTCCGGTCAGTCCGAACAGGCAACCCGGCCGTGCCTCTGGCTCGTCTGCTTTCGCAGCTCGGCAATCTGGCGGACATATGGTTCACGGCGCTTGATGTGGCGCTGGCGCACCGTATCCACGATCACCCCCCTGAGTTCGGGCCTGGCCGTGATCCGGATCCGGGCCAACGCGAACTCATACTCGACATCAATGTTGGTCAGTGTGGTGGAGAGGATTGAGATCAGTTCAGTCAATCGATTGTCGTTCGCAGCCTCATCCATGAGCATCTGTTCCTCCCAAGCGTATTTTCTCGAGTTTGCGGTGCCCCGCCGCGGCTACGCTCACCCAGTGCCGATCCTTGCTGGACGACTTTGTTGCGCAACGGGCTGAGGGTTTGGGGTGGCCTTGCATCAAGGCCACCCCTTAGGCCGCTCCTCGACCAGGGTGGCGTCTCGCTGCCCCTCTGGGCAGCTCTCTCCCTAAACTGCGGGCTCCTGCCGCTGCCTGCTACCTACTTGGATTAGCTTCCGACCCTGAATGGGACCAGTCGGAGAGTCCCTACGGACTGTTCCGACTGATGGCTCAGACGCTGTAAGTTAATCCCGGCAAGGAGCTTGCGAGCAACCAAAAGTGCTCTCGAAGGGAGTACGTAAAGATCCGTCGTAATCCTACCCACGGCTCTTCGCTTGTTAATCCAGGTTAACTCCGCCATCTGTTGGGCCAAGAAGCAAGAACAACAAGAGGAAACCATGCCCAACAACTTGCATCAAACGTATGGCAAGTGCTCACCGAGCCTCAATGCCATGATGAGAGAGGTTCTTCATGTGCTTGGCAGCATCGACTTTGCCGCCGAGGTGGAATTGGAAAACCTCAAGATGAAACCTCTCGACCCAAACTTGAAAGAGCAACTCAAAGGCAAGATCAGAGCCGCCCATTGGGAGAAGCGCCGGCTGTATGTAGACATCTTGGAGACGTTGCGGCGTCGACAACACCGCCTGGCATTTGCGGCCTGAAGGCGCCGCCGCTGATCGACTTGCCTGCGCAAACGGTGACAGAGGCACCAAAGGCAGGCGCGAATTGGCAGGGAAATCGTCAAAGAGTTGCAAGGACGAGCAGGAAGCAAGGCACGGCCCTCGCTATTTGCCAACCTGAGCGCGGGCTCGCAGCCGTAGAGGCACAGATTGCACGATTGCGCAGAACAGGAATGCGGAACTGCTCGGCATCATCCTTTTGCGCTTTGGAGGCGGGATCCCACCTGTCCGGTCTGGCGCTCGGAAGGGTGGCACTCGGCGCCATTACAATCGGAAGAGACTCGCACGAGCCCTTCGATCCGGCACACGCGCGAGCATAATCAAACTGGGAGGAGTAACAATGATCGAGGTCCGTAAAGAACTAAGTTCTCTTATCAAAGCCTGCGAGGCCGCGGCCCAATCGCACATTGCCTATGCGCGGCAGGCCTATACCGAGTTCCAGCGTTCGTTTCATGAAGCAGCGCGCCGCTGAGGCCCTCCAGAGGGCTCATCAGTATCGCCACGAGCTGCAGCATCTCCCGCACGACGAGTAAGGCAACCGACAGGAGTGCGTCCGCAGCTGGTGAGACATTGCCAAGCTCATTGGTGGAATGATTAACATAGGTGAAAATTGTTGGGAACGCCTAACGATGGTCGGTGCGTTGTATCGCCGGCGTTGGCGTCTAGGTCAGCAAAGGGAAACTCATGTGAGCGCCTTTACTGCTTCTAAGTTTGCGTGAGTTCGAGCCGCTTCGCCCTGCGGCTGGTATCAATTCGTGTAATCAGTTTTAGAGCACCTGCACCACCCTTCCTATTGCCAGGGAGAGACGATGTCTGCCACCAGACGATTCAGCCAAGCACCACCGGACAAAGTGAACGAGTTGTTCGAGAAACTCGTCGCCACGTCCAGCAATGCGGTTAAAACCCGTGAGCGCTTGTTCGCGGACCTGAAAGAAGAGCTGGAGCTTCTAGCCTCCTTGCAGGAGGAGCATCTTCTCCCAATCCTGCGACGACACGGGATGGAGGATCTCGTGCGGGAGGCCCGCAACGACAACCAGGAGACGGCTGCGCTCCTAGGCGAGCTGGAGCGCATGCCCAAGAACGATCCGGAGTTCATCGGGAAATTGGATGATCTCAGACGAGCCTTCCAGCAGCACATTCGTGACGACCGGAAGGAGCTGCTTCCCGCCGTGCTCAAAGTTCTGAGCGACGACGAAGCCAACGCCATAGCCGAAACAGTGGAGGACGAGATGGCGAATATTGATGAGAACAAACGAGCCGATGCCCGTCGGGCACGGGAGCAGGTCGAGACCACGCAGCGTGTGACCGAGGATGTGGCCAACACGCTACGCGCTGGCATTGAAAGCGCGCAGACTATGGCTCAAGCCATGCAGGAGGCGGTAACAAACAGTTGGGGCGCCTTCTCGGAGCTGGCCCGCCGCTCCGCGGGTCAGGCCCTGCCGCTGGCAGGTCAGCCGGATGGCACCGCTCAGGGGCTGACCGAGGAGACTGCGCACAACCTGCGCGCTGTGGCGCAGTCCAGCGCGGCCCTGACTCGCGGCCTGCAGGATGTGTCGCGCGAGGTGGTCGAGCGCAGCCAAAAGCGACTGCAGCGCAACCTGGACGGTTTGCAGGCCCTCGCACGTTGCCGGTCGATGACGGATTTTGTCGAGGTGCAATCCTCTCTTTTGCGCGACAACCTCGAACAAACGGTTGAGAACAGCCGCCGCATCGCGGAGTTGACGATCCAAATGACTGGTGAGGCCACGCGCACCGTGACGGCTCAGGTTGAAAGGACCAACCAGCATCTCAACCGCGCGGCGTGAGCAAGCTCTGTTCTTGAGAAGTATGCTCCCGGCTCACCGGCCGGGAGCATCTATGAGGAGCCAGAGGTCAAACGTGGATATTCGGGACCTTCCTTTTTGGGGTCAGCCCGCCATACGGTACCGGTCGAGCGGCCTCGGGTCCGCACTAGCGCCGCGGCAGGATTCAACGCTTTGTTGCCCCAGCCTGTCGCTGATGCTTGGTACATCCGGCTGCCCTATGCTCCCTCCCGATTGGAGCTGGGCGGAGATGGCCTAGCGCCTATACTCCTCATTACGAGCAGCAGGTTCTTGCCATGATGCCCCTGTACTTTCTTCATATCCGAAACGGGAACAAGCTTGAGGTAGATCCAGACGGCACAGAGCTGCCAGACTTGGATGCCGCCTTTGAAGAGGCCCGGAAAGTGGCACGGGAGCTCGTGGGGGAAGTGGCTGATTTAGGACAGGATGCAATCATCGAGATTGCTGACGGATCCGGCCAAACAATCCTCACTGTTCCATTCTCGGACGCAGTCCGGACGCATTAGGAGGAAGGTGCGGACGTGGGCAGGCCGCTTCGCATGACACGTGAGGTCTGTCTCACCTATCCTGCAGTTTGGGCTGCAAGCCTGCCATAACCGCAATCTGCACCAGCTCAGGCAGACTTTGGGCACCCAGCCGCTCCATGATACGGGCACGGTGCGCCTCAACCGTCCGCGGGCTGAGCCCAAGATCCCGGGCAATCGTCTTGTTGGTACCCCCGGCGAGAAGTCCATCCAGCACCTCCCGCTCACGTGCTGGCAGGGCTGCAATCAGCGCCTTCACCCGCTCAATGGCCTGATCCTGCTCGGCTCTCTCGCGGATGGTCGCCTGAGCGGAGGCGAGCGCCTCCAGAAGCTGTTCAGAGCGATAGGGCACATCAAGGAAATCCACCGCTCCCGCCTTCATCGCCTGGACCCCGACCGCGACGTTACCCTGGGCTTCGCCGATCACGATCACCGGCAGGCCCGCACGCCGGGCTTTCAGCTCTTTGGGGATCGTCAGCTCACCCGTCGCGGCATCGCGGATGTCGAGCACCACACAGCCGGGCACCAACACCGGCGCTACTTCCAGGAAGGCCTGGGCCGCGGAGAACATCTTCACCTCATAGCCAGCCTCCTGGAGCAGAAGGCAAAGATTCCGTCGTGAGTCCTCATTGCTGTCGACCACGTAGACGGTGGAGCCGTCATGCTGCGTGATGTCCTTGGCGATGCCGGCAATCCGTCGAATGGTCTGGTGTTCATCGAAGATTGGAAAGCCGGTCGCGTGGATATGGCGCATGCTCCCGTCCGGCCGAACGATGCGGTACTCCTCGACCACAGTGTCACCCCGCAGAACCCGCTCGGTAGCTTGGACAGAGCGCTCGCGGTCCTCAGGATGGACGGTTTCGGCCCATTGATCACGGTGCTGGAAGGTCTCTGGCGACCAGCCCCAGACACGCTCAAAGGCGGGGCTGACATACTCCATCTCCAATGTCTCGGCGTTCATGATCCAGAGCATGTCCGTCGAGTGCTCGGCGAACTGCCGGAACCGTGCTTCGCTCTCCCGCAGGGCGGTCTCCGCCCGTGCTCTGAGGACCGACGTCCAAGTGCGTTCGGCCACCTCCTGCACCAGTGTCACTTCATCGTCGCGCCAGTGACGTGGCTCTCCCTGGTGAACATAAAGCGCCGCAACCAAGCGACCTTCTCGGATCAGCGGCGCGATGATGCTGGCGCGCTTGCCGGTACGGACGAATTCAGCCGCGGTATGCTCCTCTGCGCTGCGAGGATCCATCAAAGCGTCATCAATGCGAACTGTCTTCCCGGCCCGCAATTCGCTTTCGACGGGTGAGCCAAAGTCGCCCATATGATACTGACCGGCAAAGGTGGGGGTTGCTCCTGCAGTCCAGTCGCGTTCGACTGTAAAGGACCCGCCGGTCTCGCTGAATTCGGCATACCCGACGCGGCTGGCCTTCAGGTGCCGGCCGAGCATTTCGGCTGCCGTCGCCATGACACCTCGCGCATCAGGTATCCCGCGCAGACGCGTGCTCAGGTCAATCAGGAACCGAAGCCGCTGCTCACCAAACACCCTCTCGGTGGTTTCATGGATGACGATGAGGACGCCCCCTATATCGTTGGTCTCTGCCATGACAGGGCTGAAGGAAGCATTCCACCATGTCTCCTCGGGATAGCCCTTTCGTTGCACGATCCAGACAGGCACGTCCTGGACGTAAGTTGCCTCCCCGCGAAGCGCCTGCATGACGAGCGGCGAGGCAACATCCCAGATTTCGGCCCAGGCCTGTGGCAGAGGCTGCCCGAGTGCCTCCGGCCTGATGCCACGCAGCGGAAGGCAGGCATCATTGTAGAAGGTGATCAGTTCCGATCCCCAAAGAAGGTAGGTCGGCATCTTGGAGCGCAGCATGTTGCTGAGCGTGACGCAGAGTGAAGGTGGCCAAGTCTCGAAAGGCCCCAGCGGAGAGACTGCCCAGTCATATGCCTGGATGCGGGCTCCCATTGTGCCGCCGCCAGTCAGAAACGGCATGGTGCTCAAACCGCAGACCTCCTCTGCCCTTGCGCTTGATCACGACAGCCCAAACTTGGCTATTTTGAGCCGCCTTGCATGTTTCTGAAGCATAAGCCCCTGCCGCTCGATGTGTGAGACGATAATCTGGTAAGTCCGAAGCAAATTATGCCCTACGGCACGTCCCGTATTTCTACGTCGTACTACACCGACGTGACGAAGCGGGTGTGTCCGGATAGTGGTGCTCTACCGGTCCCGCAATTTCTGCCCCTACGGGCCGGACCTTGAAGCGCCCTTTGAGACAATGGGCGCTTTCTTTTTGCCTATGCGGAGAACGGAAGATCCCACCTCACGAAGGTGCCCAAGGACACGCAGATGATGCTCTGGCTGGCATGGGGCGCGTGAGTTCGGGCTCAGAACAGAAAACCTCGAAGGTCTCTTGTGGGTCAGGCACAGTAATTCCCTTGGTCCTCAGGAACGTCCGGTACTCGTTATCAAAGCTGACATTCGGTCTACTTCGCGAATGTGCCAGGAGGCGACATTCCGGACCCACAACGTTCGTAACGGCAGGTCTCCACGACTCAACGACGTTCCGCTCAAGGTCCCTTTGTCGCTAAGCGATCGATACATAGCATCATTCCATCACAGCTCTGGATTGCCTCACTCTACGAGGTGATCCGCAGACCTCGTCCGGAGGAGATAGAAGGCTGGTGCTCAATTGGTCTTGGGAGTATCTTGACCTTAGCAATCCCTATTCCGCCGACAACGATCTGCGCCAGAGCCTAGGGAGGTGACCATGCCTGACGTCACATGGACGATCAAAGGGCGCGAGTTCATTCATTGTAATTGCGATTATGGCTGCCCCTGCCAGTTCAATGCCCGCCCAACCCACGGCCATTGCCACGCCGTTGCCGGGATCGAGATCGCGGAAGGCCACCACGGCGACACGAAGCTCGATGGCCTCCAGGTAGCCTGTGTCCTTGCCTGGCCGGGCGCGATTCACGAGGGGCGAGGTCACGCGACGCCCATCATCGACGAGCGGGCGACCCCAGAGCAGCGCGAAGCCCTCCTGCGCATCATGAGCGGTGAGGACACCGAGCCTGGAGCCACCTTCTTCCAGGTTTTTGCCACGACCTACGAGAAGGTGAATGATCCGATCTTTGCCCAGATCGACCTCGAGATCGACGTCGACGGCCGCACGGCACGCCTCAGGGTGCCGGGTGTGATCGACGCAAGGGGCGAGCCGATCCTCAATCCAGTCACGGGTCAGCCGCACCAGGCGCGGATCAATCTTCCCAACGGCTTCGAATACACCGTAGCCGAGATCGGCCGGGGCTGGGGAACGGCAACAGGCGCCATCGAACTCGATCTGGAGGACTCCCACGCCCACTTTGCTCATCTTCACATGACAGGCTCTGGAGTGGTGCGGCCAACCCCATGACGGATGCGGCTCTCGACCTCGTGCTGCGGCGGGACCGTGTCGTGGTCTTGGCCGCGCTCGGTGCCCTCGCAGCGCTAGCCTGGGCTTATGTCCTGTGGCTCGCCGCCGCGATGGATGGCAGTCATACGGCAATGACTGACATGTCCGGCATGGGAATGTCGGAAATGAATATGGCTGAAATGGCGGGACCGAGCCTGCGCGCCTGGGGCGCTACCGATTTCGGGTTCATGTTCGCCATGTGGGCCGTCATGATGGTCGGCATGATGCTGCCGTCTGCGGCTCCGATGGTCCTGATTTATGCGGGTGTGGCCCGTCAGGCTCAGGCTCGTCATAAGCCGTTTGCCGCCACGGCCTGGTTTGTGGGGGGCTACCTCCTCGCTTGGACGATCTTCGCTCTCGTTGCCACGCTGGTGCAATGGTCGCTTGAGCAAGCTCTCGTCCTGACCCCAATGATGAAAAGCGCGAGCACCGCTCTAGGTGGCGCGATCCTGATCGCTGCGGGCGTTTACCAGTGGACGCCGCTCAAGGATGCCTGCCTGTCGCAGTGCCAATCCCCGCTCCTCTTCATTCAGCGGCATGGCGGATTTCGCCGTGAGCCTCAGGCGGCGCTCAGGCTCGGGACGGAGCATGGTCTTTACTGCATTGGGTGCTGCTGGGCGCTGATGGCGTTGCTTTTCGTGGGTGGGGTGATGAATGTGCTGTGGATCACCGGCATCGCGATCCTTGTCCTCGTCGAAAAGCTCACCCCAGCGGGATGGTGGATAGCGCGGATCACTGGGGCAGCCTTCATAGGGGCCGGCGCTTGGCTCCTCGCCCTTGCGTTGTGACGGAAAGGCTCTTCAGGACCTTCCCTGGAGGAGCTTCCGCTTTGGAGCCCCAAACTCACCTATGCGCAAAGTCTCCGATGCGCCAACGAGAGACGTTCGCCTTGGCCGTTGGGTCAGCCTCGGCGCCACACTCCGGTCCCTATCCCGGCAGGAAGGTGCGGGTTCGCCTTCGAGTCGAACAGCGGGATGCCGTTCGGCAGAGCCTGCTCGTAGTCGGCGAGCGCCCCGAACGCCCACCGCCCCAGGAGAAGGATGGCGCCCAGGTTCACCAGCGCCATCAACCCCATGGCGACGTCAGCCAGTCCCCAAACTGTCGGCAGTTCGCCCAGGCAGCCGCCAGCAACCGCCAGCAGCACGACGATCCTAAATACCTGCACCACAGGGACAGATGCCCCGAGGTAGGTGAGATTGCCGTCGGCATAGGCGTAGTTGCCGAGGATCGACGAGAACGCAAACAGGAAGATCACGAGCGTCATGAACATCATGCCGATGTTGCCGAACCAAGCCGCGACCGAGGCCTGGGTGAGGCTCGCGCCAGCGACTGCCGTTGGCTGAGCCGGATCATAGACGCCGGATACGAGGACGATGAACGCGGTTGCCGAGCAGATGATGATCGTGTCGACGAAGACGCCCAAGGACTGGATGAAGCCTTGGGTGGCTGGATGGCTAATGGTCGCTGTGGCCGCGGCATTGGGAGCGCTGCCCATGCCCGCCTCGTTGGAGAACAGGCCGCGCTTGACGCCGTTCAGAAGAGCGGCTGCGATCCCACCGAACGCCCCTGCGGCGGCCTGGTCGAACCCGAAAGCAGATCGAACGATCAGGGAAAGCACCTCCGGGATCCTCTGGACATGCAGCCCAATGATCACCAGCGCGAGCGCAATATAAGCCAAAGCCATGATCGGCAGCATCCATTCCGCCACCCGCGCAATGGCCCGCATGCCACCGAACAGCACCGGAGCGGCGAGGACCACCAGACCGATGGCGGTGAAGAGCGGCGGAATGCCGTGAGCCGAATTGAGGGTATCGGCAATGGTGTTGGCCTGCACGGCATTGAAGGTCAGCCCGAAGGTGAAGATCAGCAGGACCGCAAAGACACCGCCCCACAGCCGCGATCCCAGTCCCCGCTCGATGTAATAGGCCGGCCCGCCGCGGAACGTGCCGTCCGGTTGCGGTACCTTGAAGAGCTGGGCCAGCGTGGCCTCGATGAAGGCGGTCGCCATGCCGACGAGGGCGACCATCCACATCCAGAAGATCGCGCCCGGGCCGCCGAGGGTCAGCGCGATCGCCACGCCCGCGATGTTGCCGGTTCCAACCCTGGAGGCCAAGCCGATGCAGAAGGCCTGGAACCCGGAGATCCCCTGCCCGGCTCCCTCGCGTGAGTGTGAGAGGGCGGACCAGAAGTGGCCGAACAGACGGAATTGGATGAACCGGGTTCGGATCGTGAAGTAGGCGCCGGCCCCGAGCAGCACGTAGATCAGCAGGTGATCCCAGATCAGCGTGTTGGCCCATTGGATGGCGGCGTCGAGCATGGACGATCCTTTCCAGGTAGGATGAACCGAAATCCGGCTACGCTCACCCAACGCGGTCATTCCGCTACCGTTCAATCCCCATGGGTCGCATTGGGATCCACGGCGTACCGTGGCCTCAGCTTCGATCCGATTGACCGAGTCGCCTTTGGCCCAATCCAGCAGAGTTGCTCCTGATTTGTTGAACAGATCGAGGCTTGAATGTGACCATGAACAGCCCGACGCTTAGCGCGGCATGTGCTGGAACGCCAAGCCAAGAGATCTGGTTGTTTCGGCATCGGGTCGGCCAATCCAGAAGAGCCGCGCTCGAGGATGAGGAACTGACGCCATGACTCACCGATTCGGGGTTGGCCAGCTTGTGCGGCCCAGGGAGCGTCTTCTCGAGAACACCGGGATCTACGAAATCCTGCGCCTTCTGCCCTCCGGACCTGACGACGAGCCCCTCTATCGGATCAAGGCAGCGACCGGACCGATCCAGCGCGTCGTGCGGGAGGCCGATCTCGTGCCTGCCTCGGCTTCCTCGCAAGGGACGGGATGAGCGGGGGCTGTCATCGCTGCATCCGGTGAACCAGCGTTCACCTAGCCTGTTGTCCTTATGGCTGCCGTCAGGAGCGCCGGAGGTTTCATGTTACTGAACCGGATCGTCTTGGCTGTCGTGGTCACGGCGCTCTTCTGTCTGGGCCCGGCCGGAGCGCAAGAGCGCACCATCCGCGTCGGCGTGCCATCCGGCCCTCTGGTACAGCTCGTGCAGGTTCTGGCTCCTGCGCTTCCGGCCGAGAACGATATTGCCGTGGCAGCGATCGAGATGAAAGCCACCGCCCCCTGTCAGGCTCGGGTGCGGATGCGGCTCTCCTTCCGAGCCGCCTTGCCGAAAGGCTCCAGCCGACAGGCCAAATGCCGTCCCGGACAGTCTTCTCGGGCGACGTCATTCTAGTGGGGTCGCGCGCGGAGATGGCCCGCGTGCGGGGCTTAAAGGATATCAGAAAGGCCCTGCGCTGGATCGCCTCGGCGCGTGGAGCCTACATGTCCAGCAGCGCCGCGCTGGGCACGCGAGAGCTGGAGCTGTCCCTGTGGAGGAGCATCGGCGTCAATGTCCAGACTCGCTCGACAGGGACAATCAAGAGCCGGGTGAATCGGGCACGGAGCAGGCTCGCACAGATGCTGGCCGTCGAGCACGGGGAGGAGTTCAACCCGGACCCAAAATCAAGGCCGCGCTTCAGGGAATGTTTGGGACCTGACAGGATCCCTCCCCGTCGCCCCCCCTGACGCTACATGCACAAGTCCCCAGCTCTACTCCTCCGCACCCACCAGTTCGTGAATGTGCCTGACAAGCGTCGCAGCATGGTAAGGCTTCGGCAGGAACCGGCCGTCGTCCGGGATCTCGTGAGGCTCGGGACGTGCGTAGCCTAACGAGATCAGGATCTGGACATGCGGCCAGCGGGCATGGACCTGCTCGGCCAGCTCCATGCCGTCCATGGAGCCGGGCATGTGCACGTCCGTGAACAGCACGAGGACCTCGTCCGAGCGCGCCTCCAGCACCTTGAGAGCCACATCCGCGTTGGCCGCCTCCAGTACCTGGAAGCCTGCCTCTTCCAGTTCGTCGGCGGCGGTCATCCGCACCAGCAGTTCGTCCTCGACGAGAAGAACGACAGGTGGATCGTTGGTCGTAACCAGCGTCATGTCACGTCACCGGAGGCTGTGGATCATGAATGGCCTTCTCGGCTTGAACCAGCACGTCAAGCCCGCGCCAGGGCTTCGGCATGAAGGTGACGCACTCCGGCAGCTCCTCGGACACTGCGCCCGGATCGCCGGAGGTGAGCACGACTCTGACTGTCGGCCAGAGCTTGCACGCGGCCCTGGCGAGTTGGACCCCGTCCATCTCTCCCGGCAGGCGCACGTCGGCGAACATCATCGCCACCTCACCCCCACGTTCCTGGAGACAGTCCAGGGCCGCTTCCGCGCTCTCGACCTCGACGACCTCGAGGGGCGTCTCCTCCAGCAAGGCGCCTGCAAGCGCCCGGACATCGGAATCGTCCTCGACGATCAGCGCCAGATGCGGCTCAGGCTGAAGAGCGTTCATAGCCGTTCTCCCTGATTTCCATCTGGCGCAGGATGGCCACGAGCGGGTCTGGGACCGGTGCTTCGAGCACATCCCGATAAGTCTCGGCGAACGCACGCGCGATCATGAAGGTGGCGACATCCAGGTGGAGATCGTTGACATGGGGCAGGCGCACGTCGCCCGAGGCGTCGTGGGGCATCGGCACTCTCCTTAGGTTACTGATCTCGTGTGCCCGTCGCGGCGGCTCAGGCCGTCTGCGGGTTATCACATGTTAGTGAGAGGAACCGCTGACCCGGCGATGGGTTTCAGCGTAACGGTAGAAAGGTTTCGTTGGCACGGACAGTTCAGCGCATTCCTTGCTCCTAAGTGACACAATGGCATAGGCTGGTTAAGGTGCCCCAAGACAAAGGGGACCCTACCGACGTGCCGACCGACTTTGAGGCGGATCTTGCCGCCATCGACCGCATCCAAGCCGTGCCAACCATCTTGGAAGTCGTCTGCCGCACCACCGGCATGGGTTTTGCGGCCGTGGCCCGGGTGACTGAAGACCGTTGGATTGCCTGCGCGGTGCGCGATGACATCCAGTTCGGCCTCCAGCCCGGCGGCGAGCTGAAGCTCGAGACCACGATCTGTCACGAGATCCGGCAGGCGGGGAAAGAGGTCGTCATCGACCATGTGGCTGAGGACCAGACCTACTGCCGCCATCACACCCCGGCGATGTACGGCTTCCAGAGCTATATCTCGATGCCGCTTGTCCTCGCGGACGGCTCCTTCTGGGGCACCCTCTGTGCCATCGATCCGCGTCCGGCCCGCCTGAATACTCCCGTAACGATCGGCATGTTCAAGCTGTTCGCCGAGCTGATCGGGTTTCATCTGCAAGCTGGTGAGCGCCTGGCAGCCAGTGAGGCTAACCTAGCCACGAGTGAGGCGGACCTTCTCGA
The DNA here is from genome assembly GCF_016811235.1 of Microvirga arabica. Classification (GTDB taxonomy): domain Bacteria; phylum Pseudomonadota; class Alphaproteobacteria; order Rhizobiales; family Beijerinckiaceae; genus Microvirga; species Microvirga arabica. The sequence goes on from NZ_JAFBID010000060.1 coordinate 37,596, forward strand.
CGAGCGCAAGACCTCTGAGCTGCGGGAGCAGTTTATTGCAGTGCTGGGCCATGACCTGCGCAACCCCCTCGCCTCAATCGACGCCGGAGCCAAGATGCTACTGAGGGAGCCTCTGAGCCCGAAGGGAATGACGGTCGTCGATCTCGTTCAGAGCAGCGTGAAGCGGATGGCTGAGCTAATCGACAACGTGCTCGATTTCGCCCGTGGCCGCCTGGGAAGTGGCCTGACCCTTGAGCGTGACGCGCGCGTGCCGCTGGGCGAGGTGCTGGAGCAGGTTGTTGATGAGCTACGGGCTGCCTGGCCCGACCGGCGGATTGAGACCCGGTTGGCTGTGACCAAGACGGTGAGCTGTGACCGTGCCCGCATCGCTCAATTGCTCTCGAACCTGGTGGCGAATGCCATTACCCACGGCGCGAGTGAAGAAACAATCGTAGTTCATGCCTCCACCTTGGGCGGCAACTTCGAGCTCTCAGTTGCAAATCAGGGCGAGCCAATCCCTCCCGCCACCATGAAGCGCCTGTTCCAACCGTTCTTCCGTGTAGCAGCGCGCCCAAGCCAGCAGGGACTGGGACTGGGGCTCTACATAGCCTGCGAGATTGCCCGCGCTCATGGCGGCTCGCTGGATGTGACCTCAGACCAAGAAGAGACACGGTTCACCTTCCGGATGCCGCTGGCTCAAGCGATCTGAGGGGCTCGTCGCACCAGGCGTTGGGCGGAATGCGCACTATCGGCTTTCGGGTCTGAGCGGCCTCGCAGCGGACACTGGTCCCATCTGTGTAGCCGGGTGCGCGGTGTGGACTGAAGGATTGGGCCGGTGTCTCGCAGCCCGACGCTCACAGCCATGGGGTGGATCCTGAATGGTGGAAGCGGAACGGCGACGGGGCCGTTCCGTGACAATGCGAAGAAACGGATCAGGCCTTGGCCTTGACTGGGAGCCGAAAGGGCGCCCCCAGCCGGTTGAACGCGTTCATGGCCGCAATCGTGATCGTGAGGTCCACGAGATCCTTGGGCGCGAAAGCCGCGCTTGCGGCCGCATAGGCCTCATCAGAGGCGTGCGTCTCGCTGACGAGCGTGACTTCCTCCGCCCACGCGAGCGCGGCGCGGTACTTGTCGGGAAACAGGTGGGGCACCTCGGCCCAGACCGGAACGAGGGCGACCTTCTCGAACGGCATGGTGTCCAGGAGGTCCCGGGTGTGCAGGTCGATGCAGTGGGCGCAGCCGTTGATCTGCGAAACCCGCAGGAAGACGAGGTGGATCAGTTCGTGGGGTAGGTCGGTGCCCGTGGTGATGTAATGGTGGATGCCGAAGAGGGCCTTCGCACCCTGCGGCGCCACCTCGTTCCAGACCAGCCGTTTGTTCTCGCTCATGATACGCCTCTATGTTCGGAACGCCGGAGATCGACGTTCGAAGCCATGACGGGCCAAGCGGTCAGGGTGTGACATGCCACCCAGCATTTCCGTTCAAAGCGGCCGATGTCACATCCGGGCCCGTCCGATCGTCTTATCCTCGGGTTCGGGATGCGCATGCGACGGGGAAGCGGATATGATCGGCGAGGAAACGGGGCGGACGGAGGCGATGGACGATCGGCGGACTACCGAGTTCGAAGCGGAGCGCAGGCGCCTGACACGCCTGGCCTATCGGATGATGGGCTCGCTCACCGAGGCGGAGGACGTCGTGCAGGACGCATGGCTGCGGTGGGTTGGGGTGGAGGGTGGCATTGGTTCGCCTCCCGCCTATCTCACCCGCATCGTCACACGCCTGTGCCTCGACCGACGCCGCTCCGCGCGGGCGCGGCGGGAAACCTACGTCGGACCCTGGCTGCCAGATCCTCTCGTGGGTTCCGTGGAGCCGGACGAGACCGTCGCCGACGACGTCACGGTCACGTTGATGCTGGCCCTTGAGCGTCTGTCGCCTCTGGAGCGGGCCGCTTTCCTTCTCCATGACGTCTTCGACGTGCCGCTGACAGAAGTGGCCGTCACCCTCGACCGCGCGCCGGCGGCGGTTCGTCAGCTCGCGGCGCGCGCCCGCAAGCACGTGCAGACCGCACGTCCCCGCTTCACCGTCGCACCCGCGGATGCGGACCGGATCACCCGCGCCTTCTTCGCCGCGGCGCGCGACGGGGACGTGGCGGCGCTATCAGTGCTGCTGGCAAGGAATGTCGAGATCCATACCGATGGCGGCGGCAAGGTCCTTGCGTTCCGCAATGTCATCCAGGGCGTCGAGCGGGCCCTGCGCCTTTTTGCCGGGCAGCGGCGCAAGGATGCCGTGCTGCCGACGCTGCTTCGTGTCGTCACCATCGACGGCCTACCAGGCTATGTCAGCTTCGATGGAGGCGGCGTGCTTCAGACAACCGCGCTCGACATCCGCGAGGACGGGATCGCCGCGATCTACATCGTCAAGAACCCGGACAAGCTGTCTCACGTGGCGGCAGAAGTGGACCTTGCAAAACGCATCGCGTCGATACCACCAGCTTGATGAGCTGTCTGAGTGACTGCGGCAACGCGGATAATCGTTCGATAGGCGGCACACGTGGCTCGCTCACGGTCGAATGTCCGGGTTGGGTCATCCTCTGCCGATCCCCTGATCCCCAGGAACGCCCGGTATTCCTCGTGAGAGCAGACTTTGGGTCTACTTCCGAGAGGTGCCAGCACCCGACCTTCGCAGGGTGTTCAAAACCACCCTGAAACTTGGATGCAAACCCTTAGGCCGGCTTAACCT
>NZ_JAFBID010000061.1 GCF_016811235.1 Microvirga arabica
GATCACCGAGGAGATGTGGCTTGCCTCCCCGAAGAGGGACTTCGAAGGCACTGTGATCGCCGGGCGGGATTTACTTGCCGTGTAACAGCCAGTCGTCTGCTGCGGGTCAAAGGTGATCCTTATGGCTGTCCTTTGGACGTCGGCTTGCCGCCTCGATGCAGAAGTCAGGTGGGGTGCTTTATCGTCGGACGGCGCTACAGCCTCTTGACCTTTCCATCATTGGAAGCTGCACGGTTGGACCCATCGCCACCAGAAACGGAGATGATGCGATGTGCGGATGCAGTACCCAATCGGGCCAAGCCGTCGGGCGTGATCCGGCCGCCCTGACCCTGCGGGTCGAGGACATGACCTGCGGCCATTGTGCCGGCACGATCAAGAAGGCGGTCGAGGCGGCCCTGCCGGGAACCGAGGTCGACGCGGATCCCGCCTCGAAGCTGGTCTCGGCCCGGGGCACGGCCGACCTCTCGGCGGTGACGGCCATCGTCGCCGAGGCAGGCTACACACCATCCGTAGCGGCCTGAGCGGCTCTATTACCAAGGCGGTCGGGAAGGGTCGCAGGTCCCTCTGGACCGCCTTACATGCTGGGCAACGAACCGGAGCGATATACGGGAGGGAGCAGTGGCTGCGTTGACGAGGAAAAGCGACCGACCGAATCTCTTCGGCAGCGCAAGCGGACTGGACTTGGATTCCCTGGAGGCCGACGTCGCGTTCCTGGGGGTCCCGGTCGGATCCCCCTACTCCGAGCCGGAACTGGCAAGTGACCAGACCAAGGCGCCGGATGCCCTCCGGGCGGCCACCGCGGGATTAATGTCGATGGACGAGGCCTTCGACTTCGACATCGGCGGGACTGTCCTGGACGGAAGGCCGATCCGCCTGGTCGATTGCGGGAACGTCCTCGTGGATCCTGCCGACCTGGGCGCCAGCTCCCGCAACGCCGAGGCGGCTGTCCGGAAGATCCTGAAGGCCCGCGCCCTTCCGATTGTGATCGGCGGCGACCATTCGGTTCCGATCCCGGTCCTGAGAGCGTACGACGACCAGGACGGTCCCGTCACGCTCATTCAGATCGACGCCCATCTCGATTGGCGCAATGAACTGCATGGCATCAGGGATGGCTATTCAAGCCCGATGCGACGGGCCTCGGAAATGCCGCACGTCGGTGAGCTCTTCCAGATCGGAATCCGTGGGCAAGGCAGCGCCAGGCCGGAAGAGGTTGCCGCCGCGAGGGCCTATCAGGCTCACATCATCCCTGCCTACGAGGTGCATGACCGCGGCATGCAATCCGTGCTGGACCGGATCCCGCCCGGCGGAAGGTACTACGTCACGCTCGACGCCGATGGCATGGATCCATCCGTCATGCCGGCCGTCGCGTTCCCTACCCCTGGCGGGTTGACCTATCCCCAGATCCGCACGTTGATCCAAGGGCTTGCCACCAAGGGCCGCATTGTCGGCATGGACATCGTCGAGATCACTCCATCACGCGACTTCAACGATCTGACCGTGATCGCGGCGAGTGGGATCATCAACATCCTCATCGGCGCGGCCGTACGCGCAGGCTACTTCCAGGGATGACGCGGGCCGAGCGAGGTGCGGCCCTCTCGCTGGGGAATGCCCTTAGGCGCCCAAGGACTTGTCCTTGGGCGTGATCCCGCCGGCTGGCAACCATCCAATCGACGCCACCTGGCTGTGATCGAAAGTCGGCAGGATGCTATTTGATCAAGGCAAGTGCCTGCCTGAAACGCGAATGCTCCGCGGTTTGCAGCCACTCGAAGACAACCATCTCAGTCGTGACGATCTCGGCGCCGTGGCGTTCCATGCGCCGGACAGCCGCCTCCTTGTTCTCCGGATGGCGAGAACCTACGGCATCGCGCACCACATAGGTCTTGCGGGAGGCCCCAAGGAGCCCGAGCACGGTCTGCTGGACGCAGACATGAGCCTCGCACCCGACAACAACGATATGCCCGTCGACAGGGACGCGGTCGAGGAATCCATCCTCGCGGCAGGCGTCGAAGTACTGCTTGTGCACCAGCCGATCTTCCTCGACGTGCAATTCCTGGGCCGTCGGCCCGAGGCCTTTCGCATTCTGCTCGGTGAAAAGGCGAGGAACGTCGATCATCTGCGCCGCCTCGATGAGCCGGCGCGCATTGCGAACCGCGGCCTCTCCCTCGTGGATCGCCGGCATGAGCCGCGCCTGGAAGTCGACGACGAGAAGAAGGGATCGTTTCGGGTCAATGGTGAGCATGTGCCATTCCTCTAGGGGTTGTGCGGTGAATTTCGAGCTGAGGCAAGGGAATGGCCGTAGCCGGTCCGCCGTGTCGCAGGACAGTCGGCAGAGCCAGCGTCCCTTGCCCACAGGGAGTGTCCGCATACGACAGAGCGATTGCCCGGGCGGGAGCGATGCCCCGCCCGGGTCCATCCGTGGGTTTGTGCGACTTACCGTTGGGTGTACGTCTCGGTGTCGGTGATCGTCGCGTAGGGCCAAGCCAAGGGACGACATCGGGGCGGCATGCAAGCGGCTCGGCGAAGCAGCAATCAATGCAGAGGTGCATCGCCTGTTACAGCGACTTGCCCTCTCCTGGCATTGACAAGAACGGCCGCGATGACGGCTGCGATGACGAGGGCAACCCCGCTCCCAACAAGCGCAAGACCATAGCCATGGATCAGCGCATCACCCGCCGACCACACCATCCCGGCGTCTCCGGTTTCCCGCCCACGATGGAGAACGGCGAGTGCATCCGGCAGCCTGCTGGCCGTGACTGAAACGGAGATGGTTGAGAGCACGGCCAGTCCGAAGGCGACGCCGACCTGCTGCGAGGCGTTGAAGAGTGCCGACGCGATGCCTGTCTCCTTCGGCGGCACTCCCTTCACGGCGGTCAATGCCAGCGCGATGACGGCCATCACAAAGCCGAAGGCAGTGAGGAAGGCGGCAGGCATGAAGTGCCAGATGAAGTCGAATTCCCGCCCGATGCCGGAGAGCCAGAACAGCGCGGCACCGCCGATCAGCGCACCCGGCACGGCGACTTCGCGCGGGGCAACCCGGATGAGCAGCTTGGAACCGATGACTGCCCCAAGAATGATACCTGCTCCGAAGGGAAGGAAGGCCAGGGCGGTCCAGATCGGGCTGTAGCCCAGGATGTGCTGCATGTAGAGCGTCAGCAGATACAGCATGCCCATCGGGCCGAAGCCCAACAGCAGCATCGCGAGGTAGGAGCCGGCCCGGTTGCGATCCCTGAAGAGACGGAGCGGAAGTAGCGGATCCTTGCTGCGCGCTTGCAGGACCAGGAAAACGGGCAGCAGGATCGCGGATGCGGCGAAGGACGCCAAGGTGATGGGATCGGTCCAGCCGTGCTCACCTCCGCGGGTGATCCCGTAAACGAGTGCCGCCATGCCACCAATGCTGGTGATCGCTCCTGCGAAGTCGGGACGACCCTTGTGCAATTCCGCCTCGACGAGCCGGCCGGATCCAGCCAAGACCGCCAGACCGATGGGAACGTTGATGAAGAATGCCCAACGCCAGCCAAGCGTCCCCGTCAGCAACCCGCCGAGGATCAGCCCGACGATGATGCCAAGACCGGACATGGCGCCGTAGACGGCCATCGCGCCGTTGCGGGATTTCCCCTCGGGAAAGGTCGTGGCGATCAAGGCCAAGGCATTGGGCGCGACCAATGCCGCGCCCATTCCCTGCAGGCCGCGCGAAGCGATCACGCCCATGCCGTCCTGGGCCAGGCCGACGAGAAGCGACGCAATGGTGAAAAGCGCCATACCGACCTGCAACATGCGTCGTCGCCCGAACAGGTCGCCCAGCCGGCCGCCGAACAGCAGCAATCCGCCAAAGGCGAGAATGTAGGCGTTGATCACCCAAGGCAGGTTCGCAGCCGAGATCCCAAGGTCGTTCTGGAGCGTCGGCAAGGCGATATTGGCAATCGTGTCGTCAAGCACCACCATGAGTTGGGCTGTCGCAATGACGGCCAGGGACAGGCCGAGCCCACGGTCACGTTTGCCTGCCTGAGGGAGGGCCTCATTGGGCATTGATGAACTCCTTTGGGTTTTGCGGGATGGCTGAACGCCGATCCACGCTGAGGGACCAAGGGTGTAATCGTTCCAACTGTTGGAAGGTCAACGGATCAAGTTGCCCCGGAGAGCAAAGCTCTGCCTCCCCAAAAAACCGTCTCAAGATGCTGTCATTCCTGACCGCTATTTTGTCGCTCCAACCAATTGGCGCGATGCATTTTGCGTTCTATGGCTCGGCCGGATGTTCGACATACACGATGCGTGACAGCACATTGAAGGAGCGGGAGTGTGCGTAGGTTTGTCTTAGGCGTCGCCGCTGTCACTCTGGTTGCGGGCGGCGCAAGCATAGGCGTGTTTCTTTACGGAACGAATGCCCCAGCAGCGAGCGCAGTAGGCGGTCCGACGCCCCAAAACGCTGCAAAATCGATCATGACCCCGACGCGCCCGCCACCCGAGACGTTCGCGCGAGTCTTTGCGCCATGCGCACATTGCCACCAGATTGGAGACGGTGCTCGTGCGACGTCGGGACCCGTTCTGACCGACATCGTTGGACGGCGTGCAGCAAGAACCGACTATCCCTATTCTCAGGCCATGATCCGAAGTGGTCTGACGTGGGATGACACTACGCTACGCCGTTTTCTGGCCAAGCCATCCGATGTTGTTCCTGGGACGCGCATGTTCTTCAAAGGTCTTCAGCATGACGAAATCGATCCGCTGATCGAGTTCTTAAAGAAGCCGAATCTTGATGAAAATGGCTAGAAACCCTGAATAGCCGTGTCCGACACGCTGCGTACGATGAGGGCGACAGCCGCGACGAAATCGCGGCTGCCATGGCTCGCACGCCACTGCCGGCATTGAAAGCGTGTGCCGCCGACCAGGAAAAGCCGTGAGGCCTCCTTGCCCCGCTTGGTGCTCACGGCGCCCTTGTAAATATCGGGTGGTGACCCGAGCCGGGTCGATTTCGTTCTGCCGCTGGGGATCAGGGCGAATGGCTCGCGCGCTACGTAGCGTTTGGGGTGTCGGAGAGCTTCGGGCCTGGAAGCGCCCTGAGCCTCTCGCTTGGCCAGGTAGACCTCGGTTCGGGGATCAGCCCGAAACCTCCTGAAATCCCGCCGGCGAGCGAGTTTCGATTGACTGGCCGGCGGAATTCCTCGTGTTTATGTTTCGGCGGACTCCGCGACGGAGACGGAGCCTTCGACGCTGATCAGGATGTCGGCTTTCTTCAGTAAGTTTCCGATGAAGCATGCCTTGTCGGCCTGCTGCAACGCCGATCCGGCTGCATCAACCTGCTCCTGTGTGGCCTCGGGCAGCAGGTTCACCGTGATCTGATGACCGATGGTGAAGCCGGCCTCCTTGGGATCGGATGCTTCGGACTCCAGCGTCAGTCCGTCCACTGGCAGCTTTCTGTTCTGGAGAATGGCAACCAGCGTCATCAGGTAGCAGGTGGCCGCCGACGAGACGAGCAATGCCTTCGGATCGGTGCCTTGGCCTGTGCCACCAAGCTCGTGCGGGATCGCAATGACTGATGCAAGGCTTTCCGCCTCGATCCTCCCCTGCCCCTTCATGTTTCCAGCCCAGGTGGCTCTAAGTTTTGTGCCCAAGGATAGCATCCTTCCGTTCAAAGCCCGCCGTACGCGCGGGCTACGTTCATGGAGAGCCCGGACGGGGCGCCGCCCCGTCCGGGTCCATTCGTGAGTTCGCGCGATTTACCGTTGAATGTATGCGTCGGTGTCGGTGATCGTCGCGTAGGCAAAGCCAAGAGACGACATCAGGGCTGCATGCACCTGGGCTGCCGGCACCGTCACCCCGCCGAACTCAAGATCGCGCGTCGCGCAGGCATCCTGCACCACGGTCGTCTTGAAGCCGAAATCGCTGGCGGCACGCGCGGTGGCGTCGATGCACATATGGCTCATGGCGCCGACAACCGTGACCTCTTCGATCCCCTTGGCGTCCAGCTTGTCCTTCAGGTCGGTCTTCAGGAAGGAGTTCGGATAGTTCTTGACGACCAGCGTCTCGCCATCGCGCGGCGCGACGGCCGGATTGATCTTCACGCCCTCGGTTTCGGGAAGGAAGAAGGGTGCCTGCGGATCGAGGAACACATGCTGGACATGGATCACCTCATCGCCCTTATCCCGGGCCGAAGCGATCACTTTGGCCGCGTTCGCCGCCGCCTGGTCGATGTTGACGAGGGAATACTTGCCCCCGGCGAAGTAGTCGTTCTGGAGGTCGACGACGATCACTGCACGCTTGCTCATGGTTCTACCTTTCGTTTGCCTCATGGCGTCTGAATGGCTGGACATTAGGTGGCGCTTGGGGTTATGCCCATTGGCGATATCGACATAATGCGGGGCGATAGTGACAATCGATCAGGCACGGGCGGTTGAGGTCGGGATCCTGACGTATCCGGGGGCGCAGCTCTCGGCTGTGCTCGGCATGACGGACCTGTTCACGGCATCGAACCGCTTCTTGGCTCCCGACGAGACGCGGCCCTCGACCCTGATCAGGGTCAGTCACTGGACGCTGGACGAAGGCAGCAAAGCTCCGCTCCGGACCTTCGACACGATGCCCTCCGACGGAGGAAGACCGGACGTTTTGATCGTGCCTCCTACGCTGGAGGGCCCGGCCTCCCAGGAAATCGCCGCCCCTTTTGTCGGATGGCTGCGTGAGCACCATGCATCGGGCACCGTCCTGGCCTCGGTGTGCGCGGGCGCCTTCCTGCTCGGTGAAACCGGCCTTCTGGACGGCCGCTCGGCCACGACGCACTGGATGCACGAAGACCTGTTCCGGGCGCGCTTCCCCCGGGTCCGAGTCGACGTGGACCGGCTCCTCATTGATGGCGGAGAGATCCTTTGCGCCGGGGGGCTGATGGCCTGGACGGACCTGTGCCTCAAGCTGCTCGACCGGTTCCGCGGGGCGGAGGTCATGGCGCAAACGGCAAAGTTCCTGCTGGTCGATCCCCCAGGGCGGGAACAGCGCTACTACAACTTCTTCTCCCCACGCCTGGCGCATGGCGATGTGGCGGTGCTCAAGGTGCAGCGCTGGCTTCAGGCGACGGAAGCCATGGATATCTCCCTTGAGACGCTGGCCGCCGAGGCCGGGCTTGAGAAGCGGACTTTTATGCGCCGGTTCCGCAAGGCGACGGGGATGACCACGTCTGAATATGCTCAAAGGATTCGTGCCACCAAGGCCTGTGAACTGTTGCAGTTCAGCGGACTTTCCGTGGAGCAGATCGCCTGGCAGGCCGGGTACACCGATCCGGGCGCCTTTCGGAAGGTGTTTGCCAGGGTCGTCGGGTTGACGCCTAGCGAGTACCGCCAGCGCTTCAACGCGTTCGATGCGCCGGATCGTTAGCGCACCCGATCATGGGTGCGCGCGCCTGGTGTTGCAGAACGTGCGTCTGTAGTCGGATGGAGACGTGCCCAGTTGCTCGGCGAACTGCTGGCGCATCGACAAGGGCGTGCCGAAGCCGACTTCATGGGCAATGTGTTCGACAGGCAGGTCGGTGCTCTCAAGCAATTGCTGAGCCTTGTCGACACGCTGGGCATTCAGCCACTTGGTGACGGTCGTTCCCGTTGCCTCCCGAAAGCGCCTTGTGAAGGAGCGGCGGCTCATCCGGGCGACGTCTGCCAAGGTATCCACGGTCAGTGGCTCCGACAGGTGCTCCAGCGCCCATTCCAGTACATCGGGCAGCCTGCTTTGGCATGGCAATAGGGCAATGGGCTTCTCGATGTATTGCGCCTGTCCGCCCTGCCTGTGCGGTGGCGTGACCAGCATCCTGGCCATGCGATTGGCCACATCGGCGCCGTGGCGCTCCCGGACTAGGTTCAAGCAGCAGTCGATGGCGGCAACGGTCCCGGCCGAGGTGACGATGTTGCCATCCTCGACATAGAGCACGTCCGGGCGGAAGTCCGTCGTGGGGAAGCGTCGCGCGAAGGCCTCGCGCGCCACCCAATGGGTCGTCGCCTTCCGGCCATCCAGCAGACCGGCATCGCCCAACACGAAGGCCCCGAGGCACAGCCCCACGATGAGCTTCCCGCGGGCATGGGCCTGCTGCAGGGCTTCGACCAGCGCGTCCGGCGCCCGCAACTCAGGATCGCTCCAGGCCGGAACGATGATGACATCGGCATCCCGCATCGCATCCAGGCCGTCCGGCACCTCGATCTCAAGGCCCAGGTCGCTGCGAATCCGGCCGGGTGCCAGCGCGCAATACCTCACGTCATGGCGCGGGAACCCTGGCGGCGCTAAGGTCGCGCCGAAGACGACCCCCGGAACGGTCAATTGGAAGAGGCTCACGCCTTCGAAGGCGAGCACGGCAACATGAACGGCTGACATGGTTTCCGAATGGAAAGGAACAGTTGGCCCAAAATTATCGATGGTTGTCGTTCAGGTCAATTGTGGGCGGGCGCGGAAACCAGGACAACCGATGTGACCGGGCGTCGCCGACCCGGGCGGACGGCATCAGTCAGGCCATATTGGGAGCGTTGAAGTGACGGCATCGATCTTTGGAACACGACATGGAACCGCGCCGGTTCCCGTGTCCATTCTCGACTTTGCCATGGCCGGCAAGGGGGTTACGGCCAGTGAGGCCCTGGCTGCCAGCATCGAGCTGGCGCGCCTAGCTGATCGGCGGGGGTTCACCCGCTATTGGATCGCCGAGCATCACGCCATGCCCAGCGTCACGACCCCATCACCGGCGCTTCTGCTCGCTCGCCTTGTCGGTGAGACGAAGACGATCCGCCTCGGCTCGGGAGGCATGATGCTGCCGAACTTCCCGCCCTTGGTCGTTGCGGAGCAGTTCGGACTGTTGGCGTCGCTTGCGCCCGGGCGCATCGATCTGGGCCTCGGCCGGGCGCCGGGCACGGACATGACGACCGCGGCCGCCCTGCGGCGCGGGCAGATCGGCGCCGAGGATTTCCCGAACCAGGTTATGGAGCTGATCGGCTTCCTGGACGACGACTTTCCCGGCGGCCGTCCTTACGGCGACGGCGTGTACGCCGTTCCGGGCCCGAGGCAGGACAGGGAAAATGGCGTTCCGCGCTCGTTCGAGCGCCCTCCTGTGTGGCTGCTGGGATCCTCCGGCTACTCGGCGCAGCTTGCCGCGCATCTTGGATTGCCGTTTGCCTTTGCGGCGCATCTTGCGGACGAGAACGTCGAGCTCGCCCTCACCCTGTACCGTCAGAAGTTCAGGCCCTCGGCCGTGCTCGACCGGCCCTATGCCATGACCAGCTTCGGCGTCCTCGCCGCGGATGACGAACGCGAGGCGCGGCGCCAGGCATGGGCCTACTCTCACGCGATGATGCGCATGTCCCAGCGCAAGTCCTTCGTCGTCCCCACCCCGGATGAAGCGGAAGCCTATCCCTACTCGCCGTCCGAGCGGGAGATGATCGAGATGTGGAACGCCAAGATCATGAGCGGGACCGGAGCGCAGGTCGTGGAGAAGCTGAACGCCTGGCAGCGGCGCCTGGGGGCAGACGAACTCATGTTGCTGAACCTCGGGCATTCGCCTGCCGCCATTCATCGCTCGACCGAGATCATTGCCGACGCCTACGGCATGCCTGAGCATCACCCGGACCAGGATGAAGCGCGTTATGGGTGACGCTGCCTTGCGCCGCTGGCATGACCATCCAGCCCCTCCAGAACCCATATATCCTCCAGCGGCCTTGAGCGGGCCGAGGGATCCGGGACGAACCTTACTGGAGATCGGAATGGAAGGATCGAGCGCGACGAAGCGAGGCCACGGCCTGACCCGTGAAGCCCTCCGGGACGGCTTCGTGCATGAACTGGTCGCGCGCTCGGGGATCGACCTGCCCGTGCTGAGCGACGAGGAGCGGCGGGCATCCCTCAAGGCGACCCTCGCCTCGCAGCCTGCTCCGGGCGATGTCTGGCTGTTCGGCTATGGCTCGCTGATCTGGAACCCGGCGTTTCACTACGTCGAGCGCCAGCCCGTGCTGATCCGGGGCTGGCATCGGCAGTTCTGCCTGTCCACCCCCATCGGACGCGGGAGCCCGGAGAATCCCGGACTGGTCCTCGGGCTCGACCGCGGCGGCGCCTGCCGCGGGGTCGCCTTCCGCATCGCGCGGTCCGAAGCGGATGCCGAGCTCGACCTGGTCTGGCGGCGCGAGATGGTGATGGGCTCCTACGTCCCACGCTGGGTCAAGCTGCATGGACCCGACCTGCCGGAGGGCACGTACGGCATTACCTTCACCATCAACCATGCGGCCCCGAACTATGTGCGTCCGGCCTCGGAGGCTGACACGGCCCGAGTGGTCGCGACCGCCTGCGGGGCGCTCGGGTCCTGTCAGGACTACCTCTTCGACACGATTCATGGCCTGAAAGGGTTCGGGATCCACGACCACCATCTGAATCGCATCGCCGACTTGGTGCGTGAGCACCGGAGCTGAGCCATGCCGGAAGGATGGCCAACGGTCTCCAAGGAAGCACCAAACGGCTCATAAGTCCCACCGCGACCAGTGACTGATATCGGCGTGTGGCTTGACTTGGATCAATGCAAATCACATATTTCATAAAATTCTGAAATTTCAGGACTTCCCGTGAACCTCCCTCCCCTCGTCCAAACCTTCGTGCTCCACTTCGGCGAGATGGGCTCCCGCTGGGGCATCAATCGCACCGTCGGGCAGATCTACGCCCTGCTGTACCTCTCCAAGGAGCCGCTGAACGCGGAGGACATCGTCGAGCGGCTCGGCGTCTCCCGCTCCAATGTCAGCATGGGCCTCAAGGAGCTGCAGGCCTGGAATCTCGTGCGGCTCCAGCACAAGCCCGGCGACCGGCGCGACTACTTCTCCACGCCAGATGACATCTGGCAGATCGTCCGCACGCTGGTCGAGGAGCGCAAGAAACGGGAGATCGATCCGACCATGACCCTTCTGCGCGAGGTGCTCATGCAGGAGCCGGCCAGCGTGGAAGAGCGCCATGCGCAGGAGCGCATGCGCGAGATGCACGATCTCTTCGAGCTTCTCACCGGCTGGTACGCCGACGTGCAGCGGCTCGACACCGAGCGCCTCGTCCAGCTCCTGACGCTGGGCTCGAAAGTGCAGAAGATCCTGGAGATGAAGGACCGCCTCTTTGTCGTGCCGGGATCGAAGAAGAGCCGCCGCGAAGATCCCAAGGACAAGTAGAAATGTTCGACCAACTCGACGCGCTATTGCTGGCGCGTTTCCAGTTCGCGTTTACCGTTTCCTTCCACTTCATCTTCCCGTCATTCTCCATCGGGCTCGCGAGCTATCTCGCGGTACTGGAGGGGCTGTGGCTGTGGACCGGGCGTGAGGTCTATCTCAACCTGTTCAAGTACTGGCTCAAGATCTTCGCCTTAGCCTTTGCCATGGGCGTGGTCTCGGGCATCGTCATGTCCTATCAGTTCGGCACCAACTGGTCGGTGTTCTCCGACAAGGCCGGGCCGGTCATCGGGCCGCTGATGGCCTACGAGGTCATGACCGCCTTCTTCCTCGAAGCGGGGTTCCTCGGCATCATGCTGTTCGGCATGGGGCGGGTGGGCCGCAAGCTGCACTTCGCCGCCACGCTCGCGGTCGCGGTCGGCACGTTCATCTCCGCGTTCTGGATCCTGTCCGCCAATTCCTGGATGCAGACGCCGGTCGGCTACGGCATCAACGAGGCCGGGCAGTTCGTGCCGGAGGATTGGTGGGCGATCATCTTCAACCCGTCCTTCCCCTACCGCCTCGTCCACACCGTGATGGCCGCCTACCTCACCACCGCTCTGGTCGTGGGTGGTGTCGGTGCCTGGCACCTGCTGCGGGATCGCACCAACAAGGGTGCCCGGGTGATGTTCTCGATGGCCATGGGCATGGTGGCGGTTGTCGCACCGCTCCAGATCCTCGCCGGTGACATGCACGGCCTCAACACGCTTGAGCACCAGCCGGCCAAGGTCATGGCCATGGAAGGCCACTTCGAGAGCCATCCGGATGGCGCGCCCCTGATCCTGTTCGGCATGCCCGACCAGGAGGCCGGCACGGTCCGCAACGCCATCGCAATCCCGAAGGCCTCGTCGCTCATCCTCAAGCACGACCCGAACGCCCCGCTGAACGGGCTCGACACAGTCGACCGCGCCAACTGGCCCTACGTGCCGGTGGTGTTCTGGTCCTTCCGCATCATGGTGGGCCTGGGCTTCGCGATGCTGGCGCTTGGCTTGCTCAGCCTGTGGGCCCGCTTCCGGGGCCGGCTCTACGACTGGCGCCCGCTGCACTGGCTGGCACTCGCGATGGGTCCCGCGGGCTTCGTCGCCGTGATCGCCGGTTGGGTCACCACCGAGGTCGGGCGGCAGCCCTTTACGGTCTACGGCCTGCTCAAGACCGCGGCCTCGGCTTCGCCGCTTGAAGCCCCGGCTGTCGCCGCGTCGCTGCTGACCTTCATCGTCGTCTACTTCATCGTGTTCGGGGCCGGCACCGGGTACATCCTCAAGCTGATGGGCAAGGCCCCGCATCCGGGCGAGACCGGGCCCGAGGCCGGGCGCGAGCCGATCCGCACCGCCGGCATCACGCCGGCTCCGGCGGTCAATCCGGCCCGCACCCTCGGCGCAGAGGTCTGAACCATGATCCCTGTTTTTGATCTTCCCACCCTTTGGGCCTTCGTCATCGCATTCGCGGTCTTCGCCTACGTGGTGATGGACGGCTTCGACCTCGGCATCGGCATCCTGTTCCCGTTCTTCCAGCCGGGACCGGAACGCGACAGCGCCATGAACTCGGTCGCGCCGGTCTGGGACGGCAACGAGACCTGGCTGGTGCTCGGCGGCGGCGGCCTCATGGCGGCGTTCCCGCTCGCCTATGCGATCATCCTGCCGGCCCTCTACGCTCCGGTCATCGCCATGCTGCTGGCGCTGATCTTCCGCGGCGTCGCCTTCGAGTTCCGCTGGCGCGATCCGGGCCACCGCCGCTACTGGGACTTCGCGTTTACGACGGGATCCATCGTGGCAACGCTGGCGCAAGGCATCACGCTCGGCGCCCTTCTCCAGGGCATCGTGGTCGAGGGCCGCTCCTATGCCGGAGGCTGGTGGGACTGGCTGACGCCATTCAGCCTGCTGGTCGGGGTCAGCCTCGTGGTTGGCTACGCGCTGCTCGGCGCGACCTGGCTCATCATGAAGACCGAAGGCGCCGTCCAGAACCACAGCTACCGCTTGGCCGGCAAGCTCGCTATCGGGCTGATCGTATGCATCGGCTTGGTCAGCGCGGCAACGCCGTTCCTGAGCGGCGCTTACTACGAGCGCTGGTTCGCGTGGCCGCAGGTCCTGTTCACGGCCCAGGTGCCGCTGCTCGTGGGCATCACCTCCGGCACGTTGCTGGTGGGCTTGATCCGGCGCTGGGAGTACTGGCCGTTCCTGCTGACGCTGGGCCTGTTCGCCCTATGCCTCCTCGGCCTGGGCGTCAGCATGTTCCCGTACGTGGTGCCCAACGCCGTCACCATCCACCAGGCCGCGGCACCGAACGTGAGCCTCCAGTTCATGCTGGTCGGCGCGAGCGTGCTGATCCCGATCATCCTTGCCTACACCGGGTACTCGTACTGGGTGTTCCGCGGCAAGACCGGACACGAGGGCTATCACTGATGATCAACGAACTCGAACAGGGCTCCGCCCTGAGCCGCTGGCTGTGGTTCGTCGGCCTCTGGGCCGCCGGCGTCGGCACGACGGCGGCCGTGGGCCTCGTCATCCGGTTCTGGTTGGCGTGACGGTCGACTTGATTTCTGACGGGCGGGGACTTCGCCAACTGTCTTCGTCACTCGGGTTTCGTCGCACCTGCCATCCCCGATGACCTCAGAAATCGACCCATGCCCGGCGAATTGGACAGGGTCGCGGCTCAGGCACAAGTTTCGCGTGAATGGGTTAGGGACTTCGTCCGCAGCCGCCTGTTGCTTGAACCGAGCAGTTGCCCGCTAGGGGCTGAGTGAGCCTCAGCCCTTGATTGAATACTGCCGCTGCACCAAGCCGATGAATTCGAGAATTCTGGCGAGCTCATCGTCCTGGAAATCGTAGCACCCATAGCATTCAACGACGGACTTGCTCGCATGTGCTCGGATTTCTATCCAGAACGGCGGCTCTTGGGCGAGCTGATCATCGGAAGCGCTTCGGCTCAGGTGCACGTCAAAGGCGCCGCAATGCGCAATCGTTTCCGTGCCGCCGCACCCGGGCCGTGGCTCGGTGTGCCCGAGCCGGGCGTAGGCTTGGATCAGCTTCCTTGCGATCAGCTCGGGATCAACCAACGAAGTTGGATCATGTTTCCCTCCTGGCGAGCGCACGGTGCACCTCAATGGATCGAAGACGTTGCTCGTGTTCATGAGACAGTCCTCCCGCCTCAGACGATGCGAAGGGGCGATCTGCTTTGTGACAGAACTGCCCCTTCCAACGCTGGCAAGGTCAAGCGCCGTTTCGGGCGCCGGGTGCAGTACCACCCGCGCTACATCGCGTGGGCGGTACCGAGCGGCAGGCCGAAGGCCATGAGCGCCATCCACACCGCCATGGCGATCATCATCAGGTTCTCGGTCAGCGACACGAACCCGAGCGGGACGTTGCTCGAACCGCCGACGCAGGCGCACTTCAGCTCGCGCTTGTCGATGTAGACCGCCTTGAACACCGACGCGGCCCCCACGGTGCCGATGAACAAAGAGATCGGCACCGACAGCCAAGTCAGCGCGCCGGCGATCATCAGCACGCCAGCCAAGCCTTCGGCGAAGGGATAGATGTAGGAGTAAGGCACCCAGCGCCGCGCTAGCAGGTCGTAGTTCAGGAACATGGTGGCGAAGCTCTCGACGTTCTGGAGCTTCAGGAGCGCCAGCACGACCATGCTGAAGGCGATGAACCATTCGGCCGCACGCACAGTGAAGGGGCTTCCATACACGGCATGGCTGACGGCCAGTGCCATCAGCGCCGTCATGCTGAACAGCGCGATGACGGGCTTGTAGGTGGTGGCCTTCGGGTCGGCAACCGTCTTGCCGAAATAGCGGCGCAAGTCGTCGTAGCCGCCAATCCGCTCGCCATCGATGAAGGTCTGCGGCGTCGTCTGAACGCCGTGCTCCGCCTTGAAGGCGTCGGTTGCCTCGCGCGAGGTCAGCCACCTGTCCTCGACCGTGAAGCCCTGGCGGCGCAGGAGATCCTTGGCCTTCAGGCCATAGGGGCAGACATGCTGGTCCATCACCATGCGGTAGAGGGTGGCCTGGCGGGGGTGGGCTGTGGAAGTCATTGCAGCAGCTCTCAATTCGGGGGTTGGTCTTGAAGCTGCTCCCCATATAAGGTCTGTACCATGGTACGGAGTCAAGAGATGCGGGAACTGACGATTGCAGGGCTGGCGCGGGCGGGCGGCGTCGGGGTCGAGACCGTGCGGTACTACCAGCGGCGCGGACTGCTGGAGACGCCGGAACGCCTCGGCAGCCTGGGACACGGCAGCGGTGTGCGGCGCTACGGCGAGCAGGATGTCAGCCGGCTCCGGTTCATCCGCTCCGCGCAGGCGGCAGGGTTCACGCTGGAGCAGATCGCCGAGCTGATCGCTTTGGACGCGACCGATGACCGGACCCGTGCTCGCGAGCTGGCCAAGGAGCGCATCGCCGCGCTGGATGCCAAGATCGCCGAGATGAAGGCGGCCCGGGACGCGCTGTCGCGCCTTGCGCGGGCGTGTGATGACGGGTCAGGAGGACCCTGCCCCATCATCACAGCTTTCGAACCCTCGTAAGTGGTGGCTCTGCCCGTTCCATTGAAGGCACTTCCTGGCTACACTGCAAAAGTCCGGCAATCAGTCACTTGCCCGCCGACGTCCGCTGTCTCCTGAAAGCATCCGTGCAATCAGGAAGGCGAGAGGGTCGCGACCGGAAGCCAGCGCGAGGGCTCTAGCGCGTGCGGCGTCAGGAAATGCACTACTAAGGAACAGACACATCCTCGATTCCATTGGCTCACCGGTGAACGGATGGATCCATGAACCTCAGCCAATCCGATCTTTTCCAGGCTGCCCCTGCCCTGCCCGAGGGGTTCCAATATCGGCTTGATTTCCTGACGGCGGACGAGGAGCACGAACTCGTGGAGCAGGTTGCGGCCTTGCCGTTCAAAGAGTTCGAGTTCCGGGGCTACCGCGGTAACCGGCGCGTCCTGTCGTTCGGCTGGCAGTACGACTTCAACCTGATGGAACTGCGGCAAAGCGAGGACATGCCAGAATTCCTGCTCCCATTGCGCGAGCGCGGCTCGCTTCGCGGGCCTTAGAACCGCTGAATTACAGCATGTCCTTCTGACGGAATATGCAGCTGGCGCTGGGATTGGCTGGCACAAGGACAGGCCCATGTTCGCCGAGGTGGTTGGCATCTCGCTCGGATCACCGTGCGTGTTTCGCTTCAGGCGTAAGGTGGGTTCCGAGTGGGAGCGCGCGTCCGTCGTCACGGAGCCTCGCTCTGCGTATCTGCTGCAGGGCCCCTCCCGAACGGAATGGGAGCACAGCATCCCGGCCGTGGATAGCCTGCGCTACTCGATCACCTTCAGAAACTTCAAACCTTCACACCAGCCTGAACGGTGAGAATGGGACTGCCGAGCCAGCAGCCTGACAGGTCATGATCTCGCAAGTGTGCATCTGGCGCTTGGACCAGATACTGTTCACCTCGCCATCTTCTGCAGCTCCGACCAGTGACGATGTGATATATGCCCGCCCCGCGCAGTATGTCGTTGGTAGGCTCCGGAATGAGCCCGCGCTTGCCGGTCACCAGCGCAGCCCCGACCCCGCCGGCCGCACCACCAATGGAGGTGGCGATGCGTTGGGTGAGCGCATTGCGGGCCTCGTCCACATGGGCGGCCAATCGCAGGGACCAATCCGGCGGGCTCTGAGGATCGACCCGCCGCACCGGGTCCCACCATGGAGCCGACGGCGCCGATGCCCTTGTAGTAGGCATCCCGGGCGAAGTCGTAGCCGCCGGGCCACGCCGCTTCCGGTGGCGGCAGCAGACGGGCGGTGCCGGTGACGAACTGCCCGGCCGTCAACCCTACGCCGGCGCGCACGGAGACGCGCATGAGACGCGGGCGTTCAGCCCCCGCAACATCCTTCATCTGCACGATCCGGATAAGGAGTCTTTGCCCTTCCTCCCGATCTTCAACCGCCTCGATAAAACCGGCAATGGTCGTGATGGTGATGCCGGTGAGAGCCGGAGCAGCGACGCTCCGGGTGCGGATCACGCCAGCCGAAAATCCTGCAAAGACGGCTGACAGCGCAATCATGGCGATAAAAGCCGTCATGTTCCGGCGCAGGGCGATTGCCGCCGCACTGCAAATTCCACACGCTCTCAACGGTGCCCAGAGAGCCGGCGCACCATCGGCCTGCAAGAACAGGAGTATGCCGATGCCGAAACCGACGGGAAGCCAGGGGAAGAGGCGGCGCTGCTCGATTTCGCAGGTGATGGCTTTCGACAGCCAACCGCGCCCGTCGAGGAGCCTCCACTCGATGCTCGTGCTCCAGGACCGAGGCAAAGCCATGACCCGCGCGGCACTGCGCGAGATCGGCCAAGTCTTTCCTCGGTTCTTCCATCACGGCTTCGGCTTAACGCGGGTTCGGTTGCATGCTAGACGACCGCACGCTCCGGCCCAAGCCGCCCTGTGGATTGAGTCGGAAGGCTGCGGCAGCCCGGCCGCGCGCCCTTAGGTTTCTTTAGTCAAGGTTCCCCTGCGATGACCGTCGTCACCCGCTTCGCCCCCTCTCCCACCGGCTTTCTCCATATCGGAGGCGGACGCACGGCCCTGTTCAACTGGCTCTACGCCAAGCGGCATGGGGGCAAGATGCTGCTGCGCATCGAGGACACGGACCGGGAGCGCTCAACGGACGCTGCCATCGCGGCCATTCTCGATGGCCTGCAATGGCTCGGCCTCGATTGGGATGGTGACGTGGTCTATCAGTTCTCCCGCGCCGCCCGTCACAAGGAGGTGGCCGAGAGCCTGCTGGCCCAGGGCCGCGCCTATTACTGCTATGCCTCCCAGCAGGAGCTGGAGGAGATGCGCGAATCCGCCCGCAAGGAGGGCAGGCCCTTGCGCTATGACGGCCGCTGGCGTGATCGTGATCCGTCCGAGGCTCCCAAGGACGTGAAGCCGGTGATCCGCCTGAAGGCGCCCACCGAGGGCGAGACTGTGGTCGAGGATGAGGTCCAGGGCCGCGTGGTGTGGCAGAACAAGGATCTCGACGACCTCGTGCTTCTGCGATCCGACGGCACGCCCACCTACATGCTGGCCGTCGTGGTGGACGATCACGACATGAACGTGACGCATGTCATCCGCGGCGATGATCATCTCACCAATGCGGCCCGGCAGACGCAGATCTACCAGGCCTTGGGTTGGGACGTGCCGAAGATGGCGCATATTCCCCTCATCCACGGGCCCGATGGGGCCAAACTCTCCAAGCGCCATGGTGCATTGGGCGTCGAAGCCTATCGCAGCATGGGATATTTGCCGGAGGCCGTACGCAACTATCTGGTGCGCCTCGGCTGGAGCCATGGCGACCAGGAGATCTTCTCCACCCAGGAGATGATCGACGCTTTCGATCTCGGCAGCATCGGCCGCTCGCCGGCCCGCTTTGACTTTGCCAAGCTCGAGAACCTCAACGGGCATTACATGCGCCAATCCGATGACGAGCGGCTGGTGCAGGCTTTGGAGGACCTGCTGCCGGAGCTGGACAAGGACGAGCACCATCTCGGCCGGACCTTCAAGCCGGCTCTGCGGCAGAAGCTGACCGCCGCCATGCCGGGCCTCAAGGAGCGTGCCAAAACCCTCGTGGAGCTCCTCGACAGCGCCTATTACCTCTATGCCCAGCGGCCGCTTCATCTGGATGAGAAAGCAGCGAGCCTGCTGTCAGATGGGCGCGCTCGTCTGGTCGGCATTGCCGAGAAGCTCGAGGCCATTTCCGACTGGTCGGCCCAGAGCGTGGAAGCGGTCGTTCGCGAGCATGCGGAGGCTCTCGGGGCAAAGCTCGGCCAGGTGGCGCAGCCGCTCCGGGCGGCTCTGACCGGCCGCGCGACATCGCCAGGTCTGTTCGATGTCATGGCGGTTCTCGGTAAGGACGAAACCCTGTTGCGGCTGCGCGACCAGACCAAGGATGCGCCCGCTGCATAGCGGGTAAATCTCGCCTTTAGACGTGCTTGCCCCCTCCCTACGGATAAGCTACCGAAGGCGCCATAAACCGACCGACCGGCAAACCCTGGTTCGGCAGCCCCGAGGGCCCTACT
This sequence comes from Microvirga arabica, assembly GCF_016811235.1. Taxonomy (GTDB): domain Bacteria; phylum Pseudomonadota; class Alphaproteobacteria; order Rhizobiales; family Beijerinckiaceae; genus Microvirga; species Microvirga arabica. The sequence goes on from NZ_JAFBID010000061.1 coordinate 19,207, forward strand.
CCGCTCCCCCGGTTGCTCTAGGTTCTGCCCGGCCTCCTTTTGAAAGGGCCATGACGCATGAGTTCCAGCACCAGCACCATTTCTGTCGACGGAAAGTCCGTTGAGCTGCCGGTAAAAGAGGGCACCATCGGCCCGAGCGTCGTCGACATCTCCAAGCTCTATGGCCAGACGGGGATGTTCACCTACGACCCTGGCTTCACCTCCACGGCGGCCACCGAGTCGAAGATCACCTATATCGACGGCGACAAGGGCATCCTGCTCTACCGTGGCTATCCCATCGATCAGCTCGCCGAGCACGGCGACTTCCTAGAGACCTGCTACCTGCTCCTCTACGGAGAGCTGCCGACGGCTGCGCAGAAGGCCGATTTCGATTACCGCGTCACGCGCCACACCATGGTGCACGATCAGATGAACCGGTTCTTCACCGGCTTCCGTCGCGACGCTCACCCCATGGCGATCATGGTCGCCTGCGTGGGCGCCCTCTCGGCCTTCTATCACGATTCCACTGACATCTCTGATCCGCACCAGCGCATGATCGCGTCCATGCGCATGATCGCCAAGATGCCGACGCTCGCCGCCATGGCCTACAAGTACTCCATCGGCCAGCCCTTCGTGTATCCGCAGAACGACTTGGACTACACGTCCAACTTCCTGAAGATGTGCTTCGCGGTCCCGGCCGAGGAGTACAAGGTCAACCCGGTTCTCTCGCGTGCACTCGACCGGATCTTCATCCTGCACGCCGACCACGAGCAGAACGCCTCGACCTCGACGGTGCGTCTCGCTGGCTCCTCGGGCGCGAACCCGTTCGCCTGCATCGCGGCCGGCATCGCCTGCCTGTGGGGACCTGCCCATGGCGGCGCGAACGAAGCGGCGCTGAAGATGCTGGAGGAGATTGGTACGCCGGATCGCATTCCGGAGTACATCGCCAAGGCAAAGGATAAGAACGATCCGTTCCGCCTCATGGGCTTCGGACACCGTGTCTACAAGAACTACGACCCGCGCGCCCGCATCATGCAGAAGACCACCCACGAGGTGCTCAACGAGCTAGGCATCAAGGACGATCCGCTCCTCGACGTGGCCGTGGAGCTCGAGCAGATCGCGTTGAAAGACGAGTACTTCGTCGAGAAGAAGCTCTACCCGAACATCGACTTCTATTCGGGCATCACCCTCAAGGCGATGGGCTTCCCCACCTCCATGTTCACGGTGCTGTTCGCGCTGGCCCGTACGGTCGGCTGGATTGCCCAGTGGAGCGAGATGATCGAGGACCCGTCCCAGCGCATCGGACGCCCGCGCCAGCTCTACACCGGCTCGCCGGAGCGCGATTACGTGACGGTCGCCCAGCGTGGGTAAGAAGCGTTCGAGACGATGAACAGAAAAGGGGCCGAAAGGCCCCTTTTTCGTATCTGCGTCATCGGACCAGCGTGTCATTCCCGGCCGGAGCGCAGCGGAGGGGAAGGGGAACCATAACACCGCGCCTGATCGTGGATCCCCTTCCCGGCCTGTGGGCCGCCGGGGATGACAGACAGGAAGCGCTACGCCTTTCCTTTGGATGACAGCACCTCTTCCACAATTCGCGCTGCTCGTTCGCTCGGAACCTCGTCCCCGATCTTCATGAGAGTGTCGAGCTTGCCGAAGGCCTCGATCTGTTTCTTGCGCTCCGGTGTGTCGCTGAGCAGGGGCAGGAGTGCATCGGCCAGCTTTTCCGGCGTACAGTCCCATTGGATCAGTTCAGGGATGACATTCTCACCGAGCACCAGGTTCGTGAGCACGATGGAAGGCGCCTTGATCAGGTATTTCAGCACTTCCTCGATCTTCGAGACCCGGTAGGCTACGACCAATGGTACACCCGAAAGCCCCAGTTCCAAGGTGACAGTGCCGGAAGCGGCAAGCGCCACATCAGCCTGCCGGAAAGCAGCCCACTTGGCTGCCTCACCCTCGACGATATGAGGCCTCACACTCCAGTTGTCTGCCATGGCTCGAATTTCTTCCGCAACATGCGAAACCGCCGGGATCGTCACCTCGAAAGGATGCGCCGAGCGCTCCTGCAGCAGCGCTAAAGCCTTGCCAAACGGCTCCATCAAGCGGCTCACCTCCGAGCGGCGACTGCCGGGCAGGACGAGCAGCTTGAGCGGCTGCCCCTCTATGCGCTGCCGCTCTCCAGGCAAGGGCCTGATCTCATTCAGACGCTCGATGAGTGGATGTCCGACATAGGTTGTCGGCGGGCCGCCCAGGCGCCGATGCGCCTCGGGCTCGAAGGGCAGAAGCGCCAGAAGGTGATCCACGTAGGCCCGCATCTTCGGCGCGCGTCCGGGGCGCCATGCCCAGACCGACGGACTGACGTAATCGACGATGGGAATGCCCGGCGCGCGCTGGCGTACGGCCTTGGCAACGCGATGCGTAAAGTCCGGGCTGTCGATGATGACGAGCATATTGGGCCTTGCCGCCACCACGGCGTCTGCCGTCATCCGGATGCGCTTCAAGATGGCCGGCAGCCGCGCGATTACGGCGGAAATGCCCATGACGGCGATTTCCTCCAAGGGGAAGAGACTGCTCAGGCCTTCCTTTGCCATGGCATGCCCGCCGACACCGCCGAAGCGCAGGCGCTCAGCTCCGAGCCGCGCCTTCAGGGAGCGCATCAGCTTGGCACCGAGCTGATCGCCGGATTCCTCGCCCGATACGATCCAGATCGTCAGCGGCTCATTCTCAGCCAAGAGGCATCTCCATCCACGGCAGGCTAACGGCAATGAGGAAGACGCCAAGGCGGTCGGCCGTGCGCAGGGTTTCCTCCTGCTCCAGCACGAAGGTCGACCCAGCACCGATGGCGATCCCGGAGAGGCCCGCCTTGGCGGCCTCCGCCACGGTGCGCGGGCCGATGGTCGGCATGTCGACCCGCAGGTCCTGACCGCGCTTGGCGGCCTTGATCAGCACCCCGCCCTCCTCACGCCGGCGCAGGCCGAACCAGGACTGGCGCAAGCTCCTCACCCGCCGGATCATCCGGTCGGTGCCTTCCGGCCCCTCGATGGCGAGCACATGCCTGCGATCGACGACGGCACCCTGCCCGATATCGAAGTCCGAGAGCGAAGCGAGGAGCTCCAGCCCGAAGGTAATGGCCTCACGGTCATCGGCTCCCGGCTGCCGAGCACCGGTGAGCGTGCGGGAGGCCACGAGGTCGGGAGCAAGCTCATGGGCACCGACAACCCGGTGCCCACGCTCTTCGAGCAGCATCACGGCGCCGCGCAGCACCTGATCGTCCCCACGGGCGATGACCTCCTTCACCTCGTGCATGTTGCGCAGCAGGGAATAGGCGCTCAGCAGCGCGGAAAAGCCGGGCCGGCGCACGGCCCCGACCAGGGAGACGGCCTGCGGCCGCCAGCCCTCGAGAGTGCTCATGATGGTCTTGAGATCGAGAAGATCGACCGTGGCATGGGCGCGGCGCTGCAGCTCGGCTTCCGCGAAGCCGCGGAAAGCCAGGACCCGGACGTCCTGCCCCGTCCGCTCCAGATGGCTCAAGAGCTGGATGGGAAGCTGCCCGGCCCCGGCGAGGATTGCAATGGGGCCCTGTGGCATCATCCGGAGGAGCTGACGGGATCCCGTGGCGTGCAGATCGCGCGATCCTTGCCCTCGCGGATGAAGTCCAGGATCTCGTGCACGAAGGGATGGCTGTCGAACTCGCCGGCGACATCCTCGACGCGCTCGGACAAGGTGCCCTCATCGGCGAAGAGGAGGCGATACGCACGGCGGATGTCGTGGATCTGCTCACGGGTGAAGCCGCGGCGGCGCAGGCCGATGATATTGAGGCCGGCAAGATGCGCCCGGTTCCCCATGGCCATGCCATACGGGATCAGATCGTTCTCCAGGCCCGACATGCCGCCCACGAAAGCGTGGGAGCCGACGCGGGCGAACTGGATCACCGCGGAGCCGCCGCCGAAGATGACGAAATTGCCCACCGTGACGTGGCCTGCCAGCATGACGTTGTTGGACAGGATGCAGTCGTTCCCGACCTTGGTGTCGTGCCCCACATGGGAGCCCGCCAGGAAAGCGCAGCGATCGCCGATGACCGTGCGAAGGCCACCGCCCTCGGTGCCGGGGTTCATGGTTACGCCTTCGCGGATCATGCAGTCGGCGCCGATCTCGAGCGTGGAGGCCTCGCCCTTGTACTTCAGATCCTGCGGAATGTGGCCGATGGAGGCGAAGGGAAAGATCCGCGTCCGGGGGCCGATGGTGGTGCGCCCCACCAGGGCCACATGGCTGATGAGCTGGCAGCCTTCGCCGAGTTCCACTTCGGGCCCTACGGTGCAGAAGGGGCCGATCTTGACGCCCGGTCCGATCTTGGCTCCGTCCTCGACCACGGCGCTCGGGTGAATCACCGTTTCCATCAGTCGTTCACCAGCATGGCGCTGACCTCGGCCTCGCACACGAGCTTGCCGTCCACCTTCGCCTCGCCCTTGTACCACCACATGTTGCGGCGGTTGTTCAGCTTGCGCATGTGGAACTCGACCCGGTCGCCCGGCTCCACCGGCTTACGGAACTTCACCTTGTCGATCGTCATGAAAAACACCTGCTTGGGCTTGGCCTGCTCGGCCATCTTGGCCTTCACGCAGATCGCTCCCGCCGTCTGAGCCATGGCCTCGATCAGAAAAACGCCCGGAAAGATCGGGCGCGAGGGAAAGTGGCCCGTGAATTGTGGCTCATTGAAGGTGACGTTCTTGATGCCGATGCATGAGTTGTCGCCGTCGATCTCGATGATCTTGTCGACCAGGAGAAAGGGATACCGGTGCGGCAGAAGCTCCAGGATCTCCATGATATCGGCGGTTTGAAGCGTGGTGGGCGCTTCGGACATGACGGGAACTCCGAACGGTGGGTAATAACTTCAAAGAGCGTTATGAAGACGCATCGTCGTCTTTGGCGGAATCGCCCCCGGATGCAAGCTTTTTCAGGGCCGTAATCTCGCGGAACCATTCGCGCATGGGACGGGCCGGAATGCCGCCCCAACGGGCTCCCGGCGGAACATCGCCATTCACGCCGCTGGTGGCGGCGATCTGGGCGCCCATGCCGATCCGCACATGGCCCTTCACGGCCACCTGACCGCCGATGGCCACATAATCCTCGATGGTGGTCGAGCCGGCGATGCCGACCTGGGCCACGATCACGCAGTGGCGGCCGATCACCACGTTGTGGGCGATCTGGACGAGGTTATCGATCTTGGTGCCCTCGCCGATCACCGTGTCGCGGCTCGCGCCCCGGTCGACCGTGGTATTCGCCCCGATCTCCACGTCGTCCTGGATGATGACGCGCCCGACCTGCGGCACCTTCAGATGCCCCTGCGGTCCCATGGCAAAGCCGAAGCCGTCCTGCCCGATCCTGACACCCGGATGGAGAATGACCCGGTTTCCAAGATAGGCATGAGTGACGGTCACATTCGCCCCGATGGAGCAGTCGCGCCCGATCTTCACATTGGCTCCGATCACGGAGTGGGCGCCGATCAGGGTGCCCGACCCGATCTCCGCATGCGGCCCGATGACAGCGCCCGGATCGACACGCACGCCGTGCTCCAGCCTTGCTGAGGGATGGACGAAGGAGCCTGGGGAGATCCCGGTGGCCGCAAAGGACGATTCCGGCCGCATGGCCGACGGGAACAGGATCGCCAGCACCTGGGCGAAAACCCGGTATGCCTGGGGCGTGACAAGAGCGACCGTGCCGGACGGCACCTTGGACGCATAGCGGGGCGTCACCAGGCAGGCTGCGGCCTGAGTGGCCGCCAAGGCCCCGACATAGGCAGGGTTGTCCATATAGGCGAGATCGCCCGGGCCTGCGCTCTCAAGGGGAGCAACCCCACGAAGCAAAAACTCCCCGTCGGTGCCGTCGGGGAGCGTTACATGGGCCATCTCCGCCACCTGACGCAGGTTCAACGCCTGGCTTTGCGGGAAGAAATTCGATTCAGCCATGAAGAATAAGTGAGGGCGCCTTTCGGCGCCCTCCCCGATTAGAAGCGTGTGCCGCCCGTGAACCGGAAGGCCTGGGTGCGGTCGCCGCCGATGCGATTTCCATTGGCGTCCAAGACACCCTCTTCCTTGGAGAGCGCATACGCATAGTCGAAGCGGATCGGGCCGAGCGGCGAAGTCCACAGGATCGAGGCACCGACCGACGACCGCAGCTTGCTACTGTCGAGGACATCGATTCTCCCGCCATCGACACCATCGAACACCGTCGGGCCGTCATAGCCGTAGAGCGTGCCGGCGTCGGCGAACACGGCGCCCCTCAGGCCCAGTTCACGCGGCAGGACCGGGATCGGGAACTGCACTTCGAGCGAGCCGCCGAAATAGGTGGTTCCGCCAAGGGCATTCGCTCTGGCGTCTGCCGTCGAAATATCGCGCGGGCCGATGCCGTTGGAAGCGAAGCCGCGCACAAGGGACGGACCCATGAAGAAGTGGTCGATGATACGCAGATCGCCGCCCGCATCGCCATTGTCGCCAAGGCCCATGATGTGGCCGCCCTGAACGCGGGCGATACCGACCACGTCCTCGAAGAGCTCGTGGTAGTAGCGAGCGTCACCGGTCACCCGGAAGTAGCGAGAGTCACCACCAAGCCCGGCGAAGTCCGTCTTGACCTCGGCATAGAAGCCGTTGCGTGGATTCCGGGTGCTGTCGAGGGTGTTGTAGTTGAAGGTCAGACCTGCCAGGGAGGTGATTGTCTCACCCTGCGCATTCTTGATGGCGAGAGACGCCTCGCCGTTTCCTTCGCACTCGGCGCGGGTGATGACGCCATCACCATTGACATCCGTGATCCCGGGGATCGGGAACGAGCAGTCATTATACGGCCGATCCTCCTCGTTCGGGATCGTGATTTCCTGCTGGTAGAGCGAGTACCGAGCCGTGATCGTGAACTCTTCCGTAAATGGAAGGCCCAGGCGCAGCGTACCGCCGGTCATGCGGTTTTCGTAGCGGGAGAACCGGGTCTGGTCGCTGAACTTCGAGAACAGGTCGATACCAGCCGACATCCGGTAGCCCAGGAAATAGGGCTCGGTGAAGGAGAAATCGACACCATGGGCGCGCTGGCCGAGCTGGCCTGCGAGACGCACGAACTGGCCGCGGCCCAGGAAGTTGGTCTCGGTCACGGAGACTTCGCCGATGAACCCGTCAGCCGTCGAGTAGCCGCCCGAGATCGAGAATGCGCCGGTGGACTGATCTTCCACATCCACATTCACGACGACGCGGTCAGCCGACGAGCCCGGCTCGTTGGAGATGCGGACCCGCTTGAAGTAGCCGAGGTTGTTCAGGCGGCGCTCGGCACGGTCGACGAGCACCTGGTTGTAGGCGTCGCCCTCGCCGAGCTCGAACTCGCGACGGATCACATAGTCGCGGGTACGGCTGTTGCCGCGCACGTTGATCCGCTCGATGTAGATCCGCGGAGCTTCCTCGACCACATAGGTGAGGCTGATCGTACGGGTCGAAGGATCGCGGGCGCCGACAGGGCGCACCAGCGCGAAGGGGTTGCCCTGGCGAGCCACATTGGCGGTGAGGTTCTGAACCGACTTCTCGACGGCTTCCGCATTGTAGACGGAGCCCTCCGAAGTCGAGACACCCCGGCGAATGGCCTCGGGATCCACTCCGGGAAGCCGGGGATCGACGCTCACGCTGCCGACCCGGTACTGCTCGCCTTCCTCAACCGCGATGGTGATGACGTAGCCGCCGCCATTGGGGTCGAACGTGACATCGTTGGAAACGATGCGGAAGTCGGCATAGCCGTTCTTCAGGTAATAGCGACGGATCAGTTCCAGATCGTTCGCGATGCGATCAGGATCATAGACGTCGGTGCTCTTGAAGAAGCTCAGGAGATTCGTCTCGGTGGTCTGCATCACGCCGCGCAGGCGGCTCGACGAGACCTGGTTGTTGCCGACGAACCGGATTTCCTTGACGCCGGTCTTGTCACCCTCGACCACCGTGTAGACCACGTCCACCGTGCCGTTGGGGAGATCGACCACGCGAGGGGTGACCTGGGCAAGCCCCCGGCCCGACTGGCGGTAGATTTCAAGGATCCGCCCGACGTCGGCATCCACGGCGGCCTGGTTGTAGGGAGCGCGGGCACGAGCCTGGAACTGATCCTGGAAGGCCGCGCTCTCGATCTTCTTGTTCCCTTCGACCACCACGCGGTTGACGATGGGGCCCTGCGCGGCCGAAGCACGGCGATTCCTTGGAGCCACCTGCTGCGCGAAGGCGCTCTCCGCGGCAGTAATTCCGGCCATCAGCGCGCTGATCGCGATAACGGCGGTGGTGGCCGGCTTCTTCCGGCGAGGCGTGGTCGTCGACATCATCAACTGGCCCGTTCTTTATCTTTTATCCCAAGCGGAGGTGTCCCCGCAGGCTGGAGACGCGTGCCCCCAACCTTATCCATGTGGACCGCTTGTACAAACTTTCGCCGCTATTGCAAACGGCGCGTCCACAACAGAGTAGCGATTTTTATCCTGCGTGGCGTCCTTGTCACGATCCCGGGTTCATAAAACTTGTGCCAAGGTGAACAAGATCATTCCAAGTGGCGAACAACATGAGCATCGCCACCAGGGCAAACCCGATTCTGAAGCCGATTTCCTGGGCTTTTTCGCTCAGAGGACGGCCACGCACGGCCTCAATGGCATAGAACAGAAGGTGGCCGCCATCCAGCAGCGGAATGGGAAAAAGGTTAATAAGACCGATGGAAACCGACATGAAGCCGATCAGGCTGACAAGGCTGTAGACCCCGCCGATGTCGAAGGCAGTTCCTGAGGCCCGGGCGATTCCGATGGGTCCCGAGAGCTGATCGGCCGATTCCACGCCCATCACCAGACGGCGTATGAAGTTGAGCGTGCGCTCGACCAGATTCCATGTCTCCACCACGGCGGCCTTCAAGGCCCCCCAGGGGGAATAGGTCAGCCGCTTGATCGCCGAGGGGTCACGGGAGGCCTCAACGCCAAGCAGGCCGATCCGCTGCTTGCCGAAGGGGCTTGTGCGCTCGACGAAATTAGGCGTCGCCGTCAGGGCAACCGTTTCGCCGTTGCGCTCCACCGTGAATGCGAGGGGCTCGCCAGCGCTGGAGCTCACGAGGAGCTGCATGTCGGCAAAGGTCTGAATGCTCCTGCCGTCGACGGTCAGAATCAGGTCCTTGGGCTGGAAACCGGCTTTCTCGGCCGCGCTGCCCGGCTGAACCGCCTCGATCCGAGGCTCCAGGACGGCCCGTCCATTGAAGTAGTTGAAGCCCGCAAAGATCGCGATCGCCAGGATGAAGTTGGCGATCGGCCCCGCCGCCACGATGGCAGCCCGCTTGGCGACATTCTGGTGGGGGAAGCTGATGGCACGCTGGTCGACCGGCATCCGATCGAGCTGATCCTGATCCGGAACGCTGGCGGCATTGAGATCGCCAACGAACTTCACATACCCCCCGAGAGGGATGGCGGAGATCTTCCACCGCGTACCCTTCTTGTCCGTCCAGCCAATCAGTTCAGGCCCGAATCCGACGGAGAAGGCAGTCACGCCGACGCCGCACAGCCGGCCGACCCAGAAGTGGCCGAACTCATGGACGAAAACGACTACCGTGAGCACCACGAGGAAAGCGATCAGGGTCAGGAACAGGGAGCCTGTTGCACCGCCGATCATCGAGAGAAAGTCCATCTGTGTCCCTTTCGCGCCCTATCGAGCCTGAACGGCTTCGACAGGGGCTGGAATGAGCCTGCGCGCCGTCTCTCGGGCCTCCTGGTCGATAGCCAGGGCCTCGGCGACGGTTGACGGCGTTAGAATCTGTCTTCCGGAGAAAGTCGAGCAAACCCTCTCAACGATCTCGGAAATATCATAGAATCCGATTGCACCTGCCATATAGGCCCCGACGGCGATCTCGTTGGCGGCATTCAGGATCGTGGGCATCGCCCCTCCGGCCCTGAGCGCCGCCTTTGCCAAGGACAGGCACGGGAAGCGGTCCTCATCGGGCCGCTCGAAGCTTAAACGGCCAATCGCGGCAAGATCGAGACGGGGCAGCTCCATCGTCAGGCGCCTGTCACCCCGGAGGGCGTTGGCGATGGGAACCTTCATGTCCGGCAAGGCCAGTCCCGCGGTCACGGCGCCGTCGGTCCATTGAACCAAGCCGTGAACGATGGCCTCCGGATGGACCAGGACATCGAGGCGCTCTGCGCCGAGGCCGAACAGATGATGAGCCTCGATCAGCTCGAGGCCCTTGTTCATCAGGGTGGCGGAATCGATGTTGATCTTCGATCCCATGGACCAGACCGGATGAGCCGAAGCCTCCTTGGCGCTGGCCTTTGCGATCTGCTCTTTCGGCGTGGTGCGGAACGGGCCACCTGTTGCCGTGATGATCGCCTTTTCCACATCCCCGTTCCGACCGGCCGCAAGGGCCTGGTCCAGGGCGTTATGCTCGGAATCGACCGGCATGATCTCGACGTTGAGGCGGCGAGCATCGGCCATGAAAGCAGCGCCGGCGCAGACAAGGCTTTCCTTGTTGGCCACGGCAATCCGCCTCCCCGGTTTAAGGGCGGCATGGGTCGGAGCAAGGCCTGCCGTTCCGCTGATGGCGGCCAGGACGATGTCCGCCTCGCGCCCGGCGGCCTCAAGCACCGCGGACTGCCCCGCGCCGCTCCCGATTCCCGACCCGGAGAGCGCCTCCCGCAGGGCCGTACCTCCGCGCTCGTCGGCAAGCGCCGCGAATTTTGCGCCAAGCCGACGGGCGACCTCCGCCAACGCCACGGCATCGCGGCCGCCGACGACGGCCTCAACCTTGAACGCGTCGCGGTGTGCCAGCACGACATCCGCCGTCGAACGGCCGATCGAGCCGGTTGCGCCAAGGATCGTGAGGGAACGGGTCATCAGGGCCTATACGGTGGAGCCAAGGGTCAGCAGAACGAGGGCGACGATGAGACAGACGGCCCAAAAGCCATCGAGCCGATCCATGACACCGCCATGGCCCGGAATCAGGTGGCTCGAATCCTTGACCTGGCAATAGCGCTTGAGAGCCGACTCGCCCAGATCGCCGACCTGGCTCGCAATCGATGACACGATGGAGAGAACGGCAATGCCGGTGAAAGTCAAAGGAAGGCCGGTGTCATAGCGCCGGCCGAGCCAGGCCACCAGGAGCCCGCACAATGTCGCGGCAACGACCCCGCCGATGAAGCCCGACCAGGTTTTCTTGGGGCTGATGGGCGGGCAGAGCTTCGGACCTCCGAAGGTGCGACCTGTGAAGTAGGCCGCGATATCGGTCGCCCACACCACGGCGAACATCCAGAGGAGACCGAGGATCCCGAGATCGGGATGAGCGCGCACGATGGGCGGGATGAGAACGATCGGGGCCGCGTAGATGAAGCTGGAAACGGCCCACAGGCGCTTCTGAGCACCGGATACCGCAAAGGCGGCGGCTGCCAGGGAGCCAAGGCCGACAACCCCGAAAAGCCACAACCCGGCATCGAGCAGGAAGAGGAGCGTCAAAGCAGCAAGACCGATGCCGAGAACGGCCTGGACAAGCCGCCGGGGCTCGATCCCTGTCATGTCGGTCCATTCCACCACGATGGCGATTCCGGCCGCCAGCCAGAACAGGGCAAAGGGCCAGCCGCCCCAATAGGCCGTGAGAAGCGCCGCGGCCACCATGACGAGGGCCGACAGAACCCTCGTTGTCAGTTCCTTGGATGGGACCGGCTTGGGGCTGGGCGGCAATGAGCCTTCGTCCGCGACCATCGTCAGACAGCCCGGGCGCTCAATCCGCCAAACCGGCGGTCGCGCCTGCAATACTCATCGATGGCGGACTTGAACGCCGCCTCGTCGAAATCGGGCCAGTAGCACGGCAGGAACACGAACTCGGAATAGGCCGTCTGCCACGTCAGGAAATTCGAGACCCGCTGCTCGCCGGACGTCCTGATGACCAGATCCGGATCAGGTATGCCATGGGTGTCCAGAGCCGCTTCAACCGCATCCATATCGATGCCGGCTGGATCGAGGCTGCCTTCCTTCACACGCCGGGCCAGCGCCCGCATGGCGCTCACGATCTCCTGTCGCCCGCCATAGTTGAAGGCGATCACCAGGGTGAGACCCGTATTGGAACGGGTGAGCTGCTCGGCTTCATCCAGGAGGAGGCGGATATCGGAGGCCAGCCCTTCCCGCTCGCCGATAATCCGGACCTGGATGTTGTTGGCGTGGAGCTCGGCCAGATCGTGCCTGACGAAGCGCTTGAGGAGCCCCATGAGGTCCGATACCTCTTCAGCCGGCCGCCGCCAGTTCTCGGCGGAGAAGCTGTAGACGGTGAGGTACCGAATCCCCAAGACTCCGGCTGTGCGCACGGCCCTGCGGATCGCCTCGACGCCGCGCCGGTGCCCCTCGAAGCGGGGCAGGCTCCGTTGTGCAGCCCAGCGGCCATTCCCATCCATGATGATGGCAACGTGGGCCGGCATCCCCTCGCCTGCTTCCCTGCAGGCAAAGCCTGGATCCACCCGTTTGGCTTCGCCGCTCATGATGTCCTGTTCCGATGCACGCCTGACGATCAGACGTGCATGATTTCCTTTTCCTTGGCGACCAGAATGGTGTCGACCTCGGCCACAAACTGATCGGTCGCCTTCTGCACCTGGTCGGCATGGCGCTTGCCGTCATCCTCGCTGATCGCGCTGTCCTTCTCAAGCTTCTTGAGAAGGTCGAGACCATCGCGGCGCACGTGGCGAACGGCGATCTTGGCCTCTTCGGCGTATTTGTGAGCGACCTTCACCATCTCCTTGCGGCGCTGCTCGTTCATCTCGGGGATGCGCAGGCGGATGACTTGGCCTTCCGTCTGAGGGTTGAGGCCGAGATCGGACTCGCGGATCGCCTTCTCCACAGCAGCCACCATGCCGCGGTCCCAGACCTGGACGCTAAGCAGACGGGGCTCCGGCACATTGACGGTGGCCACCTGCGAAATCGGCATCATGGCGCCATAGGCATCGATCTGGATCGGATCGAGCAGATTCGGGGAGGCGCGGCCCGTCCTGAGGCTGCCCAGGTCGTTCTTGAATGCGTTGATGGCGCCCTGCATGCGGCGCTTCACATCGGCGATATCAAAGGTCGTAGCCATTGGTTTTGTCCCTTACGCGAACTGTCTAAACGGGCTTACGCTCCCAAGGGTCCAGCATCAAGACCCCTGGATCAAGGGGCAACGACCGTGGAAGGCACTTTCCCCTGGAGAAGAGCCGTCACGGAGCTGGGCGCATGCACCGAGCCCACGATGATCGACAGCCTGCTCTCGCGAGCCAGGGCGAAGGCCGCCGTATCCATCACCTTCAGGTCTCTTGCGATGGCCTCGTCATGGGTCAGGCGCTCGAATCGGACGGCGCTCGGGTCCTTCTTCGGGTCGGCCGAATAGACGCCGTCCACCTGCGTGGCCTTGAGCACCGCATCGCAGCGCAGCTCGGCGGCGCGTAGGACAGCGGCGGTATCGGTGGTGAAGAACGGGTTGCCGGTGCCGCCGGCCAGAACCACCACCTGGCCCTTGTCGAGATGATGCAGGGCGGGCTGGCGGGCATAGGTCTCGCAGATGGTCGGCATGGACACCGCCGACATGGTGCGGGCCGGAACGCCGGCGGCATTCAGGGCCGTCTCGATGGCCAGCGAGTTCATGACCGTGCCGAGCATACCCATGGAATCGGCCGTGGGCCGGTCGATCCAGCCGGCGGCGCTCATGCGGGCGCCGCGAATGATGTTGCCGCCGCCGATCACGACGGCGATCTCGAAGCCGGCACGGGTGGCCTGAGCGAGGTCCTCCGCAAGAGAGGTCAGAGTCTGGGGATCGAGCCAGTAGCCGTCAGGGGCCATGAGGGCCTCGCCTGAGAGCTTCACCAGGATGCGTCGGAACGTTGCCATCATCAGACCTTTCTTTTCGAACCATCTCATGAAAACGGCGGCCCGAGAGCCGCCGTTCTACCGCATCATGCGGAAAAGTGGACCCGGTTTTCCGGTCCACACGATGCGCTGCTTAAGAGACAGAGCATCAAGTCTATCCCAAAAGTGGTGTCCATTTTTGGGTATGATGCTTTGAGGTTCGACTTAGGCCTTGAGACCGGCCTGGGCGGCGACTTCCGCCGCGAAGTCCGGAGCCTCCTCCTTCTCGATGCCCTCGCCGAGGGCATAGCGGACGAAGGCTTTCAGGGTGACCGGCTTGCCGACCTTGGATTCGGCTTCCTTGAGCACCTGGGTGATGGTCTTGGACGGATCGTGCACGAAGGGCTGCTCCAGGAGAGTGACTTCCTTGAAGTAGCTCTTCAGGCCGCTCTCGATGATCTTCTGCATGACATTGTCGGGCTTGCCGGCGTTCTTGTCGCGCAGAATGGCGCTCTCGCGCTCGATGGTCGCCTGATCGACGCCGGAGGCATCCAGAGCCACCGGGCTGGTGGCGGCCACGTGCATGGCGATCTGACGGCCGAGGTTGCCGAGAACGGTCACGTCACCCTCGGATTCGAGCGCCACGAGCACGCCGATCTTGCCGAGGCCTTCGGTGACGGCGTTGTGGACATAGGTGGCGATCACGCCCTTCGAGACTTCGAGCTTTGCGACGCGACGCAGGGTCATGTTCTCGCCGATGGTGGCGATCAGCTCCTGCAGACGGTCCTTCACGGTGGTCTGCGAACCCGGGAAGTGGGCGGCCTCGAGCGACTCAATGGTGCCATTGCCCATGAGGCCGATCTTGGCGGCTTCGCGAACGAAAGCCTGGAACTGGTCGTTGCGGGCGACGAAGTCCGTCTCGGAGTTCACCTCGACGATCGTGGCGGTGTGGCCCGACGACTCGACGGCCACGAGGCCTTCGGCGGCCACGCGGCCGGCCTTCTTGGCAGCCTTCGACAGGCCCTTCTTGCGGAGCCAGTCGATCGCGGCCTCCATGTCGCCGTTGGTCTCGGCGAGAGCGGCCTTGCAGTCCATCATGCCGGCGCTGGTCGTCTCGCGCAGCTCTTTCACCATCGCAGCGGTAATGTTCGCCATGGCTGTTCCTTTCAAAGGTTTACGCATAGAGGGAGCCCGGCGCTCGTGGAACGCCGGGCTCGGTCATTCGTTCAAGCGGCGCTGCAGGGTGCGGCGCCGTAAGGCTTACGCAGCAGCGGCTTCGATCATCGAGCGGGCCTGGTTGATCCAGCCATCGCGCTCGAGGCGGCCGTTCAGCTTCAGGTCCTTGTCGAGCTGGGCGACATCGGCCGCCTGCATGGCAGCGAGCTGCCAGTAGTGGAAGATGCCGGCTTCGTTGAGCTTCTTCTCGAGCTGCGGGCCAACGCCGTTGAGCTTGGTCAGGTCGTCCGGAGCGCCGCGGGGAGCCGCCAGACGCTCGAACTGCTCGCCCTCATAGGCCGGGATAGCAGCGGTGTCGTTAGCCGGAAGCTCTTCAGCCATCGGGTTCTCGGACGCACCGATGTCGATACCCATGTCGCCGGCGCCGCGGGAGATGCCGTCGAGGGCAGCGCGGGCAACCAGGTCGCAATAGAGCGAGATCGCACGGCCGGCGTCGTCATTGGCCGGGACCGGGAAGGTGATGCCGTCCGGATCGCAGTTCGTGTCGACGATGGCCGCCACCGGGATGCCGAGGCGCTTGGCCTCCTGGATCGCCAGCTGCTCCTTGTTGGTGTCGATGACGAAGATCAGGTCGGGCGTGCCGCCCATGTCCTTGATGCCGCCGAGAGCGCGCTCGAGCTTCTCCTTCTCGCGGGCGAGCATGAGGCGCTCTTTCTTCGTGAGGCCCTGGCCGCCGCCGGCGAGGATCTCGTCGACCTTGCGCAAGCGCGAGATCGAACCGGAGATCGTCTTCCAGTTGGTCAGCATGCCGCCGAGCCAGCGGGAGTTCACGTAGTACTGAGCCGAGCGCTTGGCTGCATCGGCAACCGCATCGGACGCCTGACGCTTGGTGCCAACGAAGAGCACTCGACCGCCCTTGGCAACCGTGTCGCTGACGGCCTGGAGGGCGCGGTGCAGCATCGGAACCGTCTGGGCGAGGTCGATGATGTGGATGTTGTTGCGGGTGCCGAAGATGAACTGACCCATCTTCGGGTTCCAGCGGTGGGCCTGGTGGCCAAAGTGCGCGCCAGCCTCAAGCAGGCTGCGCATCGAGAAGTCGGGAAGCGCCATAATCTATTCTCCGGTTAAGCCTCCGCGGAACAGTGGACCGGACCCTTCCGGCCACCGGGGGTTCCTCATGATTCATGAGGGGATTCCGCGTGTGGGATGCGGGCGCATATAGGCGGAAAGTGGAGGGAATGCAAGCAGGACGTTCTCCTATCGAAGCATGGTGCCGTCTCCTCTCCGGTGTCCTCCCCGCGCCGGCGGGGAGCCAGAACCGCCGGCGCATCAGGAAGGGCGATCAGCGTCGCGCCTTGTCCGGCACCGTCGGCTTCTGGATCCCGGGCTCGGCTGAAGCCGCCCCGGGATGACAGTGCATTATTCGTCTTGCGATCCCGGATCGGCTTCGCCGTCCGGGATGACGGTCTCTGTCAAACAGCCAGCACCGTGTGGCCCGCAGCCGGTGGGCTGCGAGCCTGTGGGTAGGATCGAGGGTGGCGCGTTGGGCAGCCCGGCTCGATGTGTGGTGGTGAGAATGGAAGAGCCAGGGTGCCTCTTCGCGCACGGCTTCTTTAGGCGGACAAGCGGTGCCGGCCCGGTGACCGCCTCAGGCGGGGTCCGTCTCCTCGACGGGGGCCTGAGACCGATTCCGACCACCGGCCCGCAGCCTGGGCCTCCTATCGAATGAGGCTGCGTCACCTCACGCACAGGACCGTGCCTGCCTCCACACTGCGACGCCTCGCGAGCGCGCCCCCTCAACAGAGGCAGGTCTACACAACAATATAGCCGAGCTTGCGGGAAAAGTCAAGAACAAAGTAGGAACTTAGACGCTGCCGCCCCTTTCCCCTGTACGGGAGAGGGTTCCCGCGCTGCCTCAATTCATCTGCACTTCGACCACCCCCGGCACAGCGCGGAGGGCGCCGGCGATCTGGGGCGAGGCCATGTATTTTCCCGGAAGCTTGACCTCAACCTCCCGGTCGCCCTCATCCAGGATCAGGACCAGGGACACCTCGCCCTCGCCCCTCGCCTTCAGGCGCTCCTGCACACTGGGTATCGGACGCTCGTCCCTCAGGAAGATCCGCATGCCCTTCTGGTGCTTGGCGAGAGCCTCCTCCAGCGGCTCGGCAATGCCGATTCGCGCCCTCACCTCCTCGCCTTCCATGCCGGCCTGCAGCATCAGGACGACGGCGGCGCCGGGCTCCAGCACCTCGCGGAACCGCATCAGGCCTTCGGAGAAGATGATGGCTTCGAACTGCCCGGTCTGATCGGAGAGCATGAGAATGCCCATCTTGTTGCCGGTCTTGGTTCGGCGCTCCTGCCGGTCGAGCACGGTGGCCGCGACCCGTCCCACGGAATTGCCTGCCTTCACCGAGCGGCAGAACTCGACCCAGGTCTGCACCCGCAGCTTCTTGAGGAGCTCGCCGTATTCATCGAGCGGATGGCCCGAAAGGAAGAAGCCGACCGCATCGTACTCCCGCTGCAGCCTTTCGGCTGCCGGCCAGGGATCGTAGGGCCCGATCCGCAACTGGACATCGGCCGAAGCAACACCTCCGAACATGTCCATCATGCCGCCATTGGCGGCCTCGTGGGATTGCTGGGCAAGGCTCATCATAGCGTCGATGGAGGCGCAGGCCTTGGCCCGGTCCGGCTCCAGCTCGTCGAAGGCGCCGGCAGCGATGAGGTTCTCCAGGGTACGCTTGTTGAGCATGCGCGGATTGATGCGCCGGGCGAAGTCGGCGAGATCCTTGAAAGGCTTGTCTCCACGCGCTTCGACCACGCTCTCGACAGCCTGACGGCCCACACCTTTGACGGCGGCCAGCGCATAGAGAATCTGCCCCTGGCCTTCCGCGTCGTACTGCACATCGAAGACCACGCCCGACCGGTTGATGGAGGGCGGGATGACCTTGAAGCCGAGGCGCTGCACCTCGCGTCGGAATTCCGACAGCTTGTCGGTGTTGTCGAGATCGAGCGTCATGGACGCGGCCAGGAACTCGACCGGATGATTGGCCTTCAGATAAGCGGTCTGGAACGCGACGAGCGCATAGGCCGCAGCATGGCTCTTGTTGAAGCCGTAGTCGGCGAACTTGGCGAGAAGATCGAAGATCTCGTTGGCCTTCGCCTTATCGAGGCCGCCCTCCTTGGCACCGGACACGAAGCGCTCGCGTTGCGCGTCCATCTCGGCCTTGATCTTCTTGCCCATGGCGCGGCGGAGCAAGTCGGCGTCGCCGAGCGAGTAGCCGGAGAGGACCTTGGCCACCTCCATCACCTGCTCCTGATAGACGATGATGCCGAAGGTCTCGCGCAGGATCGGCTCGAGCTTGTCGTGAGGGTACCAGTCCTTCTTGTTGTGATCGTCCTTGCCTAACTTGCGGGCGCAATAGACCGGAATGTTCGCCATCGGGCCCGGACGGTAGAGTGCCACGAGGGCGATGATGTCCTCGAAGCGGTCGGTCTCCATCTCGACGAGGGCCTTGCGCATGCCCGCCGATTCCACCTGGAACACGCCAACCGTCTCGCCGCGCTGGAGCATCTCGTAGGTCTTGCGGTCGTCGAGCGGCAGGGACGATAGATCGACTTCGATACCCTTGCGGCGAATGAGGTCGACCGCGGTGCGCAGGACGGTGAGCGTCTTGAGGCCCAGAAAGTCGAACTTCACGAGGCCCGCCTGCTCGACCCATTTCATGTTGAACTGGGTCACGCGCATGCCGGTCTTCGGGTCTCGGTAGAGCGGCACCAGTTCCTGCAAAGGCCTATCGCCGATCACGACACCGGCCGCGTGGGTCGAGGCGTGCCGGTGCAGCCCTTCGAGCTTTTGCGCGATTTCGAGCAAGCGCTTGACGACAGGCTCCTCCTCGATGGCGGCCTGCAGCTTCGGCTCGCCCTCGATGGCCTGTGCCAGCGTCACCGGATTGGCCGGGTTCTGCGGCACGAGCTTGGTGAGCTTGTCCACCTGACCGTAGGGCATTTCGAGCACACGACCGACGTCGCGCAGCACGCCTCGGGCGAGCAATGTGCCGAAGGTGATGATCTGCGCGACCTGCTCCTCGCCGTAGCGCTGCTGCACGTACTGGATGACGCGCTCGCGCCCGTCGACGCAGAAGTCGATGTCGAAGTCGGGCATCGATACGCGCTCCGGATTCAGGAAGCGCTCGAAGAGCAGGCTGAACCGCAGGGGATCGAGATCCGTGATGGTGAGCGCATAGGCCACGAGCGAACCCGCACCGGAACCACGGCCCGGGCCCACGGGAATATCGTGGTCCTTCGCCCATTTGATGAAGTCCGCCACGATCAGGAAGTAGCCGGGGAACTGCATCTTGCGGATGATGCCGACCTCAAAAGCAAGGCGGTCGTGATAATCCTGCTCGGTCAACCCTGGGGCCGGCCCATGCGCGGCAAGGCGCTTGGCAAGGCCCTCTTCCGCCTGGCGCTGCAACTCCTCCCCTTCGTCGAGGGTGGCAGCTTCAGGGCCGGTGCCGAAACTCGGGAGAATGGGCTTGCGGGTTTTCACGCGAGTGGCGCAGCGCATGGCGATCTCGACGCTCGCCTGCAACGCATCCGGCAGGTCTGCGAACAGCTCCATCATCTGCTGGCGCGTCTTGAAATGGTGCTCCGGCGAGAGGCGGCGACGATCCGGGTTTGAGACGATCTGCCCTTCCGCGATCGCGAGCAGCGCATCGTGCGCTTCGTAGTCCTTCGACGAGGAGAAGAAGGGTTCGTTGGCGGCCACGATCGGCAGGCCATTGCGGTCGGCAAGCGTCAGCAGCTCGCCCTCGATCAGGCGCTCGTCCTCCAGCCCGTGACGCTGGATCTCCACATAGAGCTGATGGCCGAAGGCACTTTTAAGGATATCGAGCCGCGCCTGAGCCAGATCCTGGCGTCCACCGTTGCGCAGGGCGCTGTCGAGGGGACCCGTGAAGCCACCCGTCAGGGCAATGATCCCCTGGCTGTGAGCCGACAGGACGGGAGCGGCAACGCGTGGATCCTCGCCGAGCGGCACGCCGAAATAGGCGTGGCTCACAAGACGCATGAGGTTGCGATAGCCCTCCTCGTTCTGCGCGAGCAGCACGATGTTGGCGGGCTGCGGCACCACACGGGCCACTGGGTCGGCCTCCTCGAAGCAGACCGAGAGCTGGACGCCGGCGATGGGCTGGATGCCGGAGCCCGCCATCTTCTCGGAGAATTCGAGGGCGCCGAAGAGGTTGTTGGTATCGGTGAGCGCCAGCGCCGGCTGCTTGTCGGCGGCGGCGAGTTTCGCCAGTTGCGCGATCTTCAGGGCTCCCTCGAGCAGCGAATACGAGGAATGCACGTGCAGATGAACGAAGCCGATGTCGTGAAGAATGCGCGCCATGAAACTCTACTCACTCAATGGCACGCATAGTGGCACGATTCTTATCTAAGGAAGCCTAACCCGGAGCGCTGAGGAAGATGTTCCTGTGAATCGCGGTGGGTTGTTGTGGATTCCCGGTATCAAGCAATGGGAGAAAGAACCAGAGCCCAGATTGCCACGGCCGAGCCGAACATGGCGAGCGAAGCGATTTCGGCGGCGGTCTCGATGATGAAGCGAAGCATGGTCTGATCTCCGTGTTCCCAATATGTTCATTCTTGTTCATTGAATGTTCTGTGTAAAGCGTGTGGACGAGCCACGCTCGGGACGGAGTCAACGGAGTCTTAACAGCAGAAATCGCGAGAGCCGGGGCTCTC
Source organism: Microvirga arabica (assembly GCF_016811235.1). GTDB lineage: Bacteria > Pseudomonadota > Alphaproteobacteria > Rhizobiales > Beijerinckiaceae > Microvirga > Microvirga arabica. The sequence continues at coordinate 39,933 of NZ_JAFBID010000061.1, forward strand.
AAGTCTGCTCCCTGTACCCGATTGTTCAATTTGCTCTTCGAGAGCCTTCTGCCTCCCGCTAACGCGAAGAGCCGGCCTGTGAGGGCCGGCTCTTTTGCTTGTGGGTGTGTTCGGGTGTGAGCGGGTGTGCTTACAGGGTAAACATCTGGAAGTGGGCGGCAGACAGCGCC
>NZ_JAFBID010000062.1 GCF_016811235.1 Microvirga arabica
GAGAGCTTGCGATAGCCCAGCGCGCGCACTTCCCGGCTCAGGGTCTGCTTGGAGATCGGCACGCGGTGCTCATCCCACAGCCACTGGATCAGATCGACCAGTCGCCAGCGCACCACCCCATGCACGGCTGGAAAAGGCCCGCTTTCGATCATGGCGGCGAGGGCTGATCGATGGGCATCCGTGAGCCGGGAGGGCTGGCCGGGCGGCTTGCAGTCGATGAGCCCGTCCGGTCCCTGAGCATTGAACTTGAGCACCCAGTCGCGCACGATCTGCAGCGTCACGCCGCCGATCCGCGCCGCCGCGGTGCGCGAGGCGCCCTCATAGATCGCTGCCAGCGCCAGAAGCCGCCGCGCCTGGGGAGCGTTCCTGGTCTTGCGGGCCACGGCACCAAGCTGAGACGCATCAAAGTCAGATCGGAGTGGGATTGCCATGGCGAACCTCCCGGGTTCACCAAACTGAATCACACCCATCCCAGCTCGGGAAATCACGAAAGAGTCAGACCTTCAGGGACTTGGTATTAATCCGAAACAGGCAATGATTGCCATTGTTCCTATCCTGTGCCGCCAGCAAGCTTGGCCGCTTGCGGAACGCTGCCCGTCGGATCACGTTGAACTTTCAAACGGTGTTCGTCAGGTGAGTTTAACCATGAGCAGCGACGTTCGGGACAATACGGACCGCCATCGGTTCGAACTGGAGCGGAACGGGCAGATTGCCTTCGCGACCTATGAACGGCGTGGGTCCGATCTCGTGATCCGTCACGTGGAGGCCGCCATTCCGCTGCGGGGCACGGGTGCCGCCGGCGAACTCATGAAGGGTGTCGCCGAGATCGCCCGTTCCGAGGGGCGAAAGATTACGCCTCTGTGCGGCTACGCCTTCGCCTGGATTCGCCGCCACAAGGAATACAGCGATCTCCTGAACTGAGTGACTTGCCCCCCTCCGTTCGACGGGTGTGCCCATTCGCCGTACTGCGAACTGCGTCAAAATAAACTAAACAGCGGCTCCTCCAAAAAATTCAAACTGCGCTATGGGGGCGCCGCCGGTGACAAACGTTCTCGAAAAAGCAAGGCAGCTCTTGGCGAAAAGAAGCGTGGCCATTTCGGCCGCCATCCTTGCCCTGGTGATTGCCGTCACCGTCTTCCTCGCTCCCCGTTATTGGGCTCAGCCGGTCGCCGAGATCACCTATTCCGAATTCACCCGAGAACTGGCCCATAAGAAGGTCCAGAAAGTCCTGATCGAAAGCGGCGGCCTTTCCGTTTCCTTAAGCAATAGGAACGTCTTCGTCCGCATGCCGAACGGTCTCGTGAGCGCCGACTACATCGAGCGCATCACCGCCTCCGGGGCCGAGGTCGATTTCAGGAAACCTGGCTTCGATCCGGCCCATATGGCGAGCATCATCGTGCCAATCGTGCTGGTTCTGGCTGTCCTCGCCATGCTGGCCATCCAGACCGACTTCAAGCCGACCTCCCGCTGGCCCAAGGTGGTTCGCAGCATCCCCAACCGCTTCGACGACGTGGCGGGCCAGGAGGAGGCTAAGGCCGAACTGCAGGAGGTGATCTCCTTCTTGAAGGATTCGGAGGCCTTTACGAAGGTCGGTGCCCGCATTCCCCGTGGTCTGTTGATGGTCGGACCTCCGGGAACCGGCAAGACCCTGATCGCCAAGGCCCTGGCCGGCGAGGCGGGCGTCTCCTTCATGGCAGTGTCGGGGAGCGATTTCTCGGCGCCGCTGATCGGCATCGCCAAGGGTCGCGTGTCCAAGCTCTTCGAACAGGCGCGCAAGAAGGCTCCCTGCCTGATCTTCATCGACGAGATTGATGCTATCGGCCGCAAGCGTGGAGGCGGTGGGTCGGCTGCCGACCGAGAGTTCGAGGCCACCCTGAACCAGCTCCTGGTGGAGATGGACGGGTTCAATACCACCGCTGGCGTAATCGTCATCGGTGCTACGAATCGCGTCGACGTGCTCGACCCAGCGCTCCTGCGCCCCGGTCGCTTCGACCGTCAGGTTCATATCGGGCTGCCTGACATCACCGGCCGCGAGGCAATCCTCAACGTTCATGCCCGCAACGTGAAGCTGGCCCATGGGGTCAGCCTCGCCTCCATCGCCAAGGGCACGCCCGGCTTCTCCGGCGCCGATCTTGGCAACCTCCTGAACGAGGCCGCCATATTTGCGGCGCGGGAAGGCGTCGCGGAGGTGACCCGCGAGCATCTGGAGGCCGCCCGCAACAAGATCATCATGGGGCTTGAGCGCCGTTCCCTCGTAATCACGGACGAGGAGCGCAGGCTTGTGGCGGTGCACGAGGCCGGCCACGCCCTCTGCGCGACCCTGCTGCCGGCCTCCGACCAAGTGCACAGCGCTACCATCATCCCCCATGGCCAGGCCCTCGGCCTCGTCATGCGCCTGCCGGAGCATGACCGCTTCTGCATCCCGGTGGAGAAGCTCGAGGCCGATCTCATCGTCGCCATGGGCGGCCGCGCGGCCGAGGAGGTCGTGTTCGGTCCGAAGAAGGTCACGACGGGCGCCGCAAGCGACATCGCTCACGCGACAAACATCGTCACCAAGATGGTGACCGAGTGGGGCATGAGCCCGGCCATCGGCATGGTCCGCGTCGCCCGCGCGGGCGACAATCTCCCACGCGAAGTTGAGCAGGAGATCCGGCGCATCATCGACGAGATGTACGAGGCCGCGAAGGCCTGCTTGGAGGACAACCGTGATGCGCTCGATGCCCTGACGGAGGCGCTACTGGAGCACGAGACGATCGAGGGCGACGAGGTTCGCCGGATCGTTCACATGCAGCAGGCGAGGCTGGCGGCCTGAACAGGGTAGAGGCTATCACATGAAACAAGTCGTCCGCGCCGCTCTCGTCGTCTGCCTCGGCCTCCTGGCCACGGCCTGCGATAAATGCGGCAACTGGAGCATCAACGCTCCGCAGCTCTGCCACGAGACCAAGCCGCAAGGCTGACCCTCGATAGAGCGATTGCGTTTATCGCGCCCGCAGCTCTCCCTCGCCCCAACTGTCGTGGGTAGCGGCCAATCCGAGCTGCTCTTCGAGCAGAGCGGTATAGAGTTCCGGCCGCGCCACATAGGGGAAGTGCCCGCCCCATTCGAAGCGGTAGGCCACCGATGGATTCAGGCGGGTCCGCACGGCCTCGCGCATGGGCGGCGGAATGAGCGGGTCGTCGGCACTTTCGATTGTTGCAATCCGCTCCCGCGGCAAGCCGAGGGGCGGCAATTCCGGTCCGTGCTTGAGGGCGTTCAGCCGTGCGCGCAGTTCCGGCTCCGAGATCCGCCCTCCGACTTCTGCCATCAGCAGGTCGACCAGTTCCGTCTGCTCCGGATGAGCATCCCGCCAGGCGCCGAGGCCGCGACCGAACCCGGCACGCAGTTCCTCGATGGGGGCATGGTTGAGGTCGGACGAGTAGGGCGGCCGTTCCGCGATCCCTGCAACCACGTGCAGGGTATTGGCTGCAATGAGCCGCTCGACAATGTGCGGATACGCTGCGGCAAAATACTGGGCCAGGTATCCTCCGAGGGAGGAGCCAAGCACTGCGACATGCTTGAGCCCGAGTCGGCTGCACAGTTCCGCCAGATCGTCCGCCCATTCGGCGATGCCGCCGCTTCCGGGGTAGGTGACGGCAACGATGCGGGCGCGGCCCTCCAGAGCGTCGATCTGCTGCCACAAGATGTCGCCGCGGCCCAACGTGCCTGGAATGAGCAGCAGCGCCGGGCCGCTCCGGCCTGCCTCGACATATCCCCATTCGCGGCCACCAAGGACAATCCGCTGCTCAGGGTGGCGAGCCGCGAAACGGTCTCGGGCAGCGATGAGGCTGTTGGGCATGCGACGGATCCTCTACGAGACTGCTTTGGGCCTCCGTAGGCTGCCGCAGACGGCGCCCGAATGCCAGAGCCGGAGCACAGGATCAGCAACGTTGCACGGCACCGGGTCCGCTCAGGTGCTTCGCCGCTCGATGAGAACATGGCCGGTGTCGATGACACGAGAGGCGCCTGCAGGGCGTCCGCCATCGATTCCCGTCAGAATCAGACGTGCGACTTCCTTCCCGATCAGATCGCCGGAGGGGCGGATCGTCGTCAGCGACGGAATGCACGAGGCGCTGAAATCGAGATCCCCGAAGCCCACCACGGCGATTTTGTCCGGTACGGCAATGCCCTGGCGCTGGCACTCGAAGAGCGCGCCCAGGGCGACGAGGTCGTTCGAGCAGGCGATGCCGTCGAGGTTTGGAACCTGCTGCATGGCGCGGTTCAACAGGAGCGAACCGGCCTCGACCGTGGCAGCGCCTGGATGATTGATGATCGCACAGGAAGCGGTGCCCGCCGTCCGTCCGATTTCCTCGGCGAAGCCGCTCGCGCGCTTGGCCGCGCGATGATCTTCCTGCATGCGGGCGCCAAGGAAGGCGACGCGGCGGCGCCCCTTTGACAGGAGATGCCGGGCTGCCGATGCGCCCACCTGCGGGTGTGAAAAACCGACAGCCATGTCGATGGGTTCTCCGCCGATTTCCCACATCTCGACCACGGGTACACCGCTCGCGCGCAGAAGCTTGCGGGTTTCAGGGCTGTGGGACAGGCCGGTCAGGACCACGGCGGCCGGAGCCCAGGCAAGGGCGGTGCGCACCAGCGCCTCCTCCTGATCCTCCCCATACTCGCTGTGGCCGAGGATCACCTGCAGGCCTTCCGCCGCCAGCTCGGATTGCAGGGTCGACACGGTCTCGGCAAAGAAGGCGTTGCGGATCGATGGCACGATGATGCTGACAACCTTCGAGGATGCGGCCGCAAGCCCCCCTGCCACCAGATTGGGAACATAGCCCAATGTCGAGATGGCTCGGGCAATCTCCTGGCCTGCCGCAGGAGACACGGCGGCAGGTTTGCGAAGATAGAGGGATACCGTGGAAGGGGAGACCTGGGCGAGCTTGGCGACATCCATCATGGTTACGCGCTGCATCTTGCGTCGCTTCCGAGGAGTGCGGTTCTGCAAGCGGCTGCCAGCGTCCATCAGCCTTCCTTTTCGTAGCGCTGCGACGGAATTCATTCCACCAGTATAGCGCCGCTGGCAGAATTCTCCAAGAAAATAGAGTTTATCAACGCGATGCTATTGTCTCTTGGGGCATCTAATCCCTCCCGGAGACAGCTTGCGCGGAGTTCATCGTAGCGCTATGATACGAAAAATGAGCCAAAACCTGGGATTCGTCGCAGGGGCATATGCGCAGGCGTGCCGAGTGAGTGCGTCGCACAGCAACAGGGAGGGAGCATGTCGTCCGTCAGCTTCCGGAAGCTTGAGAAAAGTTACGGTGCCCTGCGAATCGTCAAAGGCATCGATCTGGAGATAGCCGACCGCGAGTTCGTGGTGCTGGTGGGTCCCTCCGGATGCGGCAAGTCGACGACCTTGCGCATGCTTGCAGGCCTCGAGAGCATCAGCGGCGGCGAGATCCGCATCGGCGAGCGGGTGGTGAACAAGCTTCCGCCCCGCGAGCGCGACATCGCCATGGTGTTCCAGGATTATGCGCTTTATCCGCACAAGACCGTTTATGAGAACATGGCCTTCAGCCTGAAGGTGCGCGGGATTCCATCGGCCGAGATCAAGCCGCGCATCGCTCAGGCGGCCGAGATGCTCGGCATCACCCAGCTTCTCGACCGGAAGCCGAGCCAACTCTCCGGCGGTCAGCGCCAGCGCGTCGCCATGGGCCGCGCCATCGTACGCCGTCCCCAGGTGTTTCTGTTCGACGAGCCGCTCTCCAACCTCGATGCCAAGCTGCGCGGTCAGGTTCGCACCGAGATCAAGCGCCTCCATCAGGCCATCGGCACCACCATCATCTACGTGACGCACGATCAGGTGGAGGCGATGACGCTTGCCGACCGCATCGTGATCTTGAAGGGTGGCGAGATCGAGCAGGTCGGGACGCCGGACGAGGTCTACAACGCGCCGGCCAGCGTTTTCGTCGGCGGCTTCATCGGCTCTCCGGCCATGAACTTCGCGAAGGGCACGATCCGAGGCGGGCAGGTGATGTTTGAGGGTGGGGCCAGTCTTCCGCTCCAGAACAACTCCGCCGGAAAAGCCGTTAGTCTCGATGGGCGCGATGTGGTCGTGGGCATCCGGCCGGAGCACTTCGTGCCGACCGGCGAGGGCCATGCCCTATCGGGCCGTGTGCAGGTCGTCGAGCCGCTGGGTTCCGACACGCTCATCCACTTCGCCCTCGGCTCGTCCACCCTGACGGCCCGCGTCGCGCCGGAGATGCGGCCAAGCCCTGGTGAGACCCTCGCCATCGGTGTCGATCCCTCGCGGATCCATCTTTTCGATGCGGCAACGGAACAGGCCATCGCCCAGTAAGCGCCGGCCAAGAAGAAATGCCGGCAGGGAACTGGCATTGTCACACTTCCACGGAGGAAACGATGACTTCGAACAAGACCATGACACTGATTCTGGCAGGTGCGGCCATGACCCTGTCCGCATCCGTCGCGACCGCGCAAACCAACCTGCGGGTTTTCGTCTCGAGCCAGCATCGCCCGGACGTGTGGCGCAAGGCGTTCGACATGTACGAGGCCAAGAACCCGAACGTGAAGGTGACGATCGAGACCGGCGGCAACACCTCCGAGCAGCAGGCTCAGTACCTGAACACCGTCATGACCGCGAAGGACTCGTCCCTCGACGTAATGATCCTCGACGTGATCCGCCCGGCCCAGTACGCCGCCGCCGGCTGGACCGTGCCCTTCAATGACACCCTCGGCAGCGATGCCGCCAACTACATGAAGCGCTATCTCCCGGCTTATGCCGAGGCCAATACGGTCGACGGCAAGGTCGTCGCGTTGCCGGCCTTCGCCGACGCCATGTTCCTCTACTACCGCAAGGACCTGCTCGAGAAGCACGGCATCCAGCCGCCGCAGACCTGGGACGAACTCGCCGCCGCCGCCAAGAAGGTGACCGAGGCTGAGAAGGATCCGAACCTCCAGGGTCTTTCCTTCCAGGGCAAGGCGATTGAGGGCGCGGTCTGCACCTTCCTCCTGCCGTACTGGAGCATGGGCAAGCAACTCGTGTCCGATGGCAAGCTCTCCTTCGACAAGGACGCTGCCGTGAAGTCGCTGAAGCTGTGGAAGGACTTCGTCGACCAAGGCGTCGCCAAGAAGAACATTGCTGAAGTGGCGACTGACGATACCCGCAAGGAGTTCCAGGCTGGCAACGTGCTCTTTGCCGTGAACTGGTCCTATGCCTGGGGTCAGTTCCAGGGCGCTGAGTCTGCCGTGAGGGACAAGGTCGGCGTCGTGAAATTGCCGGCGGTGCAGGGCGGCCAGCCGGCCTCCTGCCTCGGCGGCTGGGAATGGGGCGTGTCCGCCTATTCCAACAACAAGACCGAGGCGCAGAAATTCGTACAATACCTGTCGAGCCCCGAGACCTCGGAGTTCATGGCGATCAATGCCGCGCTGCTCCCGCAGTTCCCGGAGGTCTACACCGACGCAGACGTGACCAAGGCCGTGCCCTGGTTTGCCAACGCCCGCCCTGTCGTCGAGACCGCCAAGGCACGTCCGGTAACGCCGCGCTACAATGAGGTGAGCGAGATCATCCGCACCACCGTCAACGGCGTTCTGGCAGGCCAGTCGACCCCTGAGGAAGGCGCCACCCAGATGGAAGGCCGCCTGCGCCGCGTGCTGCGCTAAGACCCATCTGACGGACGCCTACGGGCGTCCGTCACCCCCACGTTGCAACCGGGCAGGATGATGACCATGGCAACGGCCAGCGAAACGACTCTGGTGACCACGCACAACGAGAGCGGCACGAAGTGGTGGACGCGGTTCCTCGACCCGAGCGAGCGCACCCTGGCCGTGCTGCTGCTGATGCCGGCGGCGCTGCTTCTGACGCTCATCATCGTCTATCCGGTCTGCCGGTTGATCTGGACGAGCTTCCAAAACCTGTCGCTCACCTCCGGATTGCCCGCGTCCTTCGCCGGGCTTGAGAACTACACGCTCATGCTGGAGGACCCGGTGTTCTGGGAAACGACCTGGAATACGGTGCTCATCACGCTCATCACCGTTCCAGGCGCGCTGCTCGTCGGACTCGCTCTTGCCCTGATGGCCAACCTGCCGTTTAACGTGAAATGGCCGGTCCGCCTCTCGCTTCTGATCCCTTGGGCGCTGCCGCTTTCGTTCGCCGGCCTGATCTTCGCGTGGTTCTTCCATTCCGAGTATGGTGTGGTGAACGACGTGCTCCGCCGCATCGGCATCGAGGGGGTGATCTGGTTCAACTCGGCCAACTGGGCCTTCGCGGCGATCTGCCTCACGATCATCTGGAAGACCTCATCCTTCATGGCGCTCATCATCCTTGCCGGCCTCCAGACGATTCCGCGCTCCCTCTACGAGGCGGCGGATGTCGATGGGGCGGGGCGCCTGAGGCAGTTCTTCGAGATCACGCTCCCGCTGCTCAAGCCCGCCATCGTGGTGGCCCTGATCTTCCGCACCATCACGGCGCTCCAGACCTTCGACATTCCATTCACCATGACGCGCGGCGGTCCGGGCACCTCCACCGCGACGCTCGCCATGTACATCCACCAGAACACGGTCGACTTTCTCGATCTCGGCTACGGCTCGGCGCTTGCGGTCGTCATGTTCGCCCTCTCCATGGGCGTGACGGCGGTCTATCTGCGCATGATCCGGACCAAGGGATGACAGCCATGAGCCACGATACGACTGCCAGCCGCTCGATCTTCTCCGGCAAGCCCCTGCGCATCCTGATCGGGTTTATCCTGCTGGTGAACGGCATGTTCCCGGCACTGTGGATCCTGTTCACGTCGCTCAAGACGGAAGCCGAGCTGACCGTAAAGCCGATCACATGGCTGCCCCACGCGCCGACCATCGCGAACTATCTGCGCGCCTTCACGGACCAGCCCCTGCTGCTGTTCCTGTTCAACAGCTTCATGGTGGCGATCCTCTCCACTGCGCTGACGCTCTTCATATCCGTGCTCGCCGCCTATGCGCTCGCCCGCCTCCAGATCCGCGGACGGGATCTCATCCTGTCGGCCATCATCGCCGTCTCGACGTTCCCGCTCGTCACGCTGCTGGTGCCGCTCTTCGAGATCATGCGGGCCCTCGGCCTGCTCAACACCTGGGTGGCGCTGATCCTGCCCTATACGGTGCTAAGCCTGCCGGTCTGCACGCTGATCCTCGTGTCGTTCTTCGAGGGCATCCCGCGCGATCTCGAGAACTCCGCCATGATCGACGGCTGCACCCGTATCGGCGCGCTGTTCAAGGTCGTGGTGCCGCTCTCGGCGCCAGGCGTATTCACGGCGGGCATTCTGGCCTTCGTGAATGCATGGGACGAGTTCCTGCTCGCGCTTTCGTTCAATTCCAACCCGATGCTGCGCACGCTTCCCGTGGGCATCACGCTCTACCAGGGTGAATTCGCGTTCCCCTGGCCGGTGATTTCGGCGGCGCTCGTGGTCGGCATCGTGCCCGTGGCGGTCCTGATCGTGATCTTCCAGGAGCGCGTCGTGTCCGGCCTGACCTCCGGCGGCATCAAGGGATAAGGACTGTATGAGATGACACGCCGATCCATCGGAGAACTGCGCAGTCAGCGCTGGTTTGCATCCGACGACATGCGCGGCTTCGCGCATCGCCAGCGCACGCAGCAGATGGGCATGCGGCGGGAGGAGTTCCTCGGAAAACCCGTCGTCGCCATCGTCAACACCTGGAGCGATCTCAGCCCCTGTCACTCCCACCTGCGAGACCGTGCAGAGGCGGTGAAGCGCGGCGTCTGGCAGGCGGGCGGATACCCGGTGGAGTTGCCGGCCCTATCGGTGGGCGAGGTGATGGTGAAGCCCACCACTATGCTCTACCGCAACTTCCTCGCCATGGAGGTGGAGGAGCTTCTGCGCTCGCATCCCATCGACGGCGCTGTGCTGCTGGGCGGCTGCGACAAGTCCACGCCGGGCCTCCTCATGGGGGCGATCAGCATGGACATTCCAGTGATCTACTGCCCGGCCGGTCCCATGTCGAATGGGCAGTGGCGCGGGCACAAGACCGGTGCGGGCACCCACACGAAGAAGTACTGGGACGAGCTTCGCGCCGGTAACATCACTCAGGATGATTGGGTCGATCTCGAGAGCCGAATGACACGCTCCATCGGTACCTGCAACACCATGGGCACCGCTTCGACCATGACGTCCATCGTGGACGCCATGGGCCTCACCCTTCCCGGCGCCACGTCCATCCCGGCCGCCGACAGCGGCCACCCGCGCATGGCCTCGGCCTGCGGCGAGCGCATCATCGAGATGATCTGGGAGGATCTCAAACCCTCCCGTTTCCTGGATGCAAGGAGCTTCCGCAACGGCCTCGTCGCCTATATGGCGCTCGGTGGCTCGACCAATGCCGCCGTTCACCTGATCGCCATGGCCCGCCGGGCCGGCGTCGATCTCACCCTCGACGATATGTCCGACATGGCTGGCCGGGTGCCGGTCTGTGCCAATCTTTTCCCATCGGGCGAATACCTGATGGAGGATTTCTACTTCGCTGGTGGGATCCTGGCGCAGCTCAGGAAGCTGGAGCGGCATCTCGACCGCGACGCCATGACCGTGAATGGAAGGACGCTGGGCGAAAACATCGCCGGGGCTGAGTGCTGGAATGACGAGGTCATCCGCGGTGAGGACAATCCGGTCGTGCCGCTCTCGCGCGGCAAGACGCTGGCCGTCCTGCGCGGGAATCTCGCTCCCAATGGCGCCGTCATGAAGTCTTCTGCGGCTAATCCGAAATTCCTCAAGCATGTGGGTCCGGCGCTCGTCTTCGACAGCCCGGCCGAGATGAACCGCACCATCGATGATCCCGATCTCGACATCACGGAGGACACGGTCATCGTGCTCCGCAATGCCGGTCCGGTCGGTGCGCCGGGCATGCCGGAATGGGGCAACCTGCCGATCCCGAAGAAGCTCCTGAAACAGGGTGTTCGCGACATGGTGCGCATCTGCGATGGGCGCATGAGCGGCACCCACTATGGCACCTGCATTCTGCACGTCGCACCCGAGGCGGCGGTCGGCGGTCCCCTCGGGCTCCTCAAGACGGGAGACCTGGTGGAACTCGACGTAGAAGCCGGGCGCCTCGACATGCGGGTCGACGAGAAGGTGCTGGAGCGGCGCCGCGCCGAGTGGAAGCCCGGGGCGCTGCGCTACGAGCGCTCCTTCGCAGCCCTCTACCAGCGCCACGTCTCACAGGCCGATGAGGGCTGCGACTTCGATTTCCTGTCCACCCGCGGCCTCGTGGCCGAGCCGTCCATCTTCTAAAGGTTTCGTCATGATCAGCATCGAGAACCGCTTCAAAGGTTGGCTGAAGGGGCAGGGACCCAAGCCGCCGCTCGGCACTTGGCTCATGGCGGCGGCGCCCGCGACCGCTGAGGCCATGGGCTACAGCGGCTTCGACTTTCTCGTGGTCGACATGGAGCACGTGCCGATCGAGGTGTCGGATCTGGCGCATATCCTTCGCGCCATCGGCTGCACCCCGGCCGATGCGGTGGTGCGGCTCGCTTGGAACGATCAGGTGCTCGTCAAGCGCGTGCTGGATGCGGGCGCCCAAACGATCATGCTGCCCTTCGTCCAAACCGACGAAGAGGCCCGCCAGGCGGTTGCCTTCGCCAAGTATCCGCCGGAGGGTGTGCGCGGCGTCGCCGCCGTGCATCGCGGCTCGCGATTCGGGCGTGCTGCGGACTATCTCAAACAAGCCAACGATCAGATTGCGGTCATCGTCCAGCTCGAGACGCCTGAAGCGATCGAGCGGATGCCGGAGATCGCGGCCGTTCCCGGAATCGATGCCCTGTTCGTTGGGCCGGGCGATCTTGCCGCCGCCATGGGTCACATCGGCAACATCGCGCATGCGGACGTGCAGGCACTGATCGAAAAGGCCGCCAAGATGGCCCGTGAGGCGGGCAAGCCGGTGGGCATCGTCGGTCCCAATCCGGACATGGTGTGCCGCTTCATCGGCTACGGCTACAGCTATGTGGCGGTCGCTTCCGACATTGCCATGATGACGAGCCGCGCCTCCGAATGGCTCGGCGCCTTAAGGGACGAAGCCGCTCCTGCTCCGGCCGCACCCGCTGCAGCCTACTGAAGCCCTGAGGAGGTTATCCTGATCGTCACGCTCAGGAGCAGCGCTCTGAAGCTCGATCTGGCGCCGTCCGTTGGAGGCGCCATTGCGGGCTTCTGGCACGATGACGTGGCTCTCATGCGTGAGACCCCCGAGCAGGCCCTGCGCGACGGATTGGTGCGGCAGACCAGCTGCTATCCGCTGATCCCCTACAGCAACCGCATCGCCCAGGGGCGCTTCTCATTTCAAGGCGTCGAGCATCGGCTGGCGTTGAACTTCGGCGACCATCCGCATTCCATTCACGGCAATGCTTGGCAAAAGCCCTGGCAGGTGGCGGCAGCCGATGATGCACGCTGCCGCTTCGTTTTTATCCATCGTCCGGAGGACGACGAGGCGAGGGGCTGGCCTTTCGCCTACCGCGCCGAGCAGCTCTTCGAGCTGTCTCAGAGTGGATTGATGCTGACATTGTCGCTCGAGAACGAGGATGATCGCGCCATGCCGGCCGGCTTGGGGCTGCATCCATTCTTTCCCAAGCGCCCAGGGATTCGCCTGCAGTTTGCCGCCGAGCGCGTCCATCCGAACGGCGAGGATTCGCTCCCGTTGGACAGCATCCCGATTCCGCCCGAGTGGAGCTACCAGACCATGCGTGAACTGGACGAGCCGCGTCTCGATAACTGTTTTTCGGGCTGGGATGGGACGGCGCGCCTCGCCTATGTTCAGGAGAAGATCGCCTTGAGCATTGAGGCCGATCCGCTGTTCGACCATCTCGTGGTGTACGTTCCCATGGGGAGAGATTTCTTTGCCGTCGAGCCCGTGAGCCATATGAACGACGCGATTAACAGACCCGATCCCTCACACCATGGCCTCAAAGTTCTCAAGCCCGGCGAGCGCCTGACGGCTCAGGTCCGGTTCGGCGTGGAGAGACTGTCATGAACCTCACGGTTGCGCTCGACGTTCGGGCTGAGCTCGGCGAATGCCCTGTCTGGTCCGTCGAGGAGCAGGCGCTCTATTTTGTCGATATCAAGGGCAGGGCGCTTTACCGCTTTGAGCCCGCGACCGGTACGCACCACACTTTTCCCATGCCGGAGGAAATCGGGTGCATCGGGCTCCGGAAAGACGGCGGCTTCATCGCTGGCTTCCGCTCCGGCCTCTGGTTGCTCGATGCTGACGGGAGCCGTACTCGAAAGCTTGCCGATAATCCGGAAGATCAGCGCACGAGCCGGTTCAATGATGGGCGGGTCGACCCGGCCGGGCGCTTCCTCGCCGGCACAATCGATGAGCCCAAAGAGGGCGGCAAGGCGCATCTCTACCGCTACGATTCTCGTGGGCTGGCGACGCTTGCCGGCGGTCTTCTGACCTCAAACGGAGTCGCCTTCTCGCCCGACGGTCGCATCCTCTACCACTCGGACACGCCGACCTTCACCGTTTGGCGCTATTCGTATGACCCCGTGACCGGCGCGGCCACGGACAAGACCCTGTTCGTGCGCCTCCAACCCACAGACACCGACCGGGGTCGTCCCGACGGCGCAGCGGTGGATGAGGAGGGATGCTACTGGACCGCCTTGTTCGAGGGCGGACGGATTCAGCGCTATTCGCCGGAAGGGCGGCTGCTGGCCGAATACCCCGTTCCGGCCCGGTGTCCCACCATGGTCTGCTTCGGGGGCGCCGACCTGAAGACGCTCTATGTGACATCCGCCCATACCGGCCGTGCTGAGAATGAACTGGCGGCATTTCCGCATTCCGGCAGCCTGTTCACCATGCCGGTCGATGTGCCGGGTCTGCCCGAATACGAATTCGATCTTTCCGTTTAAGGCTGCATTGCCATGTCGTTCGATTACTCAACTGCCCACTATCGCTCCCTTTCCGGTCGTTCGGTCGTCGTCACCGGCGGCGCGTCAGGGATCGGCGAGGAGATGGTGAGAGCCTTCGTCGCTCAGGGCGCGCGCGTCTCCTTCATCGATATCGCGAAGGAGCCGGGCGAGGCATTGGCCAAGGAAACTGGCGCAAGCTTCTACCCCTGCGACGTCACCGACATCCCAGGTCTTCGAGAGGTGCTGTCGCGGATCGAGAACGATCACGGCGGCGTGGATGTTCTCGTCAACAATGCCGGCAAGGACGACCGGCACGACATGGCCGAGGTGGAACCGGAGTACTGGCGACGTGCACTTGCACTCAACCTCGATCACCAGTTCTTCGCAACGCAGGCGGTCTCCAAGGGCATGGCCGCGCGCGGCGCCGGTTCCATCATCATGCTCGGCTCCATTTCCTGGATGCGCGGTCGTCCTGGCATGGTCGGCTATACGACCGCCAAGGCGGCGATCAATGGGATGACGCGCACGCTTGCACGCGAGTTAGGACCCTCCGGAATCCGGGTGAACTGCATCGTGCCAGGCGCGATCCTCACGGAACGGCAGAAGAAGCTCTGGCTGACGCCCGAGTTGAACCAGCAGTTCCTCGACCTTCAGGCGCTGAAGTTCCGGCTCGATGCCAGCCATGTCGCCCGAATGGCGCTGTTCCTGGCCTCCGACGAGAGCGGCGGCTGCACGGGTGCGAACTTCATCGTCGATGCCGGCCTGACGCAGAATTGAGATAATCCATGAAGATCCAGACGACATCCAACGGCTTCGACCTCGTTCTCGACGGCAGGCTGATCCTGCGTCACCGCATCGATTCCCCGTGCCTGTATGTGGGCCAGGGCGATGCCCGCATGGACATGTATCGCGGCAACTTCGACATCGAGGATTATGTCATCGAGCGCACCCCGCTCGCGCATGCCGTCGTGTCAGGCGCCGAGATCGCCTTCTCGGTGGCACCGGGCCAGCCGGCTCGCCTGACCCTCCAGGTGTCGGGCGACGAGCACAACGGCACCATCGCGTTCCGGACCGACGATGCCGCCATCAACCGGCTCTGGATCCGTGTCGCGGCGGAGGAGGGCGAGCATGTCTGGGGTGGCGGCGAGCAGATGTCGTATTTCGACATGCGCGGCCGTCGCTTTCCCCTCTGGACGTCCGAGCCTGGCGTTGGACGGGACAAGACGACCGAGATCACCCTCAAGGCCGATGTTACGGGTAAGTCGGGCGGCGATTACTGGAACACCAATTATCCGCAACCGACCTATCTCTCGTCGCGGCGCTACGCGCTGCACGTGGAGACGACCGCTTACTCCGCCTTCGATTTCCGCCGCGACGACTTTCATGAGATCGAGGTTTGGGCCGTTCCGGAACGAATCGAACTGACTGCCCGCCCCACCTTCATCACCCTCGTCGAAGCCATGGCCGAGCGCTTCGGCCGCCAGCCGCCGCTGCCGGAATGGGTCTATGGCGGCGCAATTATCGGGCTCAAGGACGGGGCCAATTCCTTTGAGCGGCTCGAGCGCATCATCGCGGCTGGCACGAAGGTCTCCGGCCTCTGGTGCGAGGACTGGGTGGGGCTGCGCCACACCTCCTTCGGCGCGCGTCTCTTCTGGGACTGGAAGGCGAACGAGGATCGGTACCCGGCGCTGCGCCAGCGCATCGCGGAGTTGGAAGATCGCGGCATCCGCTTCCTCGGCTATGTAAATCCGTACCTCGCTGTCGACGGCTCACTGTTTCCGGAGGCTGAGGCCGCAGGCTATTTCGCCACGGATGAGAGCGGCAACACGGCTCTCGTCGATTTCGGCGAATTCGATTGCGGCGTCGTCGACTTCACTAACCCGGAGGCCGCCGCCTGGTTCGCCGAGCGCGTCATCGGCCAGAACATGGTCGATTTCGGGCTCTCCGGCTGGATGGCCGATTTCGGTGAGTATCTCCCCATCGACGTGAAGCTCGCCAACGGCATCAATGCCAAGGTTATGCACAATGCGTGGCCGACGCTCTGGGCCGAGGTGAATGCGCGGGCTGTCGAAAGCAGGGGAAAGACCGGCGAAATCCTGTTCTTCATGCGCGCCGGATACACGGGGGTTCAGCGGCATTGTCCGCTCCTTTGGGCGGGCGACCAGTCGGTCGATTTCACCCGCCACGATGGCCTTGTGACGGTCATCTCCGGGGCGCTCTCGTCGGGGCTCCTCGGCAATGCCTATCATCACTCCGACATCGGCGGTTATACCAGCCTCTTCGGCAATGTGCGCACAGCGGAGCTCATCATGCGCTGGGCCGAGATGGGAGCCTTCACGCCCGTGATGCGCACCCATGAGGGCAACCGCCCGCGCGACAACCTGCAGATCGACCAGGACCCGCAGGTGCTGGCCCATTTCGCCCGGATGACGAGAGTTTATGTGCATCTCGTGCCCTACCTGGAATCCCTTGTGGATGAGGCCTCCACGCGAGGCCTGCCGGTGCAGCGGCCGCTCTTCCTCCATTTCGAGGATGACTTCCGCACCTATGCCATACAGGACGCATACCTCTACGGCGCCGAACTGCTCGTGGCTCCTGTCTCGCAGGCCGGAAAGACCGAGTGGAGCACCTATCTGCCGGCAGGAGCGGAGTGGGTCCATGCCTGGACGGCCGAGACTTTCTCGGGCGGAGGAGAAGTGACCGTATCGGCTCCCTTCGGCCAGCCGCCGGTGTTCTACCGTGCCGGCTCACGTTTCACGGATCTGTTCGCGGGCCTCAGGACACTTTGAGCGATGTCGGTCGTAGAGCTCATCGGTTTTCTCCTTCTGGCGAGTGCCGCGGCCTATGCGCAGACTCTCACCGGCTTCGCCTTCGGCCTCATCACCATGGGTGGCGTGGGCCTGACAGGCCTACTGTCGCTGCCCGATGCCGCCATGATCGTGAGCGCGCTCACACTGGTGAATGCCACGCAGATGCTGCTGAAGGGCTGGCGTGATGTGGCATGGCGGGAGTTCGGCTTCGTCATGGCTGCCAGCATCCCGATGCTCTTCGTCGGCTATTGGCTGTTGGAATGGCTTGCCGGAACCCGGGCTGATCTCCTGCGCCTGATCCTCGGATTCGTGATCATCGTCTCGAGCCTGCAATTGGCACGAAAGCCTGAGCCTTTGGCGAAGCAATCTAAGGACGGATCGTTTCTCTTCTTCGGCTCCATTGCCGGTCTCATGGGCGGGATGTTCTCAACCGCGGGACCGCCGCTCGTCTATCACTTCTATCGCCAGCCCATGTCCCTGGTGAAGATCCGGGAAACCCTCGTCACCGTCTTCGCACTCAATGCTGTCTTCCGCATTGGTCTCGTCGTGGCCTCCGGCGATCTGCCAGCCGCTTCCAACCTCACAGGGCTTCTTGCCATTCCGGCCGTCATAGGAGCGACCTATGCGGCGCGGCGCTGGCCGCCTCCGGTTCCGGCGACCACGATGCGGCGCATTGTGTTCAT
Organism: Microvirga arabica; assembly: GCF_016811235.1. Taxonomy (GTDB): domain Bacteria; phylum Pseudomonadota; class Alphaproteobacteria; order Rhizobiales; family Beijerinckiaceae; genus Microvirga; species Microvirga arabica. Next base: position 17,366 of record NZ_JAFBID010000062.1, read on the forward strand.
CCTTCTGTTCCTTTCAGGCGTGTCGCTTGGAGCGCCTGCAATCTTTCACCTCCTGGGGGCTCCGCCATAACCTCGCGGCTGTGGATGTTGACCCGCCGTTGGTGAACGGAAAGGGCGCATCGGAACCATTCACCGGAAGCTCCATTGCTCTGTAAAGCTTGATGGAGGCTCCGATGCCCGATGAGAAGATCGATCAGAGACGCCCTTTGGATGCGCAGAATGAGCCGAAGCCGATCCAGCAGAGGCATGTGGATGATGCGGTCGACGACAGCTTTCCTGCGAGTGACCCGCCGGCCTGGACCACATCAGCCTCAAAGAGCGTTGCGGCGGAATGCGAGCCCGACGCCCTGAACGAGGTTCCTGTGCCACCAGGCGAGGGGATTGAGGAGCCGTCTTCGAACATTCTTCATTCAGCAGCCGGGCAGGCTGCCGACACTGCCCGTGATCTCTATCACCGAAGCCGAACCTATCTCGAGCAGGGCAGGCGTTACATGCCCGAGGCCGAGCGCTACTACCGGCAAGGGGCTGAAACCATCAGCCGTCCCGTGCAGGAGCACCCAGTTGCCGCTCTGCTTGCCATAGGAGCGCTTGGATGTGCCTTGGGATGGATGCTGGGCAGGCGCACGTCCAACGGTTCTCCCGCACGGCTTTGGCATGCGGGATCCAACCGGCGCCCCGGTAAAACGCAAACCTGGCGACCGGCACCACGGGCAGCCTATGGGGAAGGCCGCTTCCCGGGACGGGATAACGTCGAGGCAGCAAGCCACACGAACAACAGCTTTTGAGACGGTCTACGTCGGACGGGCCAGTCTATTCGAGGATCTCGGCCCGTCCGGAAAGTGCCTTTGCGCTACGATGGCTGTTACGCAGACCCGCGAGGCTGAGCTCCCGGCTTCGACGCTCCCAAAGCCGCGAGCCATAGGCTTGGCTGGTGATCGTCAGCGGCTTCGATCTGGGATTCGCACACGATGCAATCCACTCCACTTTTCATCCCCTGGATCCAATATTGCGGTTCATAGGAGGTGAGAGGGAGCTGCTTCACGACCACATAGGTGTTCCGGCTTGGCCGCAAAGGGCTTGCCGGAACGACTGATTGGCCGACTTCGTACTTATGGATCATGGCAGGCTCCGTGAGGCCACCAATCAACCCTCGTCTCCTGACGAGGGTTTGACTCCATAAGGTGATATCAGGATCAAAGTTCCATGCTTGGCCGTGGCTCAGACAGGAACCTTCCAGATGTCCTCGGCGTATTCGCGGATGGTGCGATCGGACGAGAACCAGCCGACTCTGGCTGTGTTCAGCACGCTGGCACGGGCCCATGTGGAAGGCTCCTGCCACATCTGATCGACCCGCCGCTGGGTTGCCCAGTAGGAATCGAAGTCCGCAGCCACCATGAACGCATCGTCGGACGACAGGGCATGCACCAGGGAGTCGAACCGGTGAGGGTCATCCGGTGAGAAGGTGCCTGCCGAGATCAGGCTGATGGCCCTCTCAAATCGAGGCGACCATCCTCCCCGGTCGCGGTGCAGCCCGGCCCTGCGGTACGTCTCGACCTCCTCAGCCGTCATTCCGAAGATGAAGATGTTGTCAGCCCCAACGCATTCGCGGATCTCGATGTTTGCTCCGTCGAGGGTGCCGATCGTGAGGGCGCCGTTCAGGGCAAGCTTCATGTTGCCGGTGCCGGAAGCCTCCATGCCGGCGGTCGAGATCTGCTCGGACAGGTCTGCGGCTGGGATGATCGCCTCTGCCAGGCTGACATTGTAGTTGGGAAGAAAAGCAACCTTCAGTCGATCCCCTACGACAGGGTCGGAATTGACGATCTTTGCAACATCGTTGGCGAGCTTGATGATCAGCTTTGCCCGGTGGTAGCTGGCCGCTGCCTTGCCGGCAAAGATCTTGACCCGAGGCACCCAGTTCCGCTCGGGCTCCGACCGGATGGCATCGTAGAGGGCGATGACTTCCAAGATGTTGAGAAGCTGCCGCTTATACTCGTGAATGCGCTTGATATGGATGTCGAACAGGGCGTTCGGGTGGATCTGCACGCCTGTCCGCTCGGCCACGAGCTTGGCCAGATTGGCCTTCGATGCGTTGCGTTGGTTCCTGAAGCGAGCCTGGAAGGCGCTGTCGTCCGCCAGCCTCTCCAGCTTGATCAAGGCTCCCGGATCATCGAGAACCGCCTCGCCCAGCTCCTGCACCAGGAGATGCGCCAGTTGCGGGTTCGCCTGATGAAGCCAACGACGGAAGGTGATGCCATTCGTCTTGTTGACGATGCGGCCTGGATAGAGAGCGTTCAGATCGCGGAAGACCGTCTGGCGCATCAGGTCGGTATGGAGGGCCGACACGCCATTGACCTTGTGGGCGCCGATGAACGCCAGATGGCCCATCCGCACATACCGGCCCTGGCTCTCGTCGATCACCGAGACGGCTTTGATGAGCTCGACGTCGGCCGACCGGCGGATCAGAGGTTCCAGGTGCAGCCAATTGATATGGTAGATGATCTGGAGATGCCGCGGGAGAAGCCGTTCCATCAGCGACACGGGCCAGCGCTCGAGGGCCTCGGGCATGAGGGTGTGGTTGGTGTAGTTCAACGTCCTGGTCGTGATGGACCAGGCCTCGTCCCAAGCCAGTTGGCGCTCATCGACCAGAAGGCGCATCAGCTCCGCCACGGCAAGAGCGGGGTGCGTATCGTTGAGCTGGATCGCCGCATGATCCGGCAGGGTGTTGAGATCCCCATGCAGCCGCGTGTGCCGCGCCAGCAGGTCCTGCAGGGAGGCCGAGGTGAAGAAGAATTCCTGGCGCAGGCGCAGCTCCCGGCCCGCCTCCGTCTCGTCGCCGGGATAGAGCACGCGGGAGATCGCCTCGGCCCGAGCCCGGTCGGCGAGGGCGCCGACATGGTCGCCTGAATTGAAGGCGTCGAGCCGCAGCGGCTCGGCAGCCCGCGCCGACCACAGCCTCAGGGTGTTGACGTGGTGTCCGCGCCAGCCGACGACGGGAGTATCGAAGGCAACGGCCTGAACGGTTTCGGCGGGCCTCCAGGCAAAGCCTGCTGGCCCGTCAAGCGCGGGCAACTCCTCGACGACGCCGCCGAACGGCACCCGGTAGACCAGATCCGACCGTTCGAACTCCCACGGATTGGCTCGGATGAGCCAGTCCTCGGGGAGCTCCTGCTGCCATCCATCCCGAAGGCTCTGGCGGAACAGGCCGTGTTCGTAGCGGATCCCATAGCCGTAGGCCGGGAGCTCGAGGCTGGCCATGCTCTCCATGAAGCAGGCGGCGAGCCGACCGAGGCCACCATTTCCAAGGGCAGCATCCGGCTCAATCGTCCGGATACGATCGAGATCGACCCCGAGGCTGGCGAGGGCATCGCTCGCGCAATCGGTCAGGCGGAGGTTGTTCAGGGTGTCGGACAGGAGCCGACCGATCAGGAACTCGAGAGAAAAATAGCAGACGTGCTTGTGACCTGCCTGGTTCTGTCCTTTGGACGCCATCCAGCGGTCCATGGCGCGGTCGCGCACGGCCAGGGCCGTTGCGGTGAACCAGTCATGCTCGGTCGCATGAGCCGGGTTCGTGCCGACGTCATAGGTCAGCTTTGCCAAGATTGCCTGTTGAAACGCCTCCGTTTCAGTGTTTGCTTCCGGCCCTACCGGCTCGCTCGCCACATAGGTGGCCTCAGCCTCGTCACGATGAGCGGAGGAGGGCAATAAGCTTTGGTCGAAACTCTCCACAGGCAACCCCTAGTCTTCAATTATCAAGCAAGAAACGCTCCCGCTTGTATTTTGTTGGCATTCTCTTACGGGACCGATAGCAACTTCAGAATGATACTCAACAATAGTTATCAAATTACCCAAAGAGCGTGACGCCTCGCCGCAGTTCAGAGCGGGTTTTTCCTGAAGCCAAGCTTCCATTGGGGAAGATGTGTCTGCCCAACAGCTTATTTCTCGGCAGCGGGAACTGCCCTTCGGCCGGATGGTTTAACCTTCACCATTTGCTCAAGGTCAGGTCATGGCCGACATTCCAGACATTGCTCAAGACGTAAAAGCGCAGCCGGCTTTGTTGGAAGTCGGGCTTGAGGCGCCGGATCCTTCTCCGGACAATGCCAAGAGACGGTCTCGGGCGGGTCGAAGCAAGGCACAAACCCCCGCATCGTCCCAACAGCGACTGGTTGTGGTCTCGAACCGGGTTCCTGTGCCCAAGGATGGCACAAGCAAGGCTGGCGGCCTGACTGTCGCGCTTGAGGGAGCTCTGAAGCGGAGCGGCGGACTCTGGTTCGGCTGGTCGGGCGAGACGGTCGAGAATCCGTCCGACCAAGCGAAGGTTGTGCAGGCCGGCAAGATTACCTTCGCGGTTTTGGATCTCTCCCAGAAGGATTACGACGAATATTACGCGGGCTTCGCCAACCGTGCCCTATGGCCGGTTTGTCACTACAGGCTCGACCTTGTGCAGATCGAGCGCCAAGAACTCGACGGGTATTTTAGGGTGAACCGGGCTTTTGCCGCCTCTCTCGCCCCGCTGCTGCGGCCCGACGACGTTATCTGGGTTCATGATTACCATTTCATCCCCTTGGCTGCGGAACTCCGGCGGCTGGGTTTCAAGAACCGGATCGGCTTTTTCCTGCATATTCCATGGCCGCCATCCGATGTGGCCAGCGCCCTGCCGGCCTATCAGCAGCTTCTCCAAGGCTTCGGCGCCTATGATCTGATCGGTTTTCACACGCCACAGGATGCGGAGAACTTTCAGCGCTGCCTTGTGCGCGAGAACATCGGATCCCCGACTGGAACTGGGGAGCATCAGATCGATGGCCATACGGTCCGGATCGGCGCCTTCCCGGTAGGGATCGATACCGAAGGCTTCGTCCGTGCAGCCGCCAGTGCCGAGCGGAATGCTCTCGTGCGCCGAACAAAGGCGAGCCTGGGAGACCGCGACCTAATCATCGGGGTGGACCGGCTGGACTACTCGAAGGGATTGAAGCAACGGATCGAGGCGTTCTCATGCTTCATCCGTTCCAATCCGGACTTCCGCAACCGGGTTACCTATATCCAGATCACGCCTAAGTCGCGCTCGGATGTTCCCGAGTATCAGCGGATGCAGCGGGAGATCGCGGAGCAGGCCGGGTGGACCAATGGAAGCCTCGGCGAGGTGGACTGGACTCCCGTCCGATATGTCAACGGAACGGTCGGACATGCAGCCCTTGCGGGATTGTACCGCATGTCGCGGATCGGTCTGGTGACACCGTTGCGGGATGGCATGAACCTCGTTGCGAAGGAGTTCGTCGCGGCCCAGCAACCGGACGATCCCGGCGTCCTGATCCTGTCGCGCTTTGCAGGCGCGGCACACGAACTCGACGGCGCTATTCTGGTCAATCCCTACGACACGGAAGCCTGCGCTGCATCCATCGCACGGGCCCTCCGGATGCCGCTTGAGGAAAGGCGGGAGCGGTGGGATTCGATGATGGGACGGTTGCGGACCAACACCGTAGAGGCGTGGTGTCAGCGCTTCCTCTCCGGCCTGAGCGACCTTTCGAATGAGAGCCTAGAGCCGCATGAATCAATCAACGCGGACAATGGACGATATCCCTTCTCCGAAGCTGCGCCGGCTTAAGGTCGCCCTCGTCCGTCCCGCCGCAGGGTTTTGGGCCGGCAGGTCCCGGTGAGCGAGCTACAGGTGATCTGGTCTCCGGCAGGAACCAAAGGCAAGGGGGGCTGTTTTTGACAGGGAGACTCTGCCGGTCAAGCCTCGGTTTTTCCATTGTCCGTCATGAGCTCGCCCCAGGTTGATCCGATAGAACAGCGACAGGGCCGAACCGTGTCACCAGCAGACAATCTCCTTGCAAGCTCCCCAACGGTGCGGACAAAGAGCGTGAGCCGGAAGGCTCCGCGGATCTACTACGTGCACCCGCTGCTGGCCGGGTCCCTGGATGACTGGGATGCTGTCCTCGATCACGCAGCCGCCCTGGGCTTCGACACCATCCTGATGGCTCCGCCCTTCGAGCCGGGACATGGCGGCAGCATCTTCCTGCCGCGTGACATGACCCGGCTTCATCCGAACCTCGGTCATGGTGATGCAGTCGAGGGTGTTGCGCGGCTTGCCGAGAAGGCCAATGCACGTAAGCTCGCTCTGATGCTCGATCTGGTTGTCGACCGTGTGGCCGCTGACAGCATCTTCGCCCGCGAACTCGGCCTCGCCGCCTCAAACCCGGACGTTCTCGATCCGCGACAGGACCCTTCCGAGAGGGAGGCGGTCCTCGTTCCATTCGCGGGTGACGATGCGGACGATCACCCCTATCTCAGGATGCTGACTGAGCGCCTGCAAGCACTCGCCGCCGCAGGAATAGCCGGCTTCCGTTGCCTGCACTGGGACAGGGTTCCCGCATCCGCTTTGAAGCGCTTCATCGCTGAAGTCAGAGGAGACGCACCTGAACTGCGTTTCATTGCCTGGACACCCGGCACGAATTTTCAGGCAAGGCTGGCGCTTGATGGTGCAGGCTTTGACGGGACGTTCTCCTCCCTGTGCTGGTGGGACCTGAAAGACAGCTGGATTGCCGACGAGCACGAACAGCTGAGACGTCTTGGATACGAGATCGCTTTTCCGGAGGTTCCCTTCGACAAGCGCATCACCCATGAGGTGGAACCTCTCGATGTGCTCGAGCGGCGCGCAACCCGCGCCCTGCGGCTTGCAGCGTCCCTCGGTGACGGCCTCCTCATTCCTATGGGGTTCGAATTCGGCTGCCGGGACAGGCTCGATCCGACCCGTGGCGATGGAAGGGGGCTGATTGGATTGCAAGAGCGGGGGAGCTTCGATCTCACCAGAGAAATTCGTGAAGCCAATCAGTCTCTCACCCGCAGCAATGAGCCCTTCGCCCGAAAGCCCCTGCATCTCGTGGTGGGGCATGCATCCCCCGTGACTGCTTTGCTGAGGACTGATGCGGAGGATGCACGGCAGAGCAAGGTGGCCCGCCTGATCATCGCAAATGCCGATCTCCGGCGAACCGCACAGGCCACAGGTGCGTTCCTGGTGTCCGAGAACGGCGCCCAGTTCATGCCATTTCGCGAAGTGAGCGAGGGCGGTCTCGAACTCACTCCTACGACCGTGGTTAGACTTCAGCCAGGCGAGGTCCGGATCTTGGAAGGACGCCCCCTAAGGCCGGTGCTGGGTGCAGTGTCCGTGCCGGCCGTCGAACAAGCCGTTGCGGCACCGCGGCTCGTCATCGAGAACGTCACGCCGGCGGTCGATGGCGGCGAGTTCCCGGTCAAGCGGATCGTCGGCGAAGTTGTCCGGGTCGAGGCCGACATCTTTGGCGACGGTCACGATCCCCTGGCGGCGGCGTTGGCTTGGAGGGCGGTCGACGAGGAGCAATGGCGCGAAACCCGCATGACCCTCCTGGTCAACGATCGCTGGAGCGCGGAATTCCCCCTGGAGCGGCTTGGGCGCTATGAATTCGCGGTTCTGGCTTGGCGTGATCCCTTTGCGATCTTCCGGTCGGAGCTGGAGAAGAAATACGCAGCCGGCTTGAACGTGACCCTGGAGCTGGAGGAGGGGCGTCTCCTCGTGGAACAGGCGAGGGTCGAGGCTGGGGGAGACATTGCCGATCGCGTCCACGCGCTGGCCAGCAGACTCGCGGAAGCGGACTATGACACGCGGCTTGAGATCCTCCTGGCGCCTGAGACGTCGGAGATCATGACGGCAGCGGACCGGCGGCCATTCATGGTGCGCTCCCAGGCAATCCCCGTCGATGCCGAACGGACGGCGGCTGGATTCGCGAGCTGGTACGAGCTCTTCCCGCGTTCCATGAGCGATGATCCCAATCGCCACGGCACGTTCGACGATGTGGTCCGCAAGCTTCCTTATATCCGCGACATGGGATTCGACGTTCTCTACATGACGCCGATCCACCCTATCGGCCGAACGCATCGGAAGGGACGCAATAACAGCCTTAACGCTGGCCCGGACGACCCAGGAAGTCCCTATGCCATCGGCTCAGAGGCAGGCGGTCATGACGCCATTCATCCCGAGCTTGGTACCTTCGATGATTTCCGTCGTCTCGTGGCGGCTGCTGCCGATCATGGGCTGGAGCTGGCGCTCGATATCGCGGTCCAGGCCTCGCCGGACCACCCCTGGCTGAAGGAGCATCCGGACTGGTTTGACTGGCGCCCGGACGGAACCATCAAGTACGCCGAAAATCCGCCGAAGAAGTACGAGGACATCGTCAACGTGGATTTCTATGCCAAGGGTGCGATCCCGTCCCTGTGGCTCGAACTCCGTGACACTATCCTGCTCTGGGTCGAGCAGGGCGTAAAACTCTTCCGCATCGACAACCCCCATACGAAGCCATTTCCATTCTGGGAATGGCTGATCGGGGAAGTGCGCCGCGATCACCCGGACGTCGCCTTCCTGTCGGAAGCCTTCACACGGCCGAAGATCATGTACAGGCTCGCCAAGATCGGGTTCTCGCAATCCTACACCTACTTCACATGGCGCAACGAGAAGGGCGAGATGGCGGAGTACCTGACCGAACTCTCGCAAACGGCGCCGAAGGATTTCTTCCGGCCGCATTTCTTCGTGAACACGCCTGACATCAACCCTGATTTCCTGCAGAATGCGCCTCGCTCCGCCTACCTGATCCGCGCGGCGCTCGCCACGACGCTCTCCGGACTCTGGGGAATGTACAGCGGCTTCGAGCTCTGCGAAGGTCGGCCCGACGTCAAGAAAAAAGAATACGCCGACAGCGAGAAGTACGAGATCCGCGCATGGGATTGGGACCGACCGGGTAACATCATCCGGGAGATCTCGATCCTGAATCGGATCCGGCACGACAATCCGGCCCTGCACTCCCATTTGAACGTGTCATTCCTCAATGCTTGGAACGACAACATCCTCTTCTTTGAGAAGGCGACTCCCGGGCGTGAGAATGTTCTGCTCATGGCGGTGAGCTTCGATCCCCACAATGTGCAGGAGGCCGACGTGGAGTTGCCTCTCTGGAAGTTCGGCCTGCCGGATCACGGTTCCTTGGCTGTCGAGGACCTCGTCCGTCACCACCGCTTCACCTGGTCCGGCAAGTATCAGCGCATCCGCTGCGATCCGGGCGAACTACCTTTCTCGATCTGGCGTATTGCCCCTAAGGACCAATGAGAATGCTCAAGAAGAACGACACGTCCCTCAAGAGCGAAACCTCCCTCGGAACCGATCCGCTCTGGTACAAGGATGCGATCATTTACCAGCTGCACGTGAAGTCGTTCTTCGATGCCAACAACGACGGCATCGGCGATTTCGCTGGTCTCCTCGCCAAGCTGGATTACATCGCCTCCCTCGGGGTGAATACGATCTGGCTGCTGCCCTTCTACCCGTCGCCGCGGCTCGATGACGGCTATGACATCGCCGAGTACCGCGATGTCAGCCCCGACTACGGAACTCTGAAGGAGTTTAAGACCTTCGTGCGTGAGGCTCACGCCAGAGGTCTGCGAGTCATTACGGAGCTGGTGATCAACCACACCTCGGATCAGCATCCCTGGTTCCAACGCGCCCGGCACGCAAAGCCAGGATCGCGCGACCGCGACTTCTATGTCTGGTCCGACACGGACCAGAAGTACCCGGAGACCCGGATCATCTTCCTCGACACCGAGAAGTCGAACTGGACCTGGGATCCGGCGGCGGGTGCCTATTTCTGGCATCGCTTCTATTCGCATCAGCCCGATTTGAACTTCGACAATCCGCGTGTTCTCAAGGAGGTCTTGAGCGTCATGCGGTTTTGGCTCGACATGGGCATCGACGGGCTGCGCCTCGATGCCATTCCCTACCTTGTGGAGCGGGAAGGCACCAACAACGAGAATCTTCCGGAGACCCACGTGGTTCTCAAGAAGATCCGCGCGGCGCTCGATGACACCTATCCGGACCGGATGCTGCTGGCGGAGGCCAATCAATGGCCGGAGGATACGCAGGAATATTTTGGCGACGGCGACGAATGCCATATGGCGTTCCACTTCCCGCTGATGCCGCGCATGTACATGGCCATCGCCAAGGAAGACCGTTTCCCCATCACGGATATCCTGCGTCAGACGCCCGAAATTCCTGAGAACTGCCAGTGGGCGATTTTCCTTCGCAACCATGACGAGCTGACGCTCGAGATGGTGACCGACGAGGAGCGCGATTACCTCTGGAACACCTATGCGGCCGACAGGCGCGCCCGCATCAATCTTGGCATCCGTCGCCGGCTCGCGCCCCTCATGCAGCGGGACCGCCGGCGCATCGAGCTGATGAATGCGCTCCTTCTGTCCATGCCCGGAACGCCTGTCGTCTATTATGGCGACGAGATCGGGATGGGCGACAATATCTATCTTGGCGACCGGGATGGCGTCCGCACGCCCATGCAATGGTCGCCGGACCGCAACGGGGGCTTCTCCAGGGCCGACCCTGCAAGTCTCGTGCTGCCGGCAATCATGGACCCGATCTATGGCTTCGAATCTGTCAATGTGGAGGCGCAGAGCCGCGACCAGCATTCGCTCCTGAACTGGATGCGCCGCATGCTGATGCTCCGCCGCAACCATCATGCCTTCGGCCGCGGCACCTTCCGGCTCCTCTATCCGGCCAACCGTAAGGTCCTGGCCTATCTGCGGGAGCATGAGGGTGAGACGATCCTGTGTGTTGCGAACCTGTCGCGGACGCCGCAGGCGGTCGAACTCGATCTGTCGGCATTTGCCGGCCGGGTTCCGGTCGAGATGACCGGCCCGTCACCGTTCCCGCCCATTGGTCAGCTGACTTACCTGCTGACCCTTCCACCCTATGGTTTCTACTGGTTCCAGCTCACGACGGAAACCGAAAGCCCGCAATGGAGAACGGCACCTCCTGAGCAGTTGACCGAGTTCGAAACCCTGGTTCTGCGAAGCGGCCTGCAGGGAGGCTTGGAAGAACGGCATCTGCAGACGGTCACCCGGGACATCCTGCCGACCTATCTGCCGATCCGGCGCTGGTTTGCCTCTAAGAACGAGACGCTGCACGAGGTGCGCATCCCCTGGACGGTGCCGATGCCGTTCGCCGACGATGTCCTGGTGGCGGAAGTCGAGGCGAGCGTCGGCAAGCGCACCGAGCGTTACTTCCTGCCATTGGGTATTGCATGGGAGAGCGCCGGTGGACTTCCCCTGCCGCAGCAGCTCGCCTTGGCCCGGGTCCGCAGGGGACCCCGTGTGGGCTTCCTGACGGATGGCTTCGCCATCGACCGGTGGGCGCATGCGGTCCTGCAGGCCCTGTGCGAGAGATCCACGGTGCGCACCCCGGATGGAGACATCCGGTTCGAGGGCACTTCCGAACTTGATTGCATGGAGGTCACATCGGATGCTTCGGTCCACTGGCTCTCGGCCGAGCAGTCAAACAGTTCGTTGATCATCGGCGATCTCGCGATGATCAAGCTCGTACGCCGGGTGTTTGCTGGTACCCATCCGGAGGCGGAAATGACCCAGTACCTGACGAAGGTCGGGTACCAGAACTCCGCTCCGCTCCTCGGGCAGGTGCTGCGGGTCTCCGAGGATGGGACGCCCCACACGCTCGCGATCGTTCAGGGCGCCATACGCAACCAGGGCGACGCCTGGAACTGGATGCTCGAGAACCTGAAGCGCACCCTCGACGAATATGAGCTGATCGAGACCGAAGCGGTCCCGGAGGAGGGGATCTTCACCACTTTGGAGAACTTTGCCGAAGTCGTGGGGCAGCGCCTCGGTGAGTTGCACGTGGCTCTGGCCGCATCGACGGACGATCAGGCTTTCGCGCCAATCGAGGCCGGCGCTGAAGAAATCGAAGGCTGGAAGACGAGGGCCAAGGAGCAACTCGTGTCCGCTCTCGATATCCTGAACGGAGTCCGGGAAGATCTTGATTCCGAGACCGGTGCTCTCGCCGACAGCATTCTGGAGCGTCGTGACGAGTTGACCGCGGCGGTAGATACGCTCGCGGAGGCCGGCCGTGGGACGCTGCTGACGCGGATCCATGGCGACTTCCACTTCGGCCAGGTCCTTGTCGCGCAGGGCGATGCCTACATCATCGACTTCGAAGGCGAGCCGGTGCGCGAGCTGGAAGAAAGGCGCGCGAAGACAAGCCCGCTCCGGGACGTGGCCGGATTGCTGCGCTCTCTCGACTACGTGGCCGTGACCGCATCGATGCCCGAGGAGGATATCTCGTCTCCACAGTTCCGCGACATCCGAGGCTCGCTGCTCAGGAACTTCTATGCAGGAGCTCAAAGGGCTTTCCTGGATGCCTACTGGGATGCTACTGCTCAGGCTCCACAGCTCGGGCTCTCGCCTGACAGGCACCGTTCGCTCCTTGATCTGTTCCTGCTGGAGAAGGCCGCCTACGAGGTCCAGTATGAGGCCTCCAATCGCCCGAAATGGCTGGCGATCCCTCTCCAGGGTTTGTCCGACATTGTGCATCGCCTCGCAGAAGCGGGCCGCGGAGGACAGGAATGACGCCCGGACGTGACGATCTCCTTGCCGGCATCGAGTCAGGCAGTGTTCAGGCTTTGATCGAGGGGCGGCATGGGGATCCGTTCTCCATCCTCGGTCCGCATCCTGCGGGCGGTGGAAGCATTGTCCGCGTCTTCATGCCGGGTGCCAAGTCCGTCGAGGTTCTGCGCCGGCATACAGATGGAGAGCCTGAGCGGCTCCATCTCGTGCATGCGGATGGGCTGTTTGCCGGAAGGCTCGACTATCGGGACGCCTATCGACTGCGCGTTCACTGGCCCGACGCCGTGCAGGAGCTGGAAGATCCCTACAGCTTCGGTCTTCTCCTTGGAGATCTCGATCTGCATCTGATCGGGCAGGGCACTCACTACGAACTCGGCTCCGTGCTTGGCGCGCAGCCCATGACAGTTGACGGTGTAGCCGGCGTGCGATTTGCCGTCTGGGCTCCCAATGCCCGTCGTGTTTCGGTGGTGGGAGACTTCAACGGCTGGGATGGACGGCGCAATCCCATGCGCCTGCGCCGGGAGGCGGGGATCTGGGAACTCTTCGTTCCTCGCCTCGGCCCCGGCGAACGCTACAAATACGAGATCGTCGGGCCGCACGGACAATTGTTGCCGCAGAAGGCCGATCCCATTGCGCGTGCGGCCGAGGCCGCTCCCGGTTCCGCATCTGTTGTCGCTCGGTCCGAGCCTTTCCGTTGGACGGACTCCGATTGGATGGCGTCAAGAGCCGCGCGCCAGACAGAGGCCTCGCCCATCTCAGTCTACGAAGTCCATGCAGGCTCGTGGATGCGGTTGGAGCAGGAAGGCGACCGTAGTCTCGATTGGACTGAACTGGCTGATCGCCTGATCCCCTATGTTTCGGGGCTGGGCTTCACCCATATCGAGCTCCTGCCTATCACCGAACATCCGTTCGGAGGCTCCTGGGGTTATCAGCCGCTCGGCCTCTTCGCCCCCACCGGGCGGTACGGGACACCGGAAGACTTCGCGGAATTCGTGAACCGCTGCCATGAGGCCGGACTGGGCGTGATTCTCGACTGGGTTCCGGCTCATTTCCCGACCGACGTGTGGGGTCTGGCTCAATTCGACGGAACGGCGCTCTACGAGCATCAGGATCCCAGGGAAGGGTTCCACCAGGATTGGAACACCCTGATCTACAATCTCGGCCGCAACGAGGTGAAGGGCTTCCTGATCGCCAGCGCATTGTTCTGGCTGGAGCGCTTTCACATCGATGCGCTTCGGGTCGATGCCGTGGCATCGATGCTCTACCGCGACTACAGCCGGAAAGCGGATGAGTGGATCCCGAACAAGTACGGCGGCAGAGAAAACCTCGAGGCCATCGAGTTCTTCAAGCATCTGAACAGCATCGTTGCCCAAAGATGCCATGGGGCGATCACGATCGCAGAGGAATCCACCGCCTGGCCTGGCGTCACACGGCCGCCCGAAGAAGGTGGGCTCGGCTTTACGTTCAAGTGGAACATGGGCTGGATGCATGACACGCTCCACTACGTGGAGCAGGATCCGATCTACCGGAGCTACAATCACGGTGCCTTTACGTTCGGCATGGTCTATGCCTTTACCGAGCGCTTCATCCTTCCCCTGTCGCATGATGAAGTCGTGCACGGGAAAGGTTCGCTGATCCGGAAGATGCCGGGCGATGAATGGCAGCGGTTTGCCAATCTCAGAGCCTATTTCGGATATATGTGGGCTCACCCGGGCAAAAAACTTCTCTTCATGGGAGGCGAGATCGCGCAGGAGCGGGAGTGGAACCACGATGCGTCGATCTCCTGGGAACTGCTGGACTATCTGCGGCACTCCGGAGTCCAAAGGCTCGTCCGAGACCTCAACCGCATCTATGCGGCCGAGCCGGCGCTCCACGGCACCGACAGCGATCCTGGCGGCTTCGAATGGGCGGTGGTGGATGATTCCGCGAACTCGGTTTTCGCCATGCTGCGGCTGGCAAAAGACGGCAGCTCGATCATCCTTGCTGTCAGCAACATGACCCCCGTTCCGAGAATAGCCTATCGGATTGGAGTGCCCAGGGCGGGTCTCTGGAATGAAATTCTCAATACGGATGCCGAGATCTATGGCGGCAGCAACTTCGGCAATGGCGGCGCTCTTCAGGCCGAGGAGGTTCCATCTCACGGACGCCCCTTCTCCTTGAGTCTCGCGCTCCCGCCATTGAGCACGATTCTGCTTCGGTGGGGTTAGCCGAGCCTCTGGCTCCAAACGCCTTAGAAAACGTCGTCCTTCTGGAAGCAGGGAACGGCTCCTTCGCGTTCATGGAATGCGAAGGTGCAGCGGTGCTCGAGTGCAAAATCGGCAATGCGTTTGAGCGCTTCCTGAGACTCGTATGAGATCGTGACCTCACCGAACATGCCTGCCAGGACGTTCTCCGGGACCGTGAGAGTCGCTCCAGGGTCCATCTGGTCAAGCTTCTGAGCCAAATCCTCTTTGGTCATTCCGGCCTCCGTCTCTGCTCTCCATCGTACCAAAACTCTCGGCGGCGGAAGCAAGATCCCACTTCGTGCTGAGTGTTTGTTTGGAGCGGGAGGCCGGCTTCCGCGCCCATGAGGAAACATGTTCCCGCACTCGGCATTGACCCGACGTCTGAAGGAGAGGAACCATCATGACCCAGGACAAGACCGGACCAGATGCGACGCCTCGCATCGGACTCGATCTCGGCCGCCAGATTTTCGATGACTCGAACGGCGACCACCAGAAGGATCAGCAATCGGGCGCCAGCGAGGAGGCCGTCCGCCAGAGGGCTTACGAGATATGGGAGAATGAGGGGCGCGCAGGCGATCCGCACGATCACTGGTACAGGGCTGAGCGTGAACTGAACCAAGGGCAGTCGGAACAATCCGTCGCAACCGTCGAAGATGCATCCCCTGCCGCGGCCATCGGCGCGGTCGAGGCCGTGACGGAACAACCTGCTGGAGAAGGCATTGCCCAGAAGAAAACCCGGCGCAAGCGCACTTCCTGAAGGTTGAGGCTCAAGCTCCTGCCGGCTCATGCTCATCGGACATTCTGGTGCTAAGACTAGAGCGATGAGGCCGCTATCGCTCAATCTTGCCCGGGCGGACAGGCGGCAGGGGAGCTCGTCCGGCTCCGCCTCTCTCAGGAGAAGGCTTGGAAGGTGGAAGGTTCAGTTCTTTGCCACCGGCCAGCTTCCAGACAGCTTCCCTGTTCCCAGGGCGCCCATCTGCGAGTTCACGGGCGATCCATCGGGTGATCAGCGGCGCGGCGACGCTTGTTCCGTTCATGGCAATGACGGAGCCGCTGCGCGTTCCGGCCGCGAGAACGCCGGATTGAACGAGGGAGTCGTCGCTCACCGTCAGGGCGTCCGGACCGGAGCGGTGAGGCGATGTGGCTCCAGCTGGTGCCGTGACAGGCCCGCCTGCAGAATAGGCGGGCGGGCGCAACTCCTTGCGCATCAAGCCGCCGATCACGATGGTGTCCCTGCCTGTCGCAATCGCGTTGATCGAGCCCGCGCGTTTCACGGGACATCCCGGGTCGTCCTCTTCGAGGGGTCTGCCGTCATGGCCGTAGACCTCGTAGCTGGGGACATCGAAATAGGCTTGGCGCCCTCGGCGTGGGTAGCCGACAGGCGCATCGTCCCGCTGAACCCAGGCTTCAATGGGTTCGTGTGACGACAGTCCGAGGTTTTTCAGA
The DNA here is from genome assembly GCF_016811235.1 of Microvirga arabica. Taxonomy (GTDB): domain Bacteria; phylum Pseudomonadota; class Alphaproteobacteria; order Rhizobiales; family Beijerinckiaceae; genus Microvirga; species Microvirga arabica. Next base: position 33,478 of record NZ_JAFBID010000062.1, read on the forward strand.
GTGAGATTCCACAAACCCGCCGGAGCAACCGGATCGTTGGGGACGGGAGATTTTTCTGACTCGAGCCGCATGGTTGGTTGCAGAGAGATCAGGAACATGCCGCGCCCTGTGGGCGCAGGGAAGAAGTGGTATCGTGCCTCGCAAAGAGCCTTTCCCCCAACCTCATACCGAAGAAAATGGCTGTCGTTCTCCTCAAGCGGAGGACTGACATCGCCCTGCGGAGTCGCGATGGTCAGTTCCACCCGGTTTCCTGCAACTGCGGCAGGCGGAAGCCAGATCTCGACAAAGCTCGGCGTGAGATCGTCAGGCAACATGCGCAGTGGCAGGGTCGCATGGCTGCCCGCGGCTTGGAACTGGACCGTTGCGTGGGCACGCGCCAGATGGCTGTTGCCGGACGGAATGACGACACGCATCGGCTTGTTGCCGGGGATGGCGTTGTGCTCGCGGAGAATGTCGTCGAAGTCCAGCTCGATCGCGTGGGTGCCATCATGGGGACCGGCGAGCAGCCCATAGCTGAAGTTGACCACGACCGGCAGGCTCTGACCCGGTCCCGCGATGGCCCGGGCTCTGTCGCGGATGTACTCCAGGGCTTTGACAGCATAGGGCGCGAGGCTGGCGCCGGACGAGTCGGCTGTTATTGCGGTCGGCAGTTGAACGCAGATGATCCGCCAGTCCGGTGCCTTAGCCGGATCCCAGCCGCAGGCAAGATCCATCACGTGAGCGCCGTGGGAGGCGCGCCATGCCAGACTCCTGCGGCCATCGAGGGTGAAGTCGGCCACTCCGGCGCGACGATAGATCTCATCCTCGTCAATGAAATCACCCTGCCGGCACGTCGCGAGAAGGTTGTCGATATCCACCTTGGGAATCTCGAAGCCATTGTCGAAGTCGACCGGCACGTTGTCAGCGGTCCCGTGCTGCACCCACACATACTCGACCCGCGTCGTGCCGTCTGCCTTACGGAAGCGTTCGTGCGCGAAGGGAATGCCATCGTCGATGATGCCGATGATGACGGTGTCCTGCGTCACCCCTGGGGATGGGGATTGAAGCGGGCGAGCCGTCTTATAACCATGGGGGACCACGGACGAGGATGGCAGGGGCGGGCCGAGGGTGAAGCGCTCCAGAGTCTCAAAGAAGCGGTGAAATTTCCGATCTTCGATCAATCGGCGGGTCTTGGTAAGGGACAAGAACCGGACATCGAAGGGCTCCGCATCACGGGGCGGCCGCTCCGGCATATCGGGGTCTTCAGCGGCGTTTCGCCAGAGAGCCCAGGCTTTCTCATCCCAGGCTTCCGTCTTGCGGCGCAGGAGGACAGGAACGCTCTGTTCTTCCACCGACGGGAGCCGGAAGTCCTGCAGGCCCGGACCTAACGCCCAGTGTGAATAAGGGTCGATGACGGATTGGGAATTGGGGTCGATCTTCGGTTGAACACGCTTCCAGGCCATGGGGTGCTCCTGCTCTCAAGGAATAAGAGGGCGTGGGCTCAGGTCCATTCCGCCTTCGCCTTGTCCCAGAGCCAGGCGAGCACGTAGGATTTATGTTGCGGATCGATCACCTGATCGTTGGCTGCGTATTCCGAGGAATAGCCTGTGGTGCCTGACATCGATGTGAGTTTCTCTGTCGTCACGTCGTAAAGATGATGCCAGATGAAGTCGGTATCCTCGGGATATTTCGTGCCGTCGAAACGCCATGCCCTGTATCCGGCTGCGCCGGAGCAGCGCTTGACGAAGTATTGGCCGAGCGTCAGTCCGAGAACCGCACCGGCGGCACTGTCGACGGGGAAGTGCACGCCCGCGACGGTCCGGTTGATGGCTATTCTTGCCGCAAGACGAAGAAGCTGGGTGCGCCAATCTGCGCTGTCGTACCCCGGCCTTGTCTCGGCTCTCATCACGTTCCACAGCACCAGAGCCGCAGCGAACGCTTCGGTTGCATGCCCGCTGGGCAGAGCTCCATGGGCCGGCGTGACGATCATAGGTTGGATCTGCGAGGAGTATTCGACTGGTCGGCGGCATGCGAGACCCTGCTTCAGGCGCAGGTGCACGAAAAGCGCCAGCCGCAGGACGGCTGCCAGAAGTTCCAGCGTATGAGGCGTCCGATCTGGATGGAGTTGAGCGATAGAGCTCAAAAAAGCCATGCCGCCGCCGATCTGCGCCAGGATCTCGGTCTGCCGATCCGGGCGGAGCTCGGCATAGTTGTTCACGAGGGTGAGCTGTGCCTCGAAGATGTCCTCCGTCGGACGGGCCATGAGGATCAAGGGCTTGTAGGTCGGCTGCGGTGCATTGCCTCCGGCAGGCGCCGGAACCTCAAGGTGCCAGACCGCCATGTGGCGCGGATTCATGGTGGCATCTTCAAGCGTGAAACCAAGGCGCGAGACCATCTCGGCATCGATGATTGCCGCACGGACCCAGGGCGACCAGCGATCAAGATTGCTGCTTTTTTCCAGGTCGAGCTGATCGGGGATAGCCGCAGGCGCGCGCCATTGTCCGACGATCCCGTCACGGCTGCGGATCAGGGCATCGCTCATGAGGGGCGAGTCGTATCCGCCACCAACGCCGCCAACCCCCCCGACACCGCCTACGCCCCCGACGCCTCCGACCCCGCCCACACCTCCGACACCACCTACGCCGCCAACTCCACCAACCCCGCCGACGCCACCAAGGGGGCCGATCCCTGCCGATAAGTAGCTCACGTTGGTCCACTCCCTCTCGATCAAAAGTTGCCCTACTCCGGTACTCCTGCCTGCTGCAGCACGGACGCCCATTCTTCTCCGATCCTGTAGCCGGCACTGGGCGAGCGTTCCCGCCAGCTGCGGATTGTGAGATGAGGTTCGAGCTGCATCAGCCTTCCCACCGTATGGCGGGCATCGTCATGCATCCCGAGTTCCCACTGGGCGATTGCCATGGCGCGCAGGGTCGAGGTGTGGGTGCAGTTGGATCTGAGCGAACGCTGCGCGAGCTTCAGGGCGCGGTCGAACTGATGGGCCGCGAGGTGAGCGGTCGCGGCGAGTGAATCATAGAAGTAGCGGTGGGGGTCGAGCGGCGACAGCTTGCGCGCCCTCTGCGTGCAGCTCACCGCCCGCTGCCCCTCATCCTTGAACGCGTGAAGCGTGCCCTTGAGCAGCCAGGCCAGGGAGTCGTTCGGGTTGTTCAGGAGGGCAAGATCATAGCGCTCCATCGCAACATCAAGCTTCTTCAGAAGGTTCGTATGGACGAAGCCGTCGATGGCGAGCGCCAGCGAGCATTGAGGATCGGCATCCAAGGCCTGCTTCGTGCAGCGCAGGGCGAGTTGCGCATCCTGCCGGGGATCGTCCGACCAGCCTTGCTGAACCCGCAGGACATGCCACTTGGCGAGCCACGCGCTGGGAATGGCCTGTCGCGGGGCCCGCTCGATGAGGGCTTCGAGAAGCCTGCGCGCCTCGCTGAAATCGTAAGGCGAAAGGCGGTGCATCAGGGCTACAGAGGCGAGAAGCAACGTATAGCTTTTCAGGGTCGGAAGAGCCTGAGACTGAGCCCGCTGGAGCTCGCTCACCATGACCGCGGCGTTCACATTGGCAGCAATTTCATCGATCAAGTCCCGCTTGCCGGAGATGATGCCGCTCAGCTGGCCTTTGTAACGGGCCGCCCATGTGACCTGCCCCGATTTCGCTTCGGCAAGCTCGGCTTCCACGATGACCTGCCGGTTCCGGACTCGGTAGAAGCCGGAAAGCACATAATTGGCATTGAGGCTCGTGCTGACCTGGATCAGGGACGCTTCCCTGCCGCGAAACGCGGTTGTCGACAGGCGCGAGATGACATGCAACTCAGGAGAGCGCGAAAGATCCTGAATGAGCTCCTCGGCAAGAACCTCTCCTAAGACGTGATGCTCGTCTTCCGGGTCGCGTGTCGTGAAGGGCACGACGGCCAGCGTCGGGAGCAGATCTCCGAAGGAATACCCTGTTTCGATCACGGCCCGTGGTCCGGGTGGCCCCACACGGTAGGCCCGCACGGGTTGCGGCATGTGCTTGAGATAGCATTCGCCGAGATCCTCGAGATCGGCATCGAGATCGGCTGTGAGCTGGTCGCGCACATTGGCCGAGATGATGATTTCGCCAGGGCCTGCAAGGGTGAGGATCCGTGCCGCCCGGCTGACGCCACGCCCATAGAGATCGGCCTGATCGACGATCACGTCGCTGATTTCGATCCCCATCCTGAGCATGATCTGCTGGGCTGGGGGAAGTGTCTGGTTCTGTCGGTTGCGTTCCTGCTGGATTACGAATGCAGCCGATATGGCAGATCGGACGTCATCAAAGTCCAACAGCATTCCATCACCCAGCCCTTTCGTGAAATGGCCATTGTGATCAGGAAGGATGCGGCTCCGGACGTGCTCGACGAAAGCCAGCCAGCGGGAAATGAAGTCTGACTCGTCCTGCTCCACAAGACGAACCGACTCGACCACATCGAGGATCAGAACCGCTCGCTTCGCCCGTATGGCGGCAGGGAAGGGATCTTCGGATTGCTGGCCGATCTGCATTGAAAAAAGCTCGCAACATTGTACCTGCCCACGGAGTGGCTCAGCTGGGGTAACAGACGATGTTGGAAGTCTAATGGCATGGACCGGCCGTGCTCCCCGGTGGAGCATGGGAGGACGGGATTGTCCCGCAGCCACGGAGCCATGTCATGACCTACCAGAGCGCGACTGAGGCCATTGCCACCATCGGCATCGACTTGGGCAAGAACACCTTCCACCTCATCGGCATGGATGCCCGCGGTAGGATCCTATTGCGCCGGAAGGTTGCACGCGGGCAGTTGCCGTCCT
>NZ_JAFBID010000063.1 GCF_016811235.1 Microvirga arabica
CCAGCGTCTTGCTCCGCAGCGGCCAGAACCGCATCCCGCCTCCACAACCGACGCCTCGGGCGCGTCCCTCGCGAGGCTGGACATCGAAGGTATGGCTCAGCTTAGGAGAACTGTCAAGAACAAAGTGAGAACATACCCTCACCCTACTACGTCATGGCTGGGCTCGTCCCGGTCATCCACATCTTCAAGCAGTTCGCCTCTCTCTGCCCTCATCCTGAGGAGCAGCCGCGAGGCTGCGTCTCGAAGGATCGTCCCGTGCTCGCTGGAGCCTCCTTCGAGACGGTCACTGTGTGACCTCCTCAGGATGAGGCTGGAGGGTTGGACAGCAAAGACGTGGATCCCCGGAACAAGTCCGGGGATGACGAACAGGATGGCAGGACCGGAAGGGTGTCATTCCCGGCCGGAGCGCAGCGGAGGGGAAAGGAATCCATTAGCTCAGCGTCTGTGGGTGGATCCCCTTCCCGGTCCTGCGGACCGCCGGGGATCACACCGGCGTTCTCATCGCTTGTCTTCTCAGTTGGTCAGCATGGCCTTGCACCTCCCACTCTTCACTGCGATTCACACCGATCCTGCCATCAGCAGAGGTGCCGCTGCGGAAGTTGACCACTCAATAAACCTCCATCCTCATAGGCGGGTGCTCACGGTGAGTCGGGATATCTGCGATGGATGTGCTCGTGGTCGGCGGAACGGGGTTTCTGGGTGGGGCGGTGGCGGATGCCGCGCTCGAGGCCGGCCACAGGGTCGCGATCTTCACCCGCGGCCAGACCGTCAATCCGACGATCAGCGCGGGTTTCGAGACGATTGTCGGCGACCGGCACCAGGACCTCTCGGCGCTGAGGGGCCGCAGCTTCGACCTTGTTGTGGACACCTGCGCCTTCGCGCCCGACGCCGTGGCGGGCCTGCTCGATGCGCTCTCCCCGAGCATCGGCCGCTATGCGCTCGTCACGAGCGCGTCCGTCTACGCGGATTTCGCACAGCCCGGCGTGACCGAACAGGCGCCGACCAGCCGCGCCACGCCCGAGCAAATGGACCTCGCGCAATCGCTCCCCTTGGAGCAGCGCTCCAGCGCGGCATCATACGGCACGGCCTATGGCCCGCTGAAACGCGAATGCGAACTGGTGGCGATCGAGCGGCTCGGGGACAGGGCGCTCATTCTCCGGTCGGGCCTTCTGGTGGGCGCGGGCGATTACACGGACCGGCTGACCTATTGGGTGCGCCGTGTGGATCAGGGCGGGCCGATCCCGGCGCCTGGGGATCCGCAGCGGCTCGTTCAGCTCATCGACGTGCGCGATGCCGCGCACTTCATCGTCGAGGGTGCTGAGAAAGGATTAGGCGGGGTTTTCAATCTCACCGGCCGTCCCCTTCCCATGAGTGCCCTGCTCGAATCCTGCCGCCGCGTGGCGGGCTCGGACGCGCGGTTCGTCTGGTGCCCGGATGAGGCGGTTCTGGCCGCGCGACTCGAGCCCTGGAGCGAGGTTCCCCTTTGGCTGCCGCGCTCAGACGAGCCCTTCCGCCATTTTCTGGAGATCGATACGGAAAAGGCCTTCGCACAAGGGCTTCACACCCGGCCGTTGGATGAAACGCTCGAAACCATTCTCGCCTGGGACCGAACCCGCCGTGCCACGCCCCTGAAGGCCGGGATGCCTCCGGAGAAGGAGGCTGCGCTTCTAGCGGCGGTCGAGGCCGACGCGGCTGTCTGACTGGCAGGAAGAGCGATCCTGTTTGGTTACCGATCCGGCATGATCGGCCGCGCACCGCGCAGCACCTGGGTCAACGCATCGGTCATCTGGCCGAGCACCACACGGTCGACGTTCTCCGTGTTGTCGCAGGCCTTGTGATAGCAGGGATCGTAGGGCTGCCCAGCCTGGCCGCCGAACCGCCCGGCATGCTCGTCGCTCTTTGCGTTGCCGGCGCCGGTGAAGAGGCCGAGCGTCGGGATGTTCTTGCCCGCAAAGGCCGCGTCGTCCGAGCCGAAGCCGCGCTGGTTGCGGGAGCGCTCCTCCACCGGCAGGTTCTTGGACTCGAAGTGATCGGTGAAGGCCTGGATGATGCCCGCGGTCTCGGCGGTGCGCTCCGTCTGCGAGAGCTGGATGAACCGCCCGGGATTCACCGAGCCCACCATGTCGAGGTTGATGTAGAACCGGATCCGGCGCCGCTCCTCGTCGGAGAGCGCATCGAGGTGATGGCGCGAGCCGATGAGGCCGCGCTCCTCCGCGCCCCAGAAGGCGAAGCGGACAGGCGGAGCGGTCGCGGGCTCCTTCGCAAGGCGCAGGGCCGTCTCCAGAACGGCCGCCGAGCCGCTGGCATTGTCGTTCATGCCGGGCCCCTCGGAGACGCTGTCGAGATGGGCTCCGACCACCACATAAGGACCGCTCATTTCGCCCCGATCCGCCAGGACGTTCCGGGTGGAACGGGTGCCGGTCTCCACATCGACCTTCAGGCGCACCCGGTTGCGGGATGAGTCCTGAGCCGCCTCGGCAAGCTTGCGTCCGGCCTCGGTGGTCACGCCCAGAACGGGGATCGCCGCCTGCGTGGTCAGGCGCCCGCCGAAGATGCCGGTTTGGTCCCCGGTGCCCTGGTTCATGATGATGAGGCCCGCGGCTCCCGCCGCCTGAGCCTGCTCGGCCTTGGTCTGGAACGGACAGGTGCCGCGACGCACGAGGGCGATGTGGCCTGGGGTGAAGCCTGCGAAATCCTCGCGCTCGCAGCCGCTTGTCGATGCCTGCAGAGGCTCCGCATCGAGGCCGAGATCCACCGCCTGGACGGGCGCCGTCACGTCGCCGGAACCGGAACTCGCCAGGGTGCGCAGCGCGTCGCGGGGCGGCGTGAACGCACCGGGCTCGCTGGGTCCTGCAACGAGAACCGGCGGAGACCGCTCGTCGAAGAAGGGAAAGGTGAAGTCCTCGAACCGCACATTGTAGCCGGCAGCACGCAGCTGATCGGCGACGTATTCGGCAGAGCGGTCATAGCCGGGTGTCCCGGCCGCCCGGTTGCCGCCATTCGCCGTGGCGATGTCCTGCAGGGCCTGGACGTGGCGGAACGGGTCGGTTTGCGTTGCAGAGGCCGGCAGGCCGACATCGGCCCAGGACGATCCTGCGCCTGTCAGGACGATAAAGGCCGCAAGAGCGGTTCGACACGCATTCGGCAGCATACGGGGCACGCGGGGCTCGTTTCCATGACCGCACCTCTTGGTGCGCGTTAGGGAAATCGGGCTTTGCGCACACCGCAACAAGTGCGGCAGCTTGTGCCCTCACACAGACGTGAGACTTCGGGTTCTGACCGCCGCCCTAATGCGCCGCCGCTTCCAGCAGCCGCGCGGCGGCCGCGCGGGCTTCCTCGGTGATGGTCGCGCCGGCGAGCATGCGGGCGATCTCCTCGCGGCGCGGCGTGGCCTCCAGCGGAATGACCCGGGTGGCGACCCGGTCCTTCTCGCCGCGCACCTCCTCCTTGGCGATGAGGAAGTGGCTCTCCGCCTTGGCGGCCACCTGCGGCGCATGGGTCACGGCCATCACCTGGACCTTGCGGGCGAGCCGCGCGAGGCGCTGGCCGATGGCGTCCGCCACGGCGCCGCCGACGCCGGTGTCGATCTCGTCGAAGACCAGGGTCGGGGCCGAGCCCTTGTCGGCCAGCACCACCTTGAGGGCCAGCATGAAGCGCGAAAGCTCGCCGCCCGACGCCACCTTCATGAGCGGGCCGGCGCGGGTGCCGGGATTGGTCTGGGCCCAGAACTCGACGCGCTCGAAGCCACCCGCGTCGCGGCTCGTCTCGTCGGCGGTGATTTCGGTGATGAAGCGCGCCCGCTCCAGCTTGAGCGGCGGCAGCTCGGCCTGCACGGCGGCGTCGAGGGCCTGGGCGGCCTTCCTGCGGCCTGTTGACAGGGCCTTGGCAGCCTTCACATAGGCGGCGTCGGCTTCGCTCAAAGCCTTCTCCAGCCCGGCGAGCTTCTCCTCGCCGGCATCAATGGCGGTCACGTCCTCCTCGAAGCGCTGGCGCAGGGAGGCCAGCTCGTCGGCGGGCACATCGTATTTGCGGGCGGCGGCGCGCAGCGCAAACAGGCGCTCCTCCGTCTGCTCCAGCTCGCGGGGGTCGTACTCGGTGGCGCGGATGGCGTCTTCCAGGGCCGCGCGCGCCTCGTCGATGGCGACCAGCGCGGCGTCGAGGGCCTTGACGCTCGGGTCCACCAGAGCCGGCGCCTGGGCGCCGCGGCGCTCCAGCTTGCGCACGGCGGCGGACAGCTCGTTGACCGGGGATGCGTTGCCGGCCACGACCTCGTAGGCCTCGTTGAGGTCCGTCGCCACCTTCTCCGACTGCATCATGATCACGCGCCGCTCGGCAAGGCTCTCCTCCTCGCCGGCGAGCGGATTGAGCGTGGTCAGCTCCTCGACCGCATGGCGCAGGAAGTCGGCCTCCTTGCGGGCCTTGTCGATGCGCTTGCGATGGTCCTGGAGGGCCGTTCTCGCGTCGCGCACCCTCCGCGCGGCGTCGGACACAGCCTGAACCTCGGACGAGAGGCCGCCGAACGCGTCGAGAATCGCACGATGGGACACGGGATCGACAAGGGCGCGATCGTCGTGCTGGCCGTGGATCTCGACCAGGGTCGCGCCGATGGCCTTGAGCACCTGGACGCTGACCGGCTGGTCGTTGACGAAGGCGCGGGTGCGCCCGTCGGCCACCTGCACGCGGCGCAGGATCAGGTCGCCGTCGATGTCGATATCCGCATCCGCCGCGATGCGGCGGGCCGGATGATCCAGGGGGCAATCGAAGACGGCCGTGACCTGGCCCTGGTTCTCGCCATGGCGCACGAGGCTGCCGTCGCCGCGGCCGCCGAGGGCCAGGGCAAAGGCATCGAGCAGGATCGACTTGCCGGCGCCGGTCTCACCCGTGAGGACGCTCAGGCCCTCATGGAAGTGAAGCTCAAGCCTGTCGATGAGGACGATATCGCGAATCGCCAGCTGGATGAGCATGGATTGTGAGGCTTAGCCCGTCCGCTGACCGACCTGGGGCACGCCGCGGAAAGCCTTGCTGATCCAGGACTGTGAGTCCTCGCGCGGCTCGACGCCGCCCCGCGTCAGCAGGGCGTGGGCGTCCTTGTACCAGGGGGAGTCGGGGAAGTTGTGGCCGAGAACGGCAGCGGCGGTCTGCGCTTCGCCCACGATGCCCATGGCCATATAGGCCTCGGTGAGGCGCTGGAGCGCCTCTTCCACGTGGCGGGTCGTCTGGTAGCGCGCGACCACGGTGCGGAAGCGGTTGATGGCGCCCGCATAGTTGCGCTTCTGCAGGTAGAAGCGGCCGACCTCCAGCTCCTTGCCGGCGAGCTGGTCGCTGGCCACCTGGATCTTCTTGCGGGCGTCGGACACGTACTCAGAGTTCGGATAGCGCTGCACCAGCTCCTGCAGGGCCAGGATGGCGCGCTCGGACTTCTCCTGGTCGCGGGTGATGTCCGGGATCTGGTCGTAATAGGACGAGGCCATCAGATACTGGGCATAGGCCGCATCCGAGGTGTTGGGATAGCTCTGGAGGTAGCGCCGCGAGGCCGTGATAGCCTCGTCATAGAAGCCGCCCTCGTAATTGGCGTAAGCCTCCATGATCAGGCCTTTGCGGGCCCAGTCGGTGTAGGGATACTGCTTGTCGAGGCTGCTGAACTTGGTGACCGCGCCGTCGAAATCGCCCTTCTGCACCCGGGCGAGACCGTCGTTGTAGATCTCTTCGGCCGGCAGGTTGGAGACGATCTCGGGCTTGTAGCTCGTATCCTTCTCGAACGGGTTCAGCGACGAGAGCGTATCGCACCCCGCAAGCCCCAAGCCGCAGACGCCAAGGATCAGGGCGCGGACGGCCGCGCCTTTCATACCCGAATAAGCCTTCGCGAACGACATGCTTCGCGGTCCTCCAAAAACCGTGCCCGATGTTTCAACGGTGCATCAAAGGTTCTTTAGCCCAAGCACGGGGCAAGAGCCAAGCCCATAGCACAGGGTTTACCCAATAGGAATTAAGAAAGCCTGCACGAAATCATGCGGCCAATGGGCGCCTTGAAACGGAAGCTGCCGTAGCGGTGCTTTAAGGAATGATTTCAGTGCACTTCCGGAGCGAAAACCGAAGCGACTGCGCTGCCGATATCGGCATAGCCCGTCTCGCGGCGCGGGGTGGCGTCCACGATGGCGTAGTTGGAGCGGCTCGCGAACAGGGCTTCCAGCACCGAGAAGTTCATGCGGTGGCCGCCGCAATAGGAGCGGTAAGTGCCGAGCAGCGGCAGGCCGGCGAGCGACAAGTCGCCGACGGCGTCGAGGAGCTTGTGCCGGACGAACTCGTCGGCATAGCGCAGGCCTTCCGGGTTCATGATGCCGTCGTCGCCGATGGCCACGGTGTTGTCGAGGGAGGCGCCGAGCGCGAAGCCGGCGCTCCAGAGCTTCTCCACGTCGCGCATGAAGCCGAAGGTGCGGGCGCGGGAGATCTCGCGGCGGAACACCGAGGGGGACAGGTCGATGGCCTTGCGCTGGCGGCCAATGACCGGGGTCGGGAAATCGATCTCCACGTCGAGGCGGAAGGCGCGCTCGTTGGGGAGGAGTTCGGCAAAGGCCCGGCCCTGCGTGACGCGGACGGGCTTGAGAACCTTGATGTAGCGACGGGTGACGCCCTGAGCCGTGATGCCGACCTGGTCGATGGCATCGATGAAGGGCGCCGAGCTGCCGTCGAGGATCGGAACCTCCGGGCCGTCGACCTCGACGAGAACGTTGTCGATGCCGAGGCCGGCCAGAGCCGCCATAAGATGTTCGATGGTGGCGACCGCGCCCGAGTCGCGGTCGCCGATGACCGTGCACAGCTCGGTGGCGGTCACCGCCAGATGCCGAGCATCGATCAGCCGGTCCAGGCCGCCCGGGAGACCCGTGCGGAGGAAAGCAATGCCATGGTTCGCTTCAGCCGGATGAAGGATCATCTTCACTTCATCCCCGGAATGAACTCCGGTTCCAATGAGGGTCACGGCGGCGCGAAGCGTGGTTTGCTGGCTTTGCTTCATAAGTCCTGGACCTCAATTACCCTTGTCGCCTGACAGAGCCTGTTGCGCCGAAGGAAGATGCATTGGCTGCGTTGTGCTTCCCGCGGCAGGCTTCTTGTAGCGGTGCCCCTTTGATGTCAGGCACCATAGTCCCGCTGTATAGCCAGGCCAAATCACGCTTTCTTACCGTGTGTTACAAAGTGGACAAGCCTCAAGCCTTTGACGTTAATAGATTTTTAATGAAGAAGGCCCCCAGCCGGTTAGGGCTGAGGGCCTTTTGTAACAGCTGTAACAGCGCTGCTAGGCTGGCTTAGTTGGCCTGGCGCCGGAGGAAGGCGGGAATCTCCAGCTGATCATCCTCGGAAGTCGCGCGGGGAGCCGGAGCCGGCTGGCCCTGCGGCGGCCGCTGCGCCTGGGCCGGCATGGGCCGGCGGGCGTATTCGGCATGAACCGAGGACATCGGCTGGCGCGGAGCCTCCTGACGGGGCTCGGCGGGGGCCTGCTGCGGCTCCTCGCGGCGGCCGAAGCCGATGGTCGCGAGACGCTGGATCAGCGAGGGCTTGTGCTCCGGGGCCGGCTCCTCACCGCGGCTGGCGCGCAGGGCGACCTGTCCGGGCATGGGCAGCTCGTCGATGCGCGGCATCCGGGCCGGGCGCATGGCGCGCTCCGCCTGCGGCGGGATAAAGGCGCCCTGCTCCATGGGCTCCTCGTAGACAGGCGCCTGAGGGGCCGGAGCCTCGTAGGCAACCGCCTGCCGCGGCTGGGCCGGGGTGAGAACCACGTCGTCGCGCACGATCGGCTGGGGAGCGGGCTCCACAGGCTGGGCCGCGGCCACGGGAGCCGCCATCGGAGCTGGGGCCAGAACGGGCGAGCCCTGGGTCAGGATCGGAGCCGCCTTCACCGGTTCGGCTTGGGCGGCGGAGCGAAAGGTCGGCGTGGCCTGGGTGGCGCGGGCGCGGGCCTCGGCCCGCAGGCGCTCGGCAACCTCGGAGATGCGCTGCTCGGTGGCCGTGAGATCGCCGCCGTTCTCCATGATCGCGTGGTCGATGCCGGTGGCCACGACGGAGACGCGGATGATGCCCTCCAGGCTCTCGTCGAAGGTGGCGCCGAGGATGATGTTGGCATCCTGGTCCACTTCCTCGCGGATGCGGGTGGCGGCTTCGTCGAGTTCGTAGAGGGTGAGGTCGTTGCCGCCCGTGATGGAGATCAGCAGGCCGCGCGCGCCCTTCATCGACACGTCGTCGAGGAGCGGGTTGGCAATCGCCGCTTCAGCGGCACGGATCGCACGCTTCTCGCCGGAGGCTTCGCCCGTGCCCATCATGGCCTTGCCCATGCCGCGCATGACGGAGCGCACATCGGCGAAGTCGAGGTTGATGAGGCCTTCCTTCACCATCAGGTCGGTGATGCAGGCGACGCCCGAGTAGAGCACCTGGTCGGCCATGGCGAAGGCGTCCGCGAAGGTCGTCTTCTCGGTGGCGACCCGGAACAGGTTCTGGTTCGGGATCACGATGAGCGTGTCGACGGCCTGCTGCAGCTCGTTGATGCCGGCTTCCGCCAGCTTCATGCGGCGCACGCCCTCGAACTGGAACGGCTTCGTCACGACGCCGACAGTGAGGATGCCGAGCTCACGGGCCGCGCGGGCCACGACCGGGGCAGCGCCCGTGCCGGTGCCGCCGCCCATGCCGGCGGTGATGAACACCATGTGCGAGCCAGCGAGCTGATCCCGGATCTCGTCGATCACCTCTTCGGCGGCCGCGCGGCCGACTTCCGGCTGCGAGCCGGCGCCGAGGCCTTCTGTGACCTGGATGCCCATCTGGACCACGCGCTGGGCCTTGGAGGAAGCCAGTGCCTGCGCGTCGGTGTTCGACACCACGAACTCGACGCCTTCCAGACCCGATTCAATCATATTGTTCACGGCATTTCCGCCGGCACCGCCGACGCCGAAAACCGTGATATGCGGCCTGAGTTCCCGGATGTCCGGAGCTTGCTGATTGATAGCCATGACCTGTGCCTCTTCTGGCCTTGTAGTGATGAGCGTTTGGCGGACGCTGACCTTGTTTACTTGAACTCTTCACGATGGCCCGCCGCGCCAACGCGTTACTCACTCGAGTGACTTCCAAGAGACCGGAAGTCACTCTTACTTTTTCACCGCATTTTCTGTCGCAAAACCGGAGCCCACTTTTGCGGAAAATGCTCTAGAAACTATCGCGAATCCACCGGCCCATCCGAGAGAAGTAGCCGTCGGTTCCCGTACTCTGGAACAAGCCGCTGGATTGCGGCTCGAAATACTCGATGTGTGCCACCTGCGGATAAACCAGGAGGCCGACCACCGCCGAAAAGGCAGGGCCCTTTGCCGCCTCGGGCAGACCCTTGATGCCGAGCGGACGCCCGACACGAACCTGGCCCTGCAAGATGCGGCGCGCCGTTTCCGGCAGCCCGACGAGCTGGCTTGCGCCGCCCGTCAGCACGACCCGCCGTCCGGCCTGGGCCGCAAAGCCCGCGCCCTTCAACCGGTCGCGCACGAGTTCGAGAACCTCCTCGACCCGCGGCTTGATGATGCGAACGAGGTGCGACTTCGGCAGATGATTCGGAACGTCCCGTTCGTCCTCATCGACCTGCGGCACCGCGATCATGTCCCGGTCATCCGCGCTCGAAGTGATGGCGGAGCCGTAGAAAGTCTTGAGCCGTTCGGCAGCGGACACGCGGGTCGTGAGACCGCGCGCGATGTCCATGGTCACATGGTGACCGCCGACCGCGATGGCATCGGTGTGAACCAGATGCCCGTTGGAGAAGATGCCCACGCTCGTGGTGCCGCCGCCCATGTCGACGACGGCGCAGCCCATGTCGGCTTCATCGTCGACGAGAGCGGAGAGACCCGCTGCATACGGCGTGGCGATCACCGCCTCGACGCCGAGATGGCAGCGCTCGACGGCCAGCATGAGGTTGCGCGCGGCAGCAGCCTCGGACGTCACCACATGCAGATCCGCGCCGAGGCGCTCGCCGATCATGCCGGCAGGATCCACGATGTGATTCTGCGCGTCGAGCGAGAAGCCGGTGGGAAGAGCATGAAGAACGGTGCGGCCGCGGCGCAGATCGTAGCTGGATGCTGCATCGAGCACGCGATGCACATCGTTTTCGCTCACGGCGCCACGCACGGGAACATGCGCCTCGAAATGCTCGGACGCGAGACGCCCGCCGGTGAGATTGACGATCACCGACTGGATCTCGACCTTCGCCATCCGCTCGGCGGCATGCACCGCCTGGCGGATCGCGGCCTCGGCCGATTCCAGATCGACGACCACGCCGCCCTTCAGGCCCATGGACCGCTGATGGCCGATGCCGAGGATGCGCGCCACATGGGTGCGGCTGCGCAATGACTCGACCTCGTCGGCCGGCTTCAGTTCCGCCACCACGCAGACCACCTTGCTCGTTCCCACGTCGAGCACCGAGAGAATGGTGCTCTTGCGTGCGGAGAGTGGCTTCAGGCGAGGCGTCAAACCGTGACCCGAGAGACTCATGTATCGACCCCCTTGCCGCGCATTGGTTTTTTCTTGAGGGCCTCAGCGCGGGCCAAGGCGGCCTCTTCCGTCAAGCGGACGACGACGCGATCCGCCATGCGCAGATCGATCGCCAGCACGTCCTTTTCCAGAATCTTCTGCTCGTGTTCGAGCTTCACGAGACGGGCCAGCGCATCCGCGGCTCCGATCTCCGGCAGGCGCACGTCCATGCCGTTGTCCATCTTCAGCGTCCAGCGCCGCCCGGCGACCAACGTGCCGGCGCGGATGCGCTGCTTCAGCGGGCCGGCTGCCTCGACGAGCGCGAGGTAATCCTTGCTGCGGGCATTGGCGCCCTCGCCCACCACGAAGGGCAGATCGAGATAGCGCTCGTCCTGCATGAGGTCGATCACCGTGCCGTCGGCGGCAACGACGAAAAGCTCGCCGTTGTTCTGCCAGATGGCATGGGCCTCGCGCTCGACCAGCGTGATGACGAGTTCGTTGGGATAGAGCTTGCGCACCGTCGCCGACTTGACCATCGGGACGCGCTCGAGGCGCTCGCGCAGGTCGTTCACGTCGAGGAAGGCGAGCGAGAGTTTGCCGTTGATGCCGCCAGCGGCCAGAACCTCGTTCTCGCCCATCTGCGAAATGCCGGAGATCGTCACCTGTTCGAGGCCTAGGCCCACGGTGCGCGCCAGGGCATGATGCGGCTCACCATGCTGGCGGATGAAATCGTCGATATGGCCGCCCTGCCAGAGGCCGTAGCCGACCACCGCCCAGAAGAAGGCCAGCGTCAGGCCGGTTCCGAGGAAGCGGGGGAGGCGCTGCTCGACCGGAACGGCGGAGGAGCGGCGGCGCACGCTACTGGGGGCGCCGAACAGCTTCCTGATTCGGGAGGGCTGCTTAAACGAGGGGCTGAGCCTCCGGCCTCCGGAGGCAGCGCGCGCAACGGCGAATCCGGCCGGATAGGCCGTCATCGGTTGCAGGTAGCGTCCTCCACCATCCATTGCACAAGCTCGCCAAACGTATAGCCCGCATGGGCTGCCAGTTCTGGCACCAAGCTCGTCTCGGTCATGCCGGGTTGCGTGTTGACTTCAAGAACGACGAGTTCCCCGGTTCCCCCAGGAGTGTCGTCGTACCGCAAGTCGGCGCGGCTGATTCCCCGACAGCCGAGCGCTTGATGCGCCGTTAACGCCAACTCTTGGACCTTTTGGTAAATATTCGGTTTAATTTCTGCCGGGAGGACGTGAATGGAGCCTCCCTTCACATATTTCGCATCGTAATCGTAGAAGACCCCGGTGGCGGGCCGGATGTCGATGACCCCGAGGGCCTTGTCGCCCATCACCGCGCAGGTCAGCTCGCGGCCCGCAACATATGATTCCACAAGGACTTGGTCGCCGAACGACCAGTCCTCGCGGGTCAGTTCCTGGGGTGGATGGGAGCGGTCCTCGCGGACGATGATGACCCCATAGGACGAGCCCTCGCTGATGGGCTTGATCACGTAGGGCGCCGGCAGGACGTGGCTTTTCGCCGCCTCGAAACGGTTAACGACCAGCCCTTTGGGAACCGGCACGCCGGCCGATTCCATAACGATTTTCGCCTTGTCCTTCTGCATGGCGAGCGCCGAGGCGAGGACGCCGGAATGGGTGTAGGGAATTCTTAAGAGTTCCAGCAGGCCCTGAATGGTCCCGTCTTCCCCCACCCGCCCGTGCAGCGCATTGAACACCACGTCCGGCGCAACTGCCTGGAGAACGGTGGCAATATCGGATTGCACGTCGATGGGAGTGACCTTGTAGCCCTGCTCTTCCAGGGCCTTGCAGCAGGCTCGGCCCGACGCCAGGCTGACCTCGCGCTCCGCCGACCAGCCGCCATAAAGGATGGCAACATGCTTCGCCATGGGTCTCTCCTGTCATGCGACCCGGACACCAGGTCAAAAAGTGATTCGAGTTACGACTTGGCCAGTCCGACCCGCTTGATCTCCCATTCGAGCTCCACGCCCGACATTTCGCGGACGCGGCGGCGGACCTCTTCGCCTAGGCCCTCGATATCGGCCGCGGAGGCGGAGCCGTGGTTGATCAGGAAGTTGCAGTGCATCTCGGACACCTGGGCATCGCCCACGCGCAAGCCCCGGCAGCCGGCGGCATCGACCAGTTCCCAAGCCTTCCTGCCCGGCGGGTTCTTGAAGGTGGATCCACCCGTGCGGGTGTTGACCGGCTGGGTCGAGGAGCGCGCTTCGGTGATGGCGTTCATCTCGGCCAGGATTTCTTCCGGATTGCCGGGACGGCCCTCGAACAGCGCCTCAGTGAAGATCACGTTGTCCGGCACGGAAGAATGGCGGTAGGTGAAGCCCATCTGCGCATTGGTGAAGCTCACCGCCTCGCCCGTGCGCGTGAGGCCCTTGGCCTCGACGAGCACATCCTTGGTCTCGCCGCCATAGGCGCCGCCATTCATGCGCAAGGCCCCGCCGATGGCGCCGGGAATGCCCCGCAGGAACGACAGGCCCGCGATGCCGGCCTCGGCGGCTGCGCGCGCCACCTTCACGTCGGGAGCGCCTGCTCCGGCGCGCACGCGCAGGTCCGGCTCGATGGAGACTTCGGCAAAGCCCTTGCCGAGACGAATCACCACCCCCTCGAACCCGCCGTCGCGGATGAGAAGGTTGGAGCCGAGACCCACCACGAGGACCGGCACGCCGCGGTCGAGGCGCTGCAGAAAGTAAGCGAGATCATTCGCGTCCACCGGCGTGAACAGCACCTGCGCCGGGCCACCCGTGCGGAACCAGGAGAGCGGCGCCGTCGGCGCATTCGCCTCCAGCTTGCCGCGCAGCTCCGGCATGCGGGCCTTCAGGTCGGCGGTGATATCGGCAAACATCAAGCGGCCTTCTCGCCGAGATGCTCGAGTTCACCCGGCAGGGCATAGGCCCATTGCGTGATGTTGCCGGCCCCGAGGCAAATCACGTAATCGCCCGGCTTTGCCACGCCCTTGACGAGGTTGGCGAGATCCTCGGACTTTTCGAGCGCCATCACGTTGCGGTGTCCGCGGGCTTTCAGGCCCGACACGAGGCCGTCGCGGTCGGCACCCGGAATCGGCTGCTCGCCTGCCGCATAAACCGGCGCGACGATGACCGCATCCGCATCGTTGAAGCAGGTGCAGAACTGGTCGAACAGGGACGACAGGCGCGAATAGCGGTGCGGCTGCACCACGGCGATCACCTGCCCGTCCGTGGACGCACGCGCGGCTTTGAGCACCGCGGCGATCTCGATGGGATGGTGGCCGTAATCGTCGAACACCGTCACCCCGTTCCATTCGCCCGTGCGGGTGAAGCGGCGCTTCACGCCGCCGAAGCCCGCGAGCGCCTTGCGGATCGCATCGGGCGAGACGCCGAGCTCGTGCGCCACCGCAATCGCCGCCGTGGCATTGAGCGCATTGTGCGCGCCGGGCATCGGGAGCACGAGGTCTTCGAGCTCGAGGCGGAAGCCCGGGCGGCGGTCGCGGATCATCACGCGGAACTTGGTCTGCCCGCCGCGCGGATCGACATCCATGATGCGCACATCGGCCTGCGGATTCTCGCCGTAGGTGATGATGCGGCGGTCCTCGATGCGGCCCACGAGGTCCTGCACGGTCGGATGGTCGATGCACATCACGGCAAAGCCGTAGAACGGGATCGAATTGATGAAGGAGTGGAAGGAATCCTTGATCGCGTCGAAGGTGCCGAAATGGTCGAGATGCTCGGCGTCGATGTTGGTGACAATCGCCACATCCGCCGGGAGCTTCAGGAAGGTGCCGTCGGATTCATCCGCCTCCACCACCATCCACTGGCCGTCGCCCATGCGGGCATTGGTGCCATAGGCGTTGATGATGCCGCCGTTGATCACTGTGGGGTCGAGGCCGCCCGCATCGAGCAGCGTGGCGACGAGCGAGGTCGTGGTGGTCTTGCCGTGGGTGCCGGCGACTGCCACGCAGGACTTGAAGCGCATGAGCTCGGCCAGCATCTCGGCGCGGCGCACCACCGGCAGCCGCTTCTCGCGGGCGACGACCAGTTCCGGGTTGTCGCGCTTGATGGCGGTGGAGACCACGACGATCTCGGCATCCTCCACGTTCTCGGCCTTGTGGCCGATGAAGGTCTTGATGCCTTTGTCGGCCAGGCGCTTGACGTTGTAGTTGTCGGCCGCATCCGAGCCCTGAACCGTATAGCCCAGATTGTGCATGACCTCGGCGATGCCCGACATGCCGATGCCGCCGATGCCGATGAAGTGAATGGGTCCAAGCTTCGGCGGCAGTTTCATGGGCTTATTCCGTTACGATCTGAAGAAATGAGGGTGCGCACGGCCTGAGCCAGGCGCTCGGCCGCATCCGTGATGCTGGCGCTATGTGCGGCGGCGGCGGCCTGGGTCAAGCGGTCAGGCTCTTGAAAATAGGCTTGAATCTCGCCGGCCAGCCGCTCAGGGGTGAAGTCCGATTGCGGGCAAACGATGGCAGCGCCCAGATCCCCGAGGGTCTTGGCATTGGCCGCTTGGTCCTGATCGAGGGAGCCCGGCAGGGGCACGAGGATCGAGGGACGGCCGATCACGGCAAGCTCCGCCACGGTCGAGGCGCCGGAGCGGGAGACCACGAGATGAGCCTGGGCCAGCCGATGCGGCAGGTCCTTGAAGAAGGGCTCGGCCTCGAATTCCACATTCAGGCGCTGGTAATGGGCAACAACCCGCTCAAGGTCCTCGCCCCTCGCCTGCTGGGTGATGACGACGCGGGCACGGAGGGCGGCAGGCAGCTTCTCGATGGCGGGCGGCACCACGTCGCTCATGACCCGGGCGCCCTGGCTGCCGCCGACCACGAGGAGACGGAGTTTGCCATTGGGTTCAAGCGGCGCATAAGCCTGCTTCGCCGCCTCCAGCACCGCTGGGCGGATCGGATTGCCAGTATGAATCGTCTTGCCCGAGACATTGGCAGGGATACCCTTGATGCCGGCAAAGCCTGTGGCGATCACGGTGGCGCGGCGGGCGAGCAGGCGGTTGGCCCGGCCCATCACGCCGTTCGCCTCGTGGATCACCGTCGGGACCTTGAGGAGCGAGGCGGCGATGACCGGCGGCACGGTGGGATAGCCGCCGAAGCCCACGACCACCGCGGGCTTCATCCGGCGGATCGCCGCCATGGATTGCAGGGTCCCCTGCCCGAGCATCAGGGCGGCCTTCGCCATATGCGGGATGGAGCGGCCCGACGGGGTGGCGGATGGGATCTCTACGATCTCGTCGGCTGGGAACGAGCCGGCATAGGCGTTGGCGCGCTTGTCGGTAGCAAGCGCCACCCTGGCGCCGGACGCCTTCAAGGCATTGGCGAGGGCCTCGGCCGGAAAGAGATGACCGCCGGTGCCGCCGGCGGTCAGGAGGATGAGAGGAGCGTTCATCTTCAAAGTCGATCCTGGCCGAAATGGTCCATCATCTCGGCGCGCGGACGACGCCGCGTGAGCGCGATGAGGAAGCCCATGCCGAGCGCCAGCGACAAGAGCGAGGAGCCGCCATAGGAGATGAAGGGCAGCGTCATGCCCTTGGCCGGCATGAGGTGCACGTTCACCATCATGTTGATGCAGGCCTGCAGGCCGAACATGAAGATGAGGCCCGTGGCGGCCAGCCGGCAGAAGGTGTCCTCGTTGCGGCGCGCGAGCGTGAGGCCGCGCAGCACGATGAAGGCGAAGACCATGAGCAGCGCAATGCACACCACGATGCCGAACTCCTCTGCCGTGACGGCGAAGATGAAGTCGGTATGCGCGTCGGGCAGGATGCGCTTGACCGAGCCTTCGCCCGGACCACGCCCAAGCCAGCCGCCGCGAGAGAACGACTCCATGGCGGTGTCGACCTGGAACGTGTCACCGGAATCCTTGTCCAAGAAGCGCTCGATGCGGGCGCGCACGTGCGGCAGGAACTGATAGGCTGCGCCGATGCCGAGGAGCCCTGCACCACCGAGGCCCATGACCCAGAACCAGTGCAGTCCGGCGACGAAGAACAGGCCGCACCACACGATGGTGACGAGCATGGTCTGGCCGAAATCAGGCTGCAGGATGAGCGGGATGATGGTGGCGGGCAGGAGCAGGAAGGCCATGAGCGTGCCAGGAACGTCCTTGCGCCGCGCCCCTTCCGAGAAGGCCCAGGCCGAGAGCACCACGAAGGCGGGCTTCACGAACTCGGACGGCTGAAGGCCGAGCGGGCCGATCATGATCCAGCGATGGGCGCCCTTGATCTCAGGCCCATACTGGAAAGCCAGCAGGATCAGCACCATGCCGAGCGCATAGACGATGAGGGCGAGCCGCCGCAGGTGGCGCAGGGACAAGAACGACACCGTGATGATGATGAACAGGGCGGGGATAAGGAACATCACCTGCCGGTTCACGAAGTGGAACGTGGAAAGCCCAAGCCGCTCCGCCACCGGCGGGCCGCCCGCCATGAGAAAGACGAGGCCTGCCAGCATGAGGATGGCGAGACCTGCGAGAAGCGAACGGTCGACCGTCCACCACCAATCACCGAAAGCCGAGCGTTCCGCGCGTGACACCATCTTCAAGCCCCCTTGGCTTCGATGCCGGGTAATGCCCGGACCAGATCGCGGAAATGGTTTCCGCGTACTTCGTAATTGGGAAATTGATCGTAGGACGCGCAGGCCGGCGACAGCAGCACAACAGCGTGGGCGCCAAGCGTCTGCGCGTCGGAGGCCGCCTGCTCCACGGCTTTGTCGAGGGTGCCGCAATGGACGTGCGGAACGTCGGAGCCAAGCGTTTTTGCAAACTCGTCCGAGGCTGCGCCGATGAGATAGGCCTTGCGGATCTTCGGGAAGTATTCCTTCAGCGGCTCGATGCCGCCTTCCTTCGCCTTGCCGCCGAGGATCCAGAAGATGTCGTCGAAGGACTTCAGCGCTTTCTCGGTGGAATCCGCATTGGTCGCCTTAGAATCGTTGATAAAGAGAGCATCGCCGATGCGGCCGACCTCCTCCATGCGGTGCGGCAGGCCAGGGAAGGTGTGGAGACCGGAGCGGATCTCGTCCGGAGAAACATTCAGCGCCAGGGCTATGGCAACAGCCGCAGCGGCGTTCTGGGCATTATGGGCGCCGCGCAGCGAGCCGATGCCCGATAGATTGGCCACCGAAGCGGCATCGTCCCCGGTTACGCCGACCAGGGTTTCGCCATCCGCGAAGACGCCCTTCACGTGTAGCGGCTCGACCGAGACCCGGGCGACGTTCACGCCCTGGGCTTCGCAGCGCTCGGCGATCGCGCGGCTCATCGGATCGTCGACGCCGATGACGGCGAGGCCTGCCTTCGCCACCAGCCGCTCCTTAATCGCCGCATAGAGTTCCATCGTCCCGTGCCGGTCGATATGATCGGGCGAGAGATTGAGATGGACGCCGATGGTGGGCGCGAGCGAAGGCGCAAGGTCGATCTGGAACGACGAGCATTCGACGACATGGATGCGTCGGTCGGAGGGCGGCTCGAGCGACAGGATCGCCGTGCCGATATTGCCACCCATCTGCACGTCGCGGCCGGCTTCACACAGGATATGTGCAATGAGCGCGGTCGTGGTGGACTTGCCGTTGGTGCCGGTGATGGCGACGAACGGCGCGTTTGGGGCGATTTTCGCACGCTCGCGGCAGAACAGCTCGATATCGCCGATGATCTCGACGCCAGCCTCACGCGCCAGCTTTGCCGACCAGTGCGGCTCGGGGTGGGTGAGCGGCACGCCGGGCGAGAGGATGAAGGACGAAAACTGCGACCAGTCGGCTTGGCGCAGGTCGGCGGTCTCGATGCCTTTTGCTCCAGCTTCCGCCATCTTGGCCGGGTTGTCGTCGCAGGCAATCACCCGTGCCCCGCCCTCCTTCAGGGCAAGCGCCGTCGCCAGCCCCGAGCCACCCAGGCCGAAGAGAGCAACCGTTTTGCCTACAAAGGAGGTGACGGGTGTCATGCGTCTTACCGGAGTTTCAGGGTGGCAAGGCCGGTGAGCGCGAGCACGACGGCGATGATCCAGAAGCGGATCACCACCTGCGGCTCGGTCCAGCCCAGCTGCTCGAAATGGTGGTGGATCGGCGCCATCTTGAAGACGCGCTTGCCGGTGAGCTTGAACGAAGTGACCTGGATAATCACGGACAGGATCTCCAGCACGAACAGGCCGCCCACGATGGCGAGCACGATCTCGTGCTTGGCCGCGACCGCGATGGCGCCGAGCATGCCGCCAAGCGCCAGCGAACCCGTGTCGCCCATGAAGATCTGAGCCGGCGGCGCATTGAACCAGAGGAAGCCGAGGCCTGCGCCGATCAGCGCGCCGCAGAGCACGGCAAGCTCGCCGGTGCCGGGCACGAAATGGATCTGCAGGTAGTTGGAGAACACCGCGTTGCCGGACAGGTAGGCGATGAAGCCGAAGGTGCCGGCTGCGATCATCACGGGGACGATGGCAAGCCCGTCGAGCCCGTCGGTGATGTTCACCGCATTGCCGGCGCCGACGATCACGAACCCGGCGAAGATCACGTAGAACCAGCCGAGATTGATGATCAGGTCCTTCGAGAAGGGCAGCGCCAGCTTGTTCGCCAATCCCGGCGTGGCCATGTAGGAGATCGCCAGGCAGGCCACAACGGCGATCAGCGCCTCGATGGTGAGACGCGAGCGGCCGGAAAAGCCTTTGTGCGACTGCTTCGTGACCTTCAGGTAATCGTCATAGAAGCCGATGGCGCCGAAGCCCACGGTGACGAACAGCACGATCCACACATAGTGGTTTTCGAGGTTCGCCCAGAGCAGGGTCGAGACCAAGACGCCCGCGAGGATCATCAGGCCGCCCATGGTGGGGGTGCCGCGCTTCGTCAGCAGGTGCGATTGCGGCCCATCCTCGCGGATCGGCTGCCCCTTGCCCTGGCGCACGCGCAGCAGCGAGATGATCGCCGGGCCGAACAGGAACACGAACAGCATGCCGGTCGCGGTCGCGCCCCCGGTGCGGAACGTGATGTAGCGGAAGATGTTGAGGGGGCTGAAATAGGGGCTGAGCTCAGCCAACCAGGTTAACATCGATCATCCTTTCAGCGCGTGGGCCGTTGCGCTCGCGCCGTAACGTTCTTTCAAAGCTTTGACAACCAGGGCCATCTTCATGCTGAGCGAGCCCTTGACGGTGACCGCATCGCCGGGGCGAACCGCCGCGCACACCGCATCGACCAGATCGGCGGAGGTTTGCGCGTGAGCGGCCACCATGGCTTTCGGCAGCGCGTCCACGAGGTTCTGCATCAGGGCACCGGCGGCGAAGACCTGGTCGATTCCGTTGGCCTGAACGGCCTCGACCAGTTCCGCGTGAAGCCGCGGCCCTGTCTCACCCAGCTCCTTCATGTCGCCCAGAACGGCAATCCGCCGCGCCCCGCGCCCCAGCTCCACCGCACCGAGATTGGCAAGCGCCGCGCGCATGGAGGCCGGATTGGCGTTGTAGCTCTCGTCGATCAGCAGGGCCTCGCCCTCCCCGATGCTCAGCATGGTGCGCTCGCCGCGCCCGACCGGGGGCTTCAGCTCGGCGAAGGACAGCGCCACCAGGGCGATATCCGCGCCGAGCGCATGGGAGGCTGCGAGCACGCTCAGGGAATTGAGCGCGTGGTGACGACCCGCCGTGCCGATCCTATAGGTCAGGGGCTGGCCGAAGATCGTGGCGTCGACCACCGAATGATCGGGCTTCACAATGATGCGGTTCGCACGGATGTCCGCCGCCTCGTGCTCGCCGAAGGTGATCACGCGGCCGGCCGCGGAGGCATAGGCGTGGGCGCGCATGCGCTCGAAATAAGCATTGTCGCGGTTGATCACCGCCGTGCCGCCGGGCTCCAGGCCCGAAAAGATCTCGCCTTTGGCGTCCGCGATGCCCCAGAGCGAGGGGAAGAACTCGATATGAACCGGCTCTACCGTGGTGATCACTGCCACATGCGGGCGCACCATGCCGGTGAGCGGCAGGATCTCGTGGGCATGGTTCATGCCGATCTCGAACACCCCGAACGTGGTTTCGCGCGGCATGCGGGCGAGCGTCAGCGGCACGCCCCAATGGTTGTTGTAGGACGCAACCGACGCGTGGGTCGCGCCTTGGCGGGAGAGCGCAGCGCGCATGGCCTCCTTCGTGCCGGTCTTGCCGACCGAGCCGGTGACGGCGACGATCTTGGCATTCGTGCGCGCACGGGCCGCGCGGCCCATCTGGCGCATGGCCTCGAGCACATCGGGTACCACGATCAGCCTGTCAGCCCCTGCGAAGCCAGGAGCCTTTTCCTCGGACACGACCGCAGCGGATGCGCCCTTCTCCAGGGCGGCCGACACGAAATCGTGCCCGTCATGCACATCGCCCTTGATGGCGAAGTAAAGATCGCCCGGCTCGAGCGTGCGCGTGTCGATGGACGCGCCTGTGCCTTCCGCGAAGCCGCCGCCGATGCGGGCGCCGGTGGCGGCTGCAATCTCGTCTCGTGTCCAAAGGGGAGAATTCATCCCTGCCTCGCTGCAATGGCCGCCCGGACCTCGTCGTGGTCCGAGAACGGCAGGGTCCGGTCGCCGATGATTTGGCCCGTTTCATGGCCTTTGCCAGCCACGACCAGAATATCGCCCCGGCGAAGCTCGCTGACCGCCGTGCGGATGGCCTCCGCACGGTCGCCGATCTCCCTGGCGCGAGGCGCGCCCTTCATGACCTCGGCCCGGATGGCGGCCGGGTCCTCGGAGCGAGGATTATCGTCCGTCACGATGACCACATCCGCCTTATCGCTGGCGATGCGGCCCATGAGCGGGCGCTTGCCCTGATCCCGGTCGCCGCCGCAGCCGACGATGCAGAACAGCTTTCCCGTCACGAACGGCCGCAAGGCATCGAGCACATGGGCAAGCGCATCGGGCTTATGGGCATAATCGACGATGCAGATGGCGCCATCCACCTCGCCTACCTGCTCCAGGCGGCCGCGCACGCCCTTGAGGTTTTTAAACCCTTCGAACACCTCGGCCGCACGGCCCTCGCCTTCCACGGCCAGCACGAGGCCCGCGGCGACGAGCGCATTCTCGACCTGGAAGGCGCCGAGAAGCGGCAGGGTGGTCTGGAACGTTCTTCCATAAGCTTCGATGGTCAGCGCCTGCGTGAAGCCTTCCGCACGCGCTTCGACGAGACGGATGGTCTCGCCCATGCTGCCGGTGGTGATGACTTCGAGCCCGCGATTGCGGACCCCGTGCAGGAACACGTCCGCATAAGGGCCGTCCGCATTGATGATGGCAGGCGCATCCTGCGGCAGAAGCGTGTCGAAGAGACGAAGCTTTGCGGCCGCATAGGCTTCGGTCGTGGCATGATAATCGAGATGATCGCGGCCGAGATTGGTGAAGCCCGCCGCCTGCAACCGCACCCCGTCGAGGCGGCGCTGGTCGATGCCGTGCGAGGACGCCTCCATGGCCAATCGCGTGACGCCGTCGTTGGCCAGACGGTCGAAGCTCTCGTGCAGGGAGATCGGATCGGGCGTGGTGAGCGAGCCGTAGGCCGCACCGTCCGACGTGATGATGCCGAGCGTTCCGACGCTGGCGGATTTGTAGCCCAGATGCGCGAAGAGCTGGCGGATGAAATCCGCCACCGAGCTCTTGCCGCTCGTGCCGGTGACGGCGACGACCTTCTCGGGTTGCTTGGGGTAAAAGCGTGCGGCCGCCAGAGCCAACGTCCGGCGCACGTCCTTCACCTGCACATAGGCCACGGATTGCGACAGATCGGATGGACGCTCAGCCTCGCCCACGATGGCGACCGCGCCTGCGGCGGCGGCCTGCGGCACGAAGCTCATGCCGTCCACCTTAGTGCCGGGCACGGCAAAGAACAGGGTGCCGGGCTCCACCTTGCGGCTGTCCGAGGCGATCTTCGAAATGGCAAGGGACGCCTGAGCGTCGCCTGCCGCGAGTTCAATAAGATCGCCGAGATTCATAGTCCGTGTGTTCATCGGTTGCTGCCCCAGGCGCCGAGGCGCGACATGAGCGGGAACGGCTGAGCCGGCGGCTCGAAGCGCGGCGGCACGCCGAGCAGCGGCGCGATACGCTCGATGATGTTGCCCGTCACGGGAGCCGCGTTCCAGCCTGCGGTCGAGAACCCGTAGGTGCCCTCCACCGCCTGCGGCTCGTCCATGATAGTCAGGAACACGTATTTGGGCTTGTCGGATGGCACCACCGCCGTGAAGGTGGTGAAGTTCTTGTTCTTGGCGTAGCGGCCGTTGATCACCTTCTCGGCGGTGCCAGTCTTGCCGCCGACGAAGAAGCCGGCAATCGAGGCATTGCCGGCGGACCCCTCCGGCGTCGAAGCGTTGAGGCGCATCACATAGCGCATCGCCTCGCTCGTCTCGGGCTTGAGCACCTGCAAGGCGTTCTGGCGCGCCTCTTCCGCCGTCCGCTTCAGGAAGGTCGGCTTGATCATGATGCCGCCGTTCACCAGCGCGCCCACGGCCGAGAGCGCCTGGAGCGGCGCGACCGCAAGACCGTGGCCGAACGCGATGGTCATGGTGTTCAGCTCGCCCCAGCGCGGCGGAACGATCGGCAACGCACTCTCCGGAAGCTCCGTCTCAAGGCGGGTCAGCTGGCCCATCTTGCGCAGGAAGGCCTTGTGGCCCTCGACGCCGATGCCGAGCGCCATGCGGGCGGTGCCGATATTCGACGAATGCACGAACACTTCCGGCGTGGTGAGAACGCGCCGGGTCGGATGATAGTCGCCGATGGTGAAGCGGCCGTAGCGCAGGCCAGAGCGTGCGTCGAAGGTCGAGTTGATGTTGTACTTGCCGGAATCGAGCGCCATGGCGACGGTGAGCGCCTTGAAAGTCGATCCCATCTCGAACACACCGACATTGATGCGGTTGATCCGGTCCTTGTCGAGGGCATCGACCGGGTTGTTGGGATCATAGTCGGGCAGCGACACGAGGGCGATGATCTCGCCTGTATTCACATCCAGGATCGCGCCTGCCGTGGCCTTGGCCTTGAACTTCGCCATACCTTTGGCAAGCTCGTCGCGAAGGGCATGCTGGACGCGCAGATCGAGGGAGAGCTGGATGGGCTTCAGGTCGGCGGCCGAGATGTTGAAGCCTGCGCCGTTGAGGTCCTGCAGGCCCATGCTGTCGATGTAT
The DNA here is from genome assembly GCF_016811235.1 of Microvirga arabica. Lineage (GTDB taxonomy): Bacteria > Pseudomonadota > Alphaproteobacteria > Rhizobiales > Beijerinckiaceae > Microvirga > Microvirga arabica. Next base: position 23,581 of record NZ_JAFBID010000063.1, read on the forward strand.
TTCTCGATGCCGGCGATACCCACGTTGTCCACGTTGGCGAAACCGAGCACGTGAGCGGCGGCCTCGGCGTTGGGATAGACGCGCTTGTTCTCAGGCAGGAAGCCGATGCCGGGAATGCCCAGGCGATGCACCTCCGCCTGTTGGCGCGGGGTAATCTCGCGCTTGACCCAGACGAAGCCCTTCTTCGTGCCGAGCTTGTTGCGCAGATCCGTGGCGTCGAGATCCGGCAGCACGGCGGTCAGCAGCTCGACCGCCTCGTCCTTGTCGACGATGTTGCGCGGCTCGGCGAAGACCGACACCATCTTCACGTCGGTTGCGAGGATATCACCATTGCGGTCCACGATATCCGGGCGCGCGGCGGAAATTTCCGATGAGGCTGCGCGGCGCACCTCGCTCGTGTTCTCGCTGGTGAGTGCGAGATGCACGAGACGTCCGCCGATCAGGCCGAACAGGCCGACGAAGCACACAGCCGCAAGGCCCACGCGCGATGTGCTCTTGTCGTGGCGCAGACGGAACAATTCACGAGCATGGCCGAGCACGCCACGCTTTGCGGGAAGGCTCTGACCCTGCCATTCGGTTTGGGGCTCTTGCGACACGAGGCTCACCGTTTCGGAGTTTGAGTCGTCGGAGTGCGGGCGGCCGAATTCCTGTCCTTCGGCGTGGAGGTCGGCTCAAGCAACCCAAGCGCTTCGAGCTTGCGGCCGATCTCGTCCTCGCGGGACGGCCGGTTCGGCAGGTCGGAGAGGCGCGCGAGCTGCTGGATCTTCAATGCCTGAAGGTCGAGGTGCTTGTCGGCGGCCTCCTGAAGGCGGTCCGGACGGTCGAGGTATTGCCACTCGGCCTGCAGCACGGCGATGGCCTCGCGCTCGCGGCTGACCTGCGACTTCAGCTTCGCCACCTGCTCCACATAGTAGAGAGTCTCGTACTTGACCGAATAGGCGTAACCCGCCGATGCGATGAGGGCGGAGATCGCGATGATATGGAGCAGTCGGATCACCGGCGCCCTCCCTTTTTCTCGGCTGTCTGCGGCAGTTCGGCCAGCATGGTGATGGCGCTCAGGGGTTCCTGCGGCGGCGTATCGGTGCGAGCACCCGCGCGCAGCTTTGCCGAGCGCGCTCGCGGATTGCGTGCCATCTCCTGCTCGCTCGGCGCGACAGGGCCGCGGGTGATGGCATCGAATGTCGCTTCAGGGGCTGCTGCGGTCGGCAGATGGCGGGAGCCCGTCGGCGCACGGCCGGTGCGAACACTGAAGAACTGCTTCACGATGCGGTCTTCGAGCGAGTGGAACGTGACGACCACGAGACGTCCGCCGGGCTTCAGGATGCGCTCGGCCGCATGCAAGGCGCGCACCAGTTCGCCGAGCTCGTCGTTGACGGCGATGCGAAGGCCCTGAAACACGCGTGTGGCGGGGTGGATGCCGCCAGGCTCCTGCCGGATCAGGGAGGCCACCAGATCGGCCAGCTGCCGCGTGGTCTCGAAAGGCTGGCGGCGCCGCGCTTCAATCACCGCGCGCGCAACGGCGCGGGCGCGGCGCTCCTCACCGTAATGATAGAAGATGTCGGCGAGTTCGGCTTCGGAGGCTTCGTTGACGAGGTCTGCTGCGCTCGGGCCCGACTGCTCCATGCGCATGTCGAGCGGCCCCTCGTTGCGGAACGAGAAGCCGCGCTCGGCCTGATCGAGCTGCATGGACGACACGCCGATGTCGAGCACCACGCCGTCGACGCTCTCAAATCCTTGTGCGCGCGCGATGTCGTCAAGATCGCCGAAGCGGCCCGGCACGAGCATCAGACGTTTCTTGAATTTGGCGCTAAGCGCCGCACCGCCTGAGATCGCATCCGGATCGCGGTCGATGGCGATCACCTTGTTCTGCGGATGGGCATCGAGAATGGCGCGCGTGTAGCCGCCAGCGCCGAACGTGCCGTCGATGAAGACGCCACCGCGATCCGCATCGAGCGCTGTGCCAACCTCCGCCAGGAGAACAGGAACGTGACGGGACGGTCCGCCAGCGGCTCCGGCTCCTGGGCCGTCGCCGCGTCCCATCATCGTTCCCGTACTCCTGGTGAGGTGTTCTGCACTAGCCTTGGCTCCAAAACTCGATTGCCCAACGCTTTCTTCAGGTCTCTGACCTTCGTGCGCGCCTCCTCCAAGTGCGCACGGAAGCGCTCGGGCTCCCAAATCTGGAACTTGTGACCAAGTCCGACGAACGTCACCGTATCGCCGATCCCGGCATGCACTTTCACTGTGTCCGTCAGGATGACACGCCCCTCCGGATCGACCTTCAGAATCTCGCTGGTCCCGAACAATGCCGTCGACAGCTGATCCCGTTCGTCCGAATAGGGCGACAGCGTCGACAAGAACGCATCGATCTCGTTCAGAAGCACGTTGCCGCCTGCGTCCAGCGCCGGCGCATCGAGCGCCGGATGTACGTAGAGCCCCTCGAATCCATCCCGGGCCAGCACGGCCCTGAAGGATGCGGGGATCGAGACGCGACCCTTCGAATCCAACTTGTTGGTGAAATTGGACACGAAGCGGTTCATTGGCCGCAGCTCGCACGCTCCTGATTGTCAGCCCCCCGGCAGATCCTGAGGATCTGCCACCCGTTGTCGGTGGTGACGCTACTTTCCGAAGCAGCACGCCAGCACTTCTTGGGTGCTTGACGCCCCCTTCGGAAGACACCGTCGACGGGATGGTTTGGGATAACATGGGATAATATGGTCGTCAACGGAACGGAGGTCGAGCGCAGGCCTTGTGGCATGCGTTCCCCATGAGACGCATTTACGGTTAATGAATCGTAAGCGGAGCAAAGGTTTGCTCCGCTTTCTTGCAGATTGTGGCCTGTGGATAGATGGGGTCAGCCGGCCTGTAAGCCGGGTTCTGTAGGGCCCAAAGTTTAAGACCTTGGACGCGGCGACCATTCCTCTGGGACGATCATTGCTGAACGCCTCAAGCAACCAACCCGGACGACCAGCCTGGAAGCAGGCCTGGCGCGAGCGCCTGTCGTCCCTATTCGGTTTTGCTCCTGGTGGGGTTTACCATGCCGTCCGCATTGCTGCGTCCGCGGTGCGCTCTTACCGCACCCTTTCACCCTGACCCCGGGGTCCGAAGACCTAGCGGGGCGGTCTGCTTTCTGTGGCACTTTCCCTAGGGTTACCCCCGCCGGACGTTATCCGGCACCTTGCTTCCATGGAGCCCGGACTTTCCTCCCCGAGCTGAACTCGAAGCGGCCGCCCGGCCAGCTGACGGACGGGATGTGGTGCCAAAAGGGTCCTGCCGTCAAGGGCGAAGACTTGAGCATCGGACCCAAAAGTGCAGATCCACTTTTGGGTCCGATGCTCTAATCGGCCGCCGCCGTGATCACCTTCACCTTGGCGCAATAGGCCCGCGACGCAGTCGTCATGGTCTGGGTGCGGTGGCCGAACTGGTAGCGCAGGATCGTGCCGCAGGTGTCGCCGCCCGCGAGCTTGTAGGCGGTGGCCAGGTACTTGAGGCCATAGCGGAGATTGGTTTCCGCATCGAGGAGGCCCGCAGCATCGCCTTTGTAGCCCAGCGACTGCGCCGTGCGAACATTGATCTGGGTGAGGCCCACGTTCGGGCCGTTGCGGGCGCCTGCATTGTAGCGGCTCTCGATCCGGATTACGGCATCGGCCAGCTCAAAAGGCAGCCCGTGCTCGGAGGCATGGCGGGCAATGAGAGGCTTGAGCGCAACGGCGCGAGCGGCATCGGGCATGCGGGCCTTCAAGCCGGAACCGGCCAGCGGCACAGGGAGGGACGCGGTCTGCTGGTCCGCCTCTTCCGGCTCTGCCGTCACTGTTGCGATCTTCTTGGATGGCGCCTTGTCCGCCTTGTCTGCCAGGGGCTTGGGGGCCGCCGCTTCCTTGGGTTTCTTCTTGCCTGCGGATTTGGTGTCCGGCTCAGGCGTCTCCTCGGCAGCAGCAATGGCAGCTTCCTCTGCGGCGAAGGCAGCGGCCTCAGCCGCCGCCGCACCGAGGTACTGCTCAGCCTGGTCGGGAGAGATGGGAGCGCTCTCGCCTCCGCTCGCCCGAGCCTGCGATGCCACAACGAGAGCCGTTGCACCAAGGCCTGCAATCGCCAGCGTTCTGAGGAAGTGTTGCCAAGTCAAACCGAAACTCCAGCTGGCGGTAACCATGAGGGGGCGCTGGGTGACGGCGAAATGAGGCGAAGATGTGGCACCTCACGGCACAATTTTGTTCAGAATAGGTTCAAGCTTGACCGTATTGTCTTCGTGAGGCTTGGGCCCTACAACGCAATTCTAGCCTTGAAATGGCTTTGAACTTCGCCCTCTCCCGCGTGTTGGAGGAACTCTTTCCCCGCCCAGGAGTTGGCGACAACGTAAGGTCAAGCTAACTACCGCCGGGCCAACGGCCCGCTCAACAACAGGGAAGCCTCCATGAAGAAGATCATGACAGCCATTGCCGCCGGTGCCCTCACCCTCTCGATGGCCGCCTGCAATACTCCTGGTGAGCGTGCCGTCGGCGGCGCAGCCATCGGCGGCCTCGCCGGTGCGGCGATCGGCGGCGCAGCCACCGGCTCGGCAAGCGGCGCTCTGGCCGGTGCGGCTATCGGCGGCGCCGGCGGCGCCATCGTGGGCGCCTCGACGGCTCCGCGCGGCCCGGCCTGCCCCTACGGCACGTACCAGGACGTCTACGGCAACGTGTACTGCCGCTAATCGCGCAGAACCGCGAATTTCAGGGGCCGAGACATTCTCGGCCCCTTTTCTTTTGCCCGCACTTGAGCGTACGACTATTTCCAAGATGATTCAGTCGATTTGGGGTAAGCTCGGAGGCGCCGGCATAGGCCTCGCGTTTGGCGGGCCGATAGGCGCTCTCCTGGGCGGCGTTGCCGGCCACGTTCTCGTCGATCGCGAAGGCGCTTTGTTCGGAAAGCCGCCGCGCGACGTTGTTTTCACCATGGGACTCGTGGCGCTCGCGGCCAAGATGGCGAAGGCCGACGGCGTGGTGGTCGACGTGGAGGTCCGAGCCTTCGAGCAGATTGTCGAGGTGCCGGACAGCGAGCACGACAAGGTGGAGCGCCTGTTCAACCTCGCCATGCAGACCTCGGACGGCTTCGAGGCCTACGCCCGCCAGATACACGAAGAGTTCAGCGAGGAGCCTGCGCTTCTCGAGGACGTGCTCGACGGCCTGTTCCACATTGCCAAGGCGGACGAGGCGGTCCACGAGGCCGAATACGTCTATCTCAAGGACGTGGCGACGATCTTCGCCTTCTCGGACGTGGATTTCGAGCGCATCGCCGCCCGCCACGTGCAGCGTAACGACGATCCTTATCTTATCCTCAAGGCCGACCGGAGCATGAGCGACGAGGAGCTGAAGCGGCACTATCGCAAGCTCGCCGCCGACAACCACCCGGACCGGGAGATCGCCCGAGGCCTGCCGCCCGAGGCCGTGAAGATCGCCACTGAGCGGCTCGCTGCCATCAACGCGGCCTGGGAACGCGTTGCCGCCGAGCGGAACATCCGGTGACCGCATGAGCGCCCTGACACCGGAGAGCCCGCTGGCCGCCAAGGTGTTCCCCTCTCCCAACCACGGAGAGCGCAAGGACGGCCGACGCCCCAGCATGCTCATCCTGCACTACACCGGCATGCCCGACGAGGGCGAAGCGCTGCAATGGCTGTGCAATCCGGTCTCGCAGGTCTCAGCCCACTACTTCGTGTTCGGCGACGGCCGCGTGCTGCAGCTGGTGCCGGAATCGCGCCGGGCCTGGCATGCGGGCCTCTCCTCCTGGGACGGGGAGACCGACATCAATTCCTGCTCCATCGGCATCGAGATCGCCAATCCCGGCCACCCGGGCGGTCTGCCGCCCTTTCCCGCGGAGCAGATCGAGAGCGTGGCCGCGCTGGCGAAGGACATCGTCACCCGCTGGCGCATTCCGGCCACCCGCGTGCTCGGCCATTCGGATGTGGCGCCCGGTCGCAAGGTCGATCCCGGCGAGCTCTTTCCCTGGAAGACCCTGCACGAGGCGGGCGTCGGCCACTGGGTCACGCCGGCAGCCACCAGCGACGGCCGGTTCTTCTCCCGCGGCGACCAGGGCATGCCCATCGAGGCCCTGCAGGCCATGCTCGTGATGTACGGCTACGGCCTGAAGATCAACGGGGTCTTCGACGAGGACACGGAGAAGGTGGTGGCCGCCTTTCAGCGTCATTTCCGGCCCGAGCGCGTGGACGGCGTGGCGGATGCCTCCACGATCACGACCCTGCGCAATTTGATCGCAGCCCGGCCGCAAGCCGCTGCATGACAAAGAGTTAACTCGCAACACTATAGGAAATCGGCCACAATCGCCCGGCATGACATCCCATGCTGGAGAGGGTTTCTCGTTGCGGCGCGTCTGGGTCTGGTTGCTTGGCATTCTTCTGATTGCAGGAGGCGCGGGCTTCGTCCTGTGGAAGCCCACGGGCGGCAACGCCTCGGACCAGGCCTATCGCCTCGGCACGGTTGATCGCGGCCCGATCACCGCGAGCGTGCGCGCCACGGGCACGCTCAACCCCGTCACGACGGTGCTCGTGGGTTCGCAACTCTCCGGCCAGGTGGTCGAGATCCTGGCCGACTACAACACACCCGTGAAAGAAGGCCAGGTGGTGGCCCGACTCTATGCCGAGCAGATCAAGTCGCGCCGCGATGCGGCGCTGGCGGATCTCGCCCAGGCGAGAGCCGACCTCGACACAAAACGCGCCCAGATCGACAAAGCCCGCTCGGCGCTTCAGCGCGCCGAAGCGCAGGCCGCCGACCTTCGGGCGCAGCGTGATCGGACTCAGGCCCAGCTGGAGGAAGCACAGCGCGGGAGCGAGCGGCAGACGCAACTCAACACGCGCGCAGTGGGAACGCAGGCGGCCCTGGAGCAGGCCCGCACCCAGGTCGACATTCAGACGGCGAACCTCGCCTCGTCCGATGCGCAGATTGCGTCCAACCAAGCAGAGACGCTCGGGTTGAAGGCCGATCTCGCGCTGGCGGAAGCGAATGTGAAATCCGCCGAGGCGATCATCCTGCAGCGGCAGGCGAAGCTCAGAGACATCGAGATCGATCTTGGCCGCGCGGAGATCAAGTCGCCGGTCGACGGCGTGGTGGTGAAGCGCGAAGTCGAGCTCGGCCAGACGGTCGCAGCCTCGCTCTCCTCGCCCACCCTGTTCACCATCGCGCAGGACCTGAGAGAGATCGACATCTACGCCAATATCGATGAGGCCGATGTCGGGCGCCTCCAGGAGGGGCAGAAGGTCTCGTTTACGGTCAACGCTTATCCGAACCGCACCTTCGACGGCCGGGTGCGCATGGTGCGCCTGGCCGCGCAGACGGTGCAGAACGTGGTCACCTACACGGCGGTTATCAGCGTGCGCAATCAGGACTAGGCGCTGCTGCCCGGGATGACGGCGAACCTCCAGATCGTCACGGACGAGCGCGAGGATGTGCTGCGCATTCCGAACGCCGCCCTGCGCTTCCGCCCTCCGGCCGCCCTAATGGCCAGCGAAGCCCGGAGCGCTCCGTCGGAAGGCCAGGAGCCGAGACGCCGTGCGCGTCGCGATCAGGCTGCGTCGGATCAGGACGAGGGCGCCAGGGGGCGTGTCTATCGCGTGGGCGATGACGGCAATCCGCAGCCGGTGCCGGTTCGCCTCGGCGCAACCGACGGCGCCTATACCGAGATCCTGCGCGGCGATCTGCAGGAAGGCGCTGCGATCATCGTCGGGGCTGCGCGCGCCGATGCGGCGGACAACGCGAATGGTGGCGCGAGAAGCCGTCCGCGTCCGCCGCGGATGTTCTAGGAACACGCCCCGTGGCTCTCATCGAAACACGCGATCTCAGCCGGGTCTACAACCTCGATGCAGGGCGTGTCGTGGCGCTCGATGGCGTGTCCCTCGATATCGATCAGGGCGATTTTGTCGCCGTCATGGGTCCTTCGGGCTCGGGCAAGTCCACTTTCATGAACCTGATCGGCTGTCTCGACCGGCCGACGGGCGGCCATTACCGGCTCGCGGGCAATGCCGTCGAGAGCCTCGATGCTAATGGCCTGGCGCGCCTGCGCAACCGCGAGATCGGCTTCGTGTTCCAGCAGTTCAACCTGCTGCCGCGCGTCGATGCCCTAGGGAACGTGGAACTGCCGATGGTCTATGCGGGCCTCGACCGCAGAACCCGCCGCGAGCGTGCCCTGCAGGCGCTCGGCCGCGTCGGTCTTGCGGACCGCGCCCGTCACCGCCCGATGCAGCTCTCCGGCGGGCAGCAGCAGCGCGTGGCGATTGCCCGTGCCCTCGTCAACAGCCCGAGCCTCCTGCTCGCCGATGAGCCGACCGGTGCCCTCGACAGCCGCACGGCGAACGAGATCATGGCGCTGTTCCAGGAGCTCAACCGCGAGGGCGTCACCATCGTTCTCGTGACGCACGATGCGGAGGTGGGGCGGCACGCGCAACGCCTCGTGCGCTTCCGCGACGGGCGCGTGACCGAAGATCGCCGCCAGACACCGGTCGATGCCCGCGATCTCGCGCCGGAGGCGGCCGAATGAGATTGATCGAGGCGATCCGCTCCGCCCTCTCCGCCATCATGGCCAACGCTCTGCGCAGCCTGCTCACCATGCTGGGTATCGTGATCGGTGTGGCGGCCGTCATTGCCATGGTGGCCATCGGCTCCGGCGCGCGCAATCTCGTCGACCAGCAGATCCGCTCGCTGGGCGCCAACCTCGCCATCGTGACGCCCGGGAACGTCACGCAGGGCGGCGCACGGCTCGGTGCAGGCGCGGCCTCCTCGCTCACCGACGAGGACGCGCAGGCGATCCGGCGCGAGATCGACGGCGTGGTGGCGGCAGCACCCTTCGTGCAAGGCGGCGCGCAGGTGGTGGCCGGCGGCAGCAACTGGGGCACGCGGATTTACGGCATCGATCTCGACTGGTTCGCGGCCCGCGAATGGGATGTCGCCACCGGGCGCACCTTCGATCCGGAGGAGGTGCGCCGCGGCGAGATCGTCATCCTTCTCGGGCAGACGGTGGCGCGCAACCTCTTCGGCGAGGACGATCCCATCGATCAGATCGTGCGCGTGCGCAACGTGCCGTTTCGCGTCATCGGCGTGATGGCATCGAAAGGCCAGTCCGCCTTCGGACAGGACCAGGACGACGTGATCTTCGTGCCGCTCGACGCGGGTCGGCGCCGCGTGATCGGCCGCAACTACGCCAAGGATGGCTCCGTCGGCTCGATCTTCGTGAAGTTCGCCAACGAGAGCGACATCGAACCAGGTATCGAGAGCATGACGGAGCTGCTGCGCCAGCGCCACCGCATTACCGGCGAACAGGAGGACGATTTCTCGATCCGCAACCTGACCGAGATTGCCAACACCGCATCGGCTTCCGCCAACACGCTCTCCATGCTGCTTGCCGCAGTCGCAGCTGTGTCGCTGCTTGTCGGCGGTATCGGCATCATGAACATCATGCTGGTCTCCGTCACCGAGCGCACGCGGGAGATAGGCCTGCGGCTGGCGGTGGGCGCCCGCCCGCGCGACATCCGCAGCCAGTTCCTCATCGAGGCAACCACGCTCTCCACCATCGGCGGCGCACTCGGCATCGCGCTCGGCGCGGGGGCCGCTTATCTCGTGGCGCAACTCGCCGGCTGGCCCTCGCTCGTGTCGACGAACGCCATCTTTATGGCCGTGGGTTTCTCGGCATTGGTGGGCATCTTCTTCGGGTTCTATCCGGCGCAGCGCGCGGCGAAGCTCGACCCGATAGAGGCGCTGCGGCGGGAGTAGAACCCCTTACTCCGCCGCCATCACCCTGTAGCTTGCCGGATCGTAGTTGAGGATCGGGCTCAACCAGCGCTCTACCTCCGCGACGCTCATGCCCTTGCGCCCAGCGTAATCCTCCACCTGATCGCGTTCGACCTTGGCGACGCCGAAGTAATACGCCTCCGGGTGCGACAGGTAGAGGCCCGACACCGAGGAGCCTGGCCACATGGCATAGGACTCTGTGAGCTTGACGCCGATACGCCGCTCGGCTTCGAGCAGGCTGAAGAGCGTTTCCTTCTCGGTGTGATCGGGCTGAGCCGGGTAGCCGGGCGCTGGACGGATGCCCTGGTATTCTTCGCCGATCAGACCGTCGCTACCGAGGTTCTCGTTTGGCGCGTAGGCCCAGAATTCCTTACGCACGCGCTCGTGCATGCGCTCGGCAAAAGCCTCCGCGATGCGGTCGGCCAGCGCCTTCACCATGATCGAGCGGTAATCGTCGTTGGCGCGCTCGAACCTCTCGGCGATCCGCACCTCCTCGATGCCGGACGTCACCACAAAGGCACCGATCCAATCGGGTTTGCCGCTCTCGACGGGCGCGACGAAATCCGACAGGCAGATGTTCGGCTTGCCGTCGCGCTTGGAGAGCTGCTGGCGCAGGCCATGGAAGGTGGCAAGCTGTTCCGAGCGGCTTTCGCCCGTGAAGAGACGGATGTCGTCGCCCACAGCGTTGGCGGGCCAGAAGCCGATCATCGCCTTCGGGTTGAACCAGCGCTCCTCGACGAGTTGCTTGAGCATGGCTTGCGCATCGTCCCAGAGCTGGCGCGCGGCTTCGCCCTGCTTCTCGTCCTCGAGGATGGCCGGGAAGCGGCCTTTCAGCTCCCAGGTCTGGAAGAACGGCGTCCAGTCGATGTAGGGTACCAGCTCGCCCACATCGTAGCTGCGGAACACCCGCGCGCCGGTGAAGGTGGGCTTCGGCGGCTGGTAACCTGCCCAGTCGATCTTCAGGCTGTTGGCGCGAGCCTTCTCGATGGGAAGGCGCTGCTTGTCGGCTTCCGAGCGCGCATGCGCATCCGCGACCTTGCGGTACTCGGCCCGGAGCGTCTCCACATAGCCATCCTTCATGTCGGACGAGAGCAGCGAGGATACAACGCCGACGGCACGACTCGCATCCGTCACGTAGACCGCCTGACCCTTGTTGTAGTTCGGGTGGATCTTCACCGCCGTGTGCACGCGGCTTGTGGTGGCACCACCGATAAGCAGCGGGATCTCGAAGCCCTCGCGCTCCATCTCGTTTGCCACGTTCACCATCTCGTCGAGGGATGGCGTGATGAGGCCGGAGAGGCCGATCACGTCCACGTTCTCCCGGCGCGCGGTCTCCAGGATCTTCTGGGCCGGCACCATGACGCCGAGATCGATAACCTCGTAGTTGTTGCAGGCCAGAACCACGCCGACGATGTTCTTGCCGATATCGTGCACGTCGCCCTTCACAGTCGCCATCAGCACCTTGCCGGCAACGGAACGCTCGGTCACGCCGGAGGCGGCCTTCTCGGCCTCCATGAACGGCATCAGATAGGCGACTGCCTGCTTCATCACGCGGGCGGACTTCACCACCTGCGGGAGGAACATTTTTCCGGCGCCGAAAAGATCGCCCACCACGTTCATGCCGGCCATGAGCGGACCTTCGATCACATGCAGCGGGCGCTCGACACCTTGGCGCGCCTCTTCCGTATCCTGCTCGATGAACTCGGTGATGCCGTTGACGAGCGCATGCTCAATGCGCTTCTCGACGGGCCACGAGCGCCATTCGAGATCGGCCGCCTTCACGGCGCCGGTGCCGTCGCCCTTGAAGCGGGGAGCCGCTTCGAGAAGGCGCTCGGTCGCGTCAGGGCGGCGGTTGAGCACCACGTCCTCGCACAGCTCGCGCAGTTCCGGATCGATCTCGTCGTAGACTGCAAGCTGACCTGCATTGACGATGCCCATGTCCATGCCGAGCTTGATGGCGTGGAACAGAAACACCGAGTGCATAGCCTCGCGCACGGGCTCGTTGCCGCGGAAGGAAAAGGACAGGTTCGACACGCCGCCCGAGATATGGGCATGCGGGAGCGTCTCGCGGATGATGCGCGTCGCCTCGAGGAAGTCGACCCCATAGCCGTTGTGCTCCTCGATGCCGGTGGCGACCGCGAACACGTTCGGATCGAAGATGATGTCCTCCGGCGGGAAGCCCACCTGCTCGGTGAGAATCTTGTAAGCGCGAGTGCAGATTTCGACCTTGCGCTCCAACGTGTCAGCCTGACCGACCTCGTCGAAGGCCATGACCACGACGGCAGCGCCATAAGCGCGGCAGATCCTCGCCTGCTCGATGAAAGCCGCCTCGCCCTCCTTCATGGAGATCGAGTTCACGATGGCCTTGCCCTGCAGGCACTTGAGGCCGGCCTCGATGACGTGGAACTTGGACGAGTCTACCATTACTGGCACTCGCGCGATGTCAGGCTCGGCGGCCACAAGGTTGAGGAACTCGACCATGGCCTTCTCGGAATCGAGCAGGCCCTCGTCCATGTTGACGTCGATGATCTGCGCGCCGTTCGCCACCTGATCGCGCGCCACATCGAGCGCAGCCGCATAGTCGTTGTTGGTGATGAGCTTGCGGAACTTGGCGGAGCCGGTGACGTTCGTGCGCTCGCCTACGTTTACGAAGGGAATGTCGGAGGTGAGCGTGAAGGGCTCAAGACCCGACAGGCGCATGAGCGGCTGCACCTTCGGAACCGAGCGTGGTGCCTTGCCGGCGACCGCTTCCGCGATGGCGCCGATATGCTCCGGCGTGGTGCCGCAGCAGCCGCCGACCACGTTCACGAGACCTGAATCGGCAAACTCCGCCAGCATCGAGGCGGTGGCCTCGGGACGCTCATCGTAGAGGCCGAACTCGTTCGGCAGGCCCGCATTCGGATAAGCACAGACGAGGGTATCGGCAACCCTGCCGATCTCCTGAATGTGCGCCCGCATCTCACGTGCGCCGAGGGCGCAGTTGAGGCCGATGGAAAACGGTTCCGCATGGCGCACGGAATACCAGAAGGCCTCGGGTGTCTGGCCCGACAGCGTGCGGCCGGAGAGATCCGTGATCGTGCCGGAGATCATCACGGGCAGCTTGACACCCTTCTCGGCAAAGACCTGCTGCGTGGCCACGATGGCGGCCTTGGCGTTCAGCGTGTCAAAAATCGTCTCGATCAGGATGATCTCGGACCCGCCATCGACCAGTCCTCTCACCTGCTCGGCATAAGCCTCGCGCACCTGATCGAAGGTCACGGCGCGATAGCCAGGGTTGTTCACGTCGGGGGAGATGGAGAGCGTGCGGTTCGTCGGGCCAACGGCGCCAGCCACGAAACGGCGGCGGCCATCCTCCTTCTCGGCGATCAGCGCGGCCTCACGGGCAAGACGCGCGCCGTCGACGTTGAGCTCGTAGACGATCTCCTCCATGCCGTAATCGGCCTGCGCGATGGAGGTGCCGGAGAAGGTGTTCGTCTCGACGATGTCCGCACCGGCGCGGAAGTAGTCGAGATGCACGTTGCGCACCGCATCCGGCTGCGTGAGGATCAAGAGATCGTTGTTGCCCTTGACGTCCTGCGTCCAGTTCTTGAAGCGCTCGCCGCGAAAATCCTCTTCCGAGAAGCGCGAGCGCTGCAGCTCTGTGCCCATCGCACCGTCGAGCACGAGGATCCGCTTAGAGGCGGCTTCACGAAGTGCCTTGAGCACGTCGGAGCCATTGGCCGGGCGAGGAGTGAAAGCAGTCATTCGATCTGTTCTCTTTGCATCGCAGCCCGCTCGTGGGCCGTCGACGGTGTTTTCGGTGATGTCAGGCCGCAGCCTTCACGCTCTGGTCGCGCAGGCCAAGCAGATGGCAGATGGCATAGACCAAGTCGGCGCGGTTCATGGTGTAGAAGTGGAATTCGCTCACGCCGCGATCGACGAGGTCGATCACCTGCTCGGCGGCCACGGCTGCGGCCACGAGCTTGCGCGTCTCCACATCGTTCTCAAGGCCGTCGAAACGGGCCGCGAGCCAGGCGGGAACGCTCGCGCCAGTCTTCGAGGCGAAGTTTGCCGTCTGCTTGAAGTTCTGCACCGGCACGATGCCGGGCACGATCGGGATGTTTATGCCGCGGGCATGCACGCGATCGAGAAAGCGGAAGTAGTGATCGTTGTCGAAGAAGAACTGCGTGATGGCGCGATCCGCACCGCAATCCACCTTGGCCTGAAGCGCATCGATATCCGCATCCAGCGACGATGCTTCGGGATGCTTCTCCGGATAAGCCGAGACGGAGACCTCGAAATCGCCGATGGCCTTGATGCCGGCAACAAGATCGCAGGTCTGCTGGTAGCCGCCCGGATGGGGCTCATAGGCCGTGCCGATGCCGCTGACCGGATCGCCGCGCAGAGCCACGATGTGACGCACGCCTGCATCCCAGTAGGACCGCACGACATCATCCACTTCGTCCTTCGTGGCGGCCACGCAGGTGAGATGCGCAGCTGGCCTCAGGTCCGTTTCCTGCACGGGACGGGAGACCGTGGCGTGCGTGCGCTCACGGGTCGAGCCTCCAGCGCCGTAAGTCACGGAGACGAACTGCGGATTG
>NZ_JAFBID010000064.1 GCF_016811235.1 Microvirga arabica
AACGTGATCGCACCCGGCTACATCGCCACCGAGATGGTGAAGGCGGTGCCGGAAGAGGTGCTGAAATCGAAGATTCTCCCGCTCATTCCCGTGGGCCGTCTCGGCGAGGCGGAGGAGATCGCCCGCACGGTGCTCTTCCTGGCCGCTGACGACGCCGGCTTCGTCACCGGCTCGACCCTGTCGGTGAACGGCGGCCAGTACATGGCGTGATCACGGCCCTAGCCGAAGTTTCAGCAAAATGACGATAGCCCTCCTCATCGGGAGGGCTTTCGTTTATGGCGGTCATCATGACGACTCGCACCGCCACCACCATCGGCCTCACCGCCATCCTGCTCTGGTCCATGCTCGCCCTGTTCACGGCGGCGACTGGCACGATACCGCCCTTCCAGCTCAATGCCATGACCTTCCTGGTCGGCGGGCTGGTAGGCGTGGCGAGCTGGATCGTGCGGCCGCAGGGTCTCAAAGCCCTGCGCCAGAAGCCCGTCGTCTGGGCCTTGGGTGTCGGCGGTCTGTTCGGTTATCACGCCCTCTACTTCGCGGCTTTGCGCTGGGCGCCGCCGGCCGAGTCGGGGCTAATCAATTATCTCTGGCCACTCCTGATCGTGCTCTTCTCGTCCTTCCTTCCAGGCGAGCATCTGCGGCGGGCGCATATCATTGGAGCGCTCCTGGGTTTTGCCGGCGTCATCGTGCTGATCGCCGGACGCGGCGCCTTCGACGCGCGGGCGGAATACATGCCGGGCTATCTGTGCGCCTTCGTGGCCGCCTTCTTGTGGGCCGGCTATTCGGTGCTGTCCCGCCGCTTCGGCCAGGTGCCGACCGACGCGGTGGCGGGCTTCTGCCTCGCGACCTCGCTGCTCAGCCTCGTCTGCCATCTCGCCTTCGAGACCACCGTGTGGCCCGAGACGACGACGCAATGGCTCGCGGTTCTGGCGCTCGGCCTGGGTCCGGTGGGCGCGGCCTTCTATGTGTGGGACATCGGCATGAAGCAGGGCGACATCCGTTTCCTTGGCGTCGCCTCCTATGCGACGCCGGTGCTCTCGACGCTGCTGTTGGTGGTGGCTGGCTATGCGGCGCTGACCCTCTCGCTCGCGCTCGCCTGCGGCCTCATCGTGGCCGGCGCGCTTGTGGCTACACTCACACCGAAGAAGAGCGCCCCGGCATGACCCGGTGGGTGTAGCGGTAGGCGGTTCCGAAACCGAGCGCTCCATAAAGGGATCGGGCGATCTCATTCTCCTCCCGCACCTGGAGGTAGGCCGTGTGCGCCCCCTCCCCGCAGCCCCAGGCCATGAGGCTCGACACCACGCGACGGCCTAACCCGATGCCGCGCAGGTCCGGAGCGACGACAATGTCGTAGAGGCCGACATAGCCCCGCTCCACCACCCCGAGGCCCCAGGCGACGGGCCTGTCGTCAAGGCTGAGCGTGGCGAAAGCTGCCTTCTGCCGGATACGCGAGACGATTTTCATCAGGGTCTCGTCATCGGCCTTGTCGCCGCCATAGGATCCTGCGGCCTCCCGCACCCAGCGCTTGGAGACCTGAGGCTCAAGGGCAACCTCGGGGTCGCGCTCGCAATCCTCGCTGCTGATGGGCGCGGTGAGAACATGCGTCGCCTCGATCTCCTTGAAGCCGCGCAGCTTCAGCCGCTCGTCCACATCATGCGCCTCCACCCCATTGAGGCGGAAGGTCGGGCGCACATTGGCCTCGACGAAGCGGGCGATCATATAGTCGATGAGCTCGTCGTCGAGGGTTGCACCGGGCAGGAATGGCGTGGCGGAATTGGCGCGCTTCGAATAGCCGTTGGCGAGCCGCAGGATCCAGCCGTCATAGGCCTGGTAGTCGAACGAGGGCCAGGCGTTCAGGAGCCGGCTCTCGAGTCCGATGATGAGGCTGTGATCGTTCATGAGGCTGTCCGCTCCTGCAGGGTGCAGCTACGTCAGAACCTGTTCTTCCATTCGCGCAAGGCCTGGAACACCTCGACTGGGCCGGCTCCCTGCTTATCAACGGATTTCGCGAGCGCCGGCTCCCCGGCGCGCAGGAAAGGATTGGTCGCCTTCTCCTGGCCGATGGTCGACGGCACCAGGAAGCGGCCTTCAGCCTTCGCATCCTCCGCCTCTTTGGCGCGGGCCTTCAGCGCCGCGTTGTCCGGATCCGCGGCGAGCGCGAAGCGTGCGTTCGAGAGCGTGTAATCGTGCCCGCAATAGACCCGCGCCTCGTCCGGCAGGGCCGCAAGCCGCTGCAGCGAGTGCCAGAACTCCGCATAGGTGCCCTCGAACATCCGCCCGCAGCCGAGGGTGAACAGGGTATCGCCGGCAAAGAGCGCGCGGTCCGCCGCGAACCAGTAGGAGACGTGGTCGAGGCAATGCCCAGGCGTCTCCCACACATGCGCCTGCAGGCCGCCCACATGCACCGTGTCGCCCTCGCGCACATAGGCGTCGGCATGAGGCACCGCCTCGCGGGCCTTGACCGGCGCCACCACCCGGCAGCCGGTGCGGCGCTTCAGGCCGTCGATCCCCTGCACATGATCGGAATGGCGGTGGGTGACAAGGATATCGGTGAGCTGCCAGCCTTTTTCGGACAAGGCTGCCAGGATCGCGCCTTCGTCGGGCGCATCGATGGTCGCGCAGGCGCCCGTGTTGGGATCGTGAATCAGAACACCGATATTGTCCTGCAGGCAGAGAAAGGCGTGGATCTGGGCTGACATCGAGGAACCTTGTCTTGATGTGCTCTGAGCTATCATGGGACAGTCGGCGCGTGAAACCAGACCCCGAACCCTCGATTGCCAGTGTCTGACGAGCCCGAGAGGCAGCCTGTTGAGGTCATGAGCATCGACATCACCGATCTGCGCGGCTTCTATGCCAGCCCCCTCGGGGCCGTGACGCGCCGCTTCGTGGGGCGGGCCATCGACCGGTTCTGGGGCCCGCTGACGGGGTTGCGCGTGCTCGGCCTCGGCTACGCGCCGCCTTATCTCTCGGCCGTGAAGGGCGAGACCGAGCGCACGCTCGCCTTCATGCCGGCGAACCAGGGCGTGGTGAACTGGCCCAGCACGGGGGCCTCCGCCTCGGCCCTGGTCGACCCGCTGATGATGCCCCTGCCCGACGCCTCCATCGACCGGGTGCTCGTGGTCCATGCCCTGGAGACCGTGGAGAGCCCGAGCGAGCTCCTGCACGAGATCTGGCGCATTCTCACCCCGGGCGGGCGGATCATCCTGGTGGCGCCGAACCGGCGGGGCTTGTGGGCCCGGATGGACACCACGCCCTTCGGCTATGGCCAGCCCTACAGCCGCTCGCAGCTGAAAAGCCTCATGCGCCAGACCTGGTTCTCGCCGGAGGGCTGGGCTGAGACCCTTTACGTGCCGCCCTTGCGCAACCGCTTCCTGCTCCAGACCGCCCAGGCCTGGGAGCAGGTTGGCGCCGGCTTCTCCCTGCCCTTCGCGGGCCTTCATATCGTCGAGGCCACCAAGCAGCTCTACCGGCCCGGCGCCGTGCGGGCCGTGCAGCGCTCGCGCCGCTTCTCGCCGGTGTTCGTTCCGGCTCCCGCCTCGCATCTAGGCTGATTGTCCTTGATTCCGCCGCGTTTTACAGGACTAAAGCGGGGCTCAACTTGACTTGGGCTGCCCGAAACGCCAGTGTCCGCCCCGCTTCGGCAGGGCTATCGGGCCACGCCGGTCTTCTTTTCCATAGAGTCTGATGCGCAGTTATCTCGATTTCGAAAAGCCCGTCGCCGAGCTGGAAGCCAAGGTCGAGGAGCTTCGGGCGCTCGGTGAGAACCGGGACGCCGTCTCCATCGCCGACGACATCTCCCGCCTGGAGGTCAAGGCGGCCGATGCCCTGAAGGATCTCTATGGCCGGCTCACGCCCTGGCAGAAGACCCTCGTGGCGCGCCATCCCCAGCGGCCGCATTTCGTCGATTACTGCGCCGGGCTCATCACCGAGTTCACCCCGCTCGCCGGCGACCGCAAGTTTGCCGAGGACGAGGCCATCGTCGGCGGCTTCGGACGCTTCCGCGGCCAGGCTGTCTGCGTGATGGGCCAGGAGAAGGGCCACAACACCGAGACCCGCATCCGGCACAATTTCGGCATGGCCCGCCCCGAGGGTTATCGCAAGGCCGTGCGCCTCATGGAAATGGCGGACCGCTTCAGCCTGCCGGTGATCTCGTTCGTCGACACCGCAGGCGCCTATCCGGGCATCGAGGCGGAGGAGCGTGGACAGGCCGAGGCCATCGCCCGCTCGACGGAGATGCAGCTCTCCTTGGGCGTGCCCAATGTCTCCGTCGTCATCGGCGAAGGCGGCTCGGGCGGCGCCATCGCCATTGCCACCGCCAACAAGGTGCTGATGCTGGAGCACGCCATCTACAGCGTGATCTCGCCGGAAGGCGCGGCTTCGATCCTCTGGCGGGATGCCGCCCGGGCCCAGGACGCCGCTACCAACATGAAGATCACGGCCCAAGATCTCCTGCGGCTCGGCATCATCGACGGCATCGTGACAGAGCCCGTGGGCGGCGCCCACCGCGACCCGCAGGCGACCATCGAGGCCGCCGGCAACGCCATCGAGGAAGCCCTGCACGACCTCGGCAACATGGGACCGGCCGAAATCCGCGACCACCGGGCCGACAAGTTCCTCGCCATCGGGCGCAAGCTCTGATCCGGCCTCTCCCATGACGGACGGAGCGCGCCTGACAAGGGCGGGCTCCGGCGCCCCTGGCCTCGCTTTACCTCCAAAGAGAGCCCTGCTCTCCAAAGAGACAGGCTGAAAAGCCGCCAAAGGCGGATTTTTTACCTTCCATTCACCATGACTCCCTCATGGCCCCGCTTGCAGTAAGGGCGGGTTAAGGCTAACGATTTAGGGGTAAAGGGGAACTGTTCGGCACAGGCGCCGGGCAGATCAAAAATTGCGGGGTCCCCATGATGAAGCGTATCGCATTGGCCGCGAGCCTGGTGCTCGCGCTTGCTGCCTGCCAGGACGATAATCTCTCCCGTGGCTCCACGCGCCACCTTGTGCCGATTCCGTCCGCCACCATGGCGTTGATGTCGACCAAGGGCATGTCCAAGGAAGACCCGATCCTGATCCGGGCCTACAAGAAGGAATCGGAGCTGGAGATCTGGAAGCGCGGCTCCAACGGGAAGTACGCGCTCCTCAAGACCTATCCGGTCTGCCGCTGGTCAGGCCAGCTCGGCCCCAAAAACCGCGAGGGCGACCGCCAGGTGCCGGAGGGCTTCTATACGGTCACCCCGGCGCAGATGAACCCCAATTCCAACTTCTATCTCTCGTTCGATACCGGCTATCCGAACGCCTTCGACCGGTCGCTGGGCCGCAGCGGCGGCGACATCATGGTCCACGGCTCGTGCTCCTCGCGCGGCTGCTTCGCTATGACGGACCAGAACGTGGCCGAGATCTACGCCATCGCCCGCGAGGCTCTCGGCGCCGGTCAGCGCGGCTTCCAGTTCCAGTCCTATCCGTTCCGGATGACGGCCGAGAACCTGGCCAAGCACCGCCTCGATCCGAACATCGCCTTCTGGAAGAACCTGAAGGAAGGTGCCGATGCCTTCGAGGTGACGAAGGACGAGGTCCGGGTGGCCGTCGGCCGCGGCCGCTACGAGTTCAACCTCGATCCTGACACGGCCTCCGTAGTGGCGCAGAAGCGCGCCCAGGACGAGCAGGAAGTGGCGGAGCTCGTCGCCAAGGGCGAGAAGCCGATCAAGCTCGTCTACCACGACGGCGACACGCACGAATCCTTCCGCACGGCGTTGGCCAACGTCACGGGCGTATCCGACACCAAGCTCGGCTACGTGAGCCGCACCGAGGGCATCTCGTCCGGCCCGCGGGTGGTCGCCCTCAACGATTCCGGCAAGGAAGCCCCGGAGGCGCCGCCGACCGCCCTGGCCTTTGCGTCCATGCGCGAAATCCCCGTCTCGCAGGCCGAGACCCGCGCGGCCGTGACCCAGCAGACGGCTCCGGTGGCAGCGGCCGCAGCAGCTCCCGCGTCTGGAGAGACGCCGTTCTACAAGAAGATGTTCGGCGGCGTCGCCGACCTCTTCAGCACCTCGTCCGCGCAGCCCGCCGTCGAGGCGGTTCAGGCAGCGCCCGCCGCTCCCGCGGTGAGGACGGCTCCGGCCCCCAATGCCGTGCCGCAGAAGCGGGCTCAGGCTGGAGCGGCCGTGAAGGTTGCGAACGCGAACTGATCCACCGGCAATTCACCATATGGAAAAGCCCGCCTCACCGGCGGGCTTTTTGTTGTGAGCAGGCGTCTCAGCCAATGCACCGCCTTGCCTGGAACCGCGTGGCACAACCCAATGCAAAGAAACGCCGCCTCGAGAGGCGGCGCCAGTTAGTCCGGGGTTTCACCCGTTCGTCACCCGAACAGGGCGTCGATGGCATCCTGCGAGGTGCGGTTCGGGTCGCCGTCGAGGGCCGGGCCGTTCAGGAGAGCTTCGTCCCCCTGCCGCTCCGGCATCTTGAAGGCCTCCACGTCGTTGAAGCTTTCCAGGCCGCCCCAGATCTGCGCCATCTGGGTCACGCGCTCCTCGATGAACTTCATCGAGCCCACGACCTTGCTGATGCGCTGGCCGGTAATGTCCTGGAAATTGCAGGCCTCGAAAATCGTGATGACCCGGTCCGAGATCTGCCGCGCCATCTCGGCGTCGGATCCGGAGAGCTGGGAAGCCAGCTTTCCCGTGATCTCGTCGATCTCCTCGGCGGCCGCTAGGATGCTGTTGGTGGCAGCCTCCGTGCCGCACACCACAGCTCCGAGTTCGTCGGTGACGCTGGTCACCTGCCCGCCAGGGCTGTGGGAGTGCAGGGTCGCGATCTCACGCTTGGTGCGCTGGATCGATTCCGTGATGGCGTCGAGCTCGTCCTTGAGGTGGAGCGCCTCGCGCAAATCGGTCCGGATCTGGTCGAGAAGAGCCTTGGAGGCCCCGCTGCTCGGCTCGAGAGCCGCGTGGATGGCCGCCATGCCCCGCATGATCTCGGCATGCCGCCGGGCGGCGATGCTCTCGCGGGACTGGGCCAGGAGATCGAGGCTCAAGGGATCGAAGGAAACAGGCGGTGGGAGACGCATGGCGACTACTCACCCAGAACGGCGGCGATCTTGGAGCGCAGGGTATCGGCGTTGAAGGGCTTGACGATGTAGTTGTTGACGCCGGCCTGCTTGGCCGCGACCACGTTCTCGGTCTTGGCCTCTGCGGTGATCATGATGAAGGGCAGGCTGCCCAGCTCCGCGTCGGCACGCACCTGCTGCAGCAGCTCGAAGCCGGTCATGGGCGCCATGTTCCAGTCGGAGATCACCAGCCCGTACTTCTTCTCCTTGAGCTTGCCCAAAGCCTCCGAGCCGTCCTTCGCCTCGTCGACGTCGTTGAAGCCGATCTGCTTCAGCAGGTTGCGGATGATGCGCAGCATCGTCTGGTAATCGTCAACGATGAGCACCGGGAGAGACGTGTTCAATGCCATGATGGTTCGGCCTGCAAAGTGAGAAAGGAAATGAGAGGAAGGCTTTTGACGGACGCTTCTTCGAAAAGGTTGTTCTGGTCCCTGCCTTATCCCTCACGATGCTTGCCTCAAGCTGACGTCACGGCAGCAAAAAGCCCGGCCGTGAGACCGGGCTTCAGATGTTGGCATCAGGTGCTTTCTCGCTCAGTGCCGTAGGCCAGGCGCCTCCTGGCCGGTGCGCGCCACGTATTCGGTGTAGCCGCCGCCATATTGGTGAACGCCCTCCGGGGTGATTTCCAGGAGGCGGTTGGACAGGGCGGCCAGGAAGTGGCGGTCATGCGAGACGAAGAGCATGGTGCCTTCGTACTTCGAGAGCGCGTCGATCAGCATTTCCTTGGTGGCCATGTCGAGATGGTTCGTGGGCTCGTCGAGCACCAGGAAGTTCGGCGGGTCGTAGAGCATCTTGGCCATCACGAGGCGCGCCTTCTCGCCGCCCGAGAGCACACGGCACTTCTTCTCCGCATCGTCGCCCGAGAAGCCGAAGCAGCCGGCAAGCGTGCGCAGGGACCCCTGCCCCGCCTGCGGGAAGGAATCTTCCAGGAACTCGAACACCGTGCGGTCGCCCTCCAGCACCTCCATGGCGTGCTGGGCGAAGTAGCCCATCTTGACGCTCGCCCCGATGGTTACCGATCCCTCGTCGGGCGCGGTTGCACCTGCTACCAGCTTCAGGAGCGTCGACTTGCCGGCGCCGTTGACGCCCATGACGCACCAGCGCTCCTTACGGCGCACCCCAAAATCGAAACCCTCATAGATGCTGCGGCTGCCGTAGCGCTTGTGCACGTTCTTGAGGCTGACCACATCGTCGCCCGAGCGCGGCGCGGGTAGGAAATCGAACGCCACCGCTTGCCGGCGCTTCGGCGGCTCCACCCGGTCGATCTTCTCCAGCTTCTTGACCCGGCTCTGCACCTGCGCGGCATGGGAGGCGCGCGCCTTGAAGCGCTCGATGAACTTGATCTCCTTGGCAAGCATGGCCTGCTGACGCTCGAACTGCGCCTGCTGCTGCTGCTCGTTCAATGCGCGCTGCTGCTCGTAGAACTCGTAATTGCCCGAATAGGTGGTGAGCGAACCGCCGTCGATCTCCATGATCTTGTTGACGATGCGGTTCATGAAGGCGCGGTCGTGCGAGGTCATGAGCAGCGCGCCGGCATAGCCTTTGAGGAACTCCTCCAGCCAGATCAGGCTCTCGAGATCGAGGTGGTTGCTCGGCTCGTCGAGGAGCATCACGTCCGGGCGCATGAGCAGGATGCGGCCGAGCGCGACGCGCATCTTCCAGCCGCCCGACAGCGCGCCCACGTCGCCGTCCATCATCTCCTGGGAAAAGCCGAGGCCGGCGAGAACCTCGCGCGCCCGGCCTTCGAGCGAATAGCCGTCGAGTTCCTCGTAGCGCGCCTGCACCTCGCCGTAGCGTTCGATGACCTTATCGAGATCGTCCGCCTTGTCCGGGTCCACCATGGCGGCTTCAAGTTCGCGCAGCTCGGCCGCCACCGCGCTCACGGGGCCTGCGCCCTCCATCACCTCGGCGGCGGCGCTGCGGCCCGCCATCTCGCCCACATCCTGGCTGAAATACCCGATGGTGATGCCGCGATCGACGGAGATCTGGCCCTCGTCCGGCTGCTCCTCCTTGGTGACCATGCGAAAGAGCGTGGTCTTTCCCGCGCCGTTGGGGCCCACGAGGCCGATCTTCTCGCCCTTCTGAAGGGTGCCCGACGCCTCGATGAAGAGGATGCGGTGGCTGTTCTGCTTGCTGACGTTCTCGATGCGAATCATGGGTCTTTGAAACTTGACGATGGTGGGCGGCGCAGAAAAGCCCGGCCATGAGGCCGGGCTTTTCATGGGTATGGTTCAGGATGTGGCGGCTTTTAGGCCACGAACTGTCCGTGGCAGTGCTTGAACTTCTTGCCCGAGCCGCAGGGGCAGGGCTCGTTGCGGCTGACGCGGCCCCAGCTGGAAGGATCGTTCGGGTCGCGGGACGGCGTCGGCTCGGTGACTGCCGCGGCCGCGAAGCCGAGCGCCGGGCCGGCTCCGAAGCCTGCGCCCTGAGGCCGGTCGAACTCGTTCTCGCCGGTGGCCGGATCGAGGTGCTGAGCGAACATGGGCGGAAGCTCCTGCGGCTCGGGCTGCTGGAACACCACCTGGATGCGCATGAGCTGCCCCGTCACCTGCTCGCGCAGGTGCCCGATCAGGGCATTGAACAGCTCGAAGGCCTCGGACTTGTACTCGTTGAGCGGGTCGCGCTGGGCCATGCCGCGCCAGCCGATCACCTGACGCAGGTGGTCGAGGGTCACGAGGTGCTCGCGCCAGAGGTGGTCGAGGCTCTGCAGCAGAACCTGCTTCTCCACATAGTTCATGACCTCGGCCGAGTTCGCCTCGATGCGCTGGGCATAGGCCTCGTCGGCCGCCTTGGTGATGCGCTCGCGGATCTCGTCGTCGGCGATGCCCTCTTCCTTGGCCCATTCCTCGATCGGCAGATCGAGGTTGAGGAAGTTGAGGACATTGTTCTTCAGGCCTTCCACATCCCACTGCTCGGCATAGGCCTGCTCGGGGATGGCGCGGGCGACGATGTCTTCGATCACGCCGTGGCGCATGTCGTCGATGGTCTCGCGCACGCTCTCCTGGGCCATGAACTCCTTGCGCTGCTCGAACACGACCTTGCGCTGGTCGTTCATAACATTGTCGTACTTCAGGATGTTCTTGCGGATGTCGAAGTTGCGTGCCTCGACCTTCGCCTGCGCCCGCTCGATGGCCTTGTTGATCCACGGATGGATGATGGCCTCGCCTTCCTTCAGGCCGAGCTTCTGCAGCATGCCGTCCATGCGGTCGGAGCCGAAGATGCGCATCAGGTCGTCCTGGAGCGACAGGTAGAACTTGGAGCGGCCGGGATCGCCCTGGCGGCCGGAGCGGCCGCGCAGCTGGTTGTCGATGCGCCGCGACTCGTGACGCTCGGTGCCGAGCACGTAGAGGCCGCCGGCGGCGAGCGCCTTCTCCTTGAAGGATGCTACCTCGTCGAGGATCTCCTTCTCGCGGCGGGTGCGCTCCTCGCCCTCGACGCCGACAAGCTCGCGCTCGATGCGCATCTTGGCGTTACCGCCGAGCTGGATGTCGGTGCCGCGGCCGGCCATGTTGGTGGCAATCGTGATCGCGCCCGGCACGCCGGCCTGGGCGACGATGAAGGCCTCCTGCTCGTGGAAGCGGGCGTTGAGCACCGCGAAGTGCTTGGTGCCGCGTCCGGCGCGGGCATCGCGGTAGAGGGGCTCGAGCGCCTGCGGGTCCTCGAAGTTGATGAGCTTGTAGCCCTCCTTGACCAGCATCTCGGCCAGATGCTCGGATTTCTCGATGGAGGTGGTGCCGACCAGGATCGGCTGCCCCTTGGCGGAAGCCTCCTCGATGTCGCGGATCACCGCCTTGTAGCGCTCCTCGAATGTCCGGTAGACCTCATCGTCGTCGTCGATGCGCGCGACGGGCCGGTTGGTCGGGATCTCGACCACTTCGAGGTTGTAGATCTCCAGGAACTCGTCGGCCTCAGTCGCCGCTGTGCCGGTCATGCCGCCGAGCTTGTCGTAGAGGCGGAAGTAGTTCTGGAACGTGATGGAGGCGAGGGTCTGGTTCTCGGGCTGGACCTGAACCTTCTCCTTGGCCTCGAGGGCCTGATGCAGGCCTTCCGAATAGCGGCGGCCCTGCATCATGCGGCCGGTGAACTCGTCGATGATGACTACTTCGCCATTGCGGACGATGTAATCCTTGTCGCGCTGGAACAGGGTATGGGCGCGCAGCGCCTGGTTCATGTGATGGACCAGGGTGGCGTTCTGGGCGTCGTAGAGATCGCCCTCCTTGAGCAGGCCGATTTCCCGCAGCAGGCCCTCGATCTTCTCGGTGCCCTCCTCGGTGAGCGCCACGGAGCGCTGCTTCTCGTCGAGCTCGTAATCCTTCTTGTCGAGGCGCGGAATCACCACGTCGATGGCGTTGTAGAGCTCGGAGCGGTCGTCGAGCGGGCCGGAGATGATGAGCGGCGTGCGAGCCTCGTCGACCAGGATCGAGTCCACCTCGTCCACGATGGCGAAGTTGTGGCCCCGCTGGACCATCTGCGCCATCTCGTACTTCATGTTGTCGCGTAAGTAATCGAAGCCGTATTCGTTGTTGGTGCCGTAGGTAATGTCGGCCGCATAGGCCTGGGCGCGCTCCACGTCGTCGAGCCCGTGGACGATCACGCCGACGGACAGGCCCAGGAAGCGGTAGATCTGGCCCATCCACTCCGAGTCGCGCTTGGCCAGGTAATCGTTCACCGTGACCACGTGCACGCCCTTGCCGGCGAGCGCATTCAGGTAGACCGGGAGCGTCGCCACCAGGGTCTTGCCCTCGCCGGTGCGCATCTCGGCGATCGAGCCCTCGTGAAGGACCATGCCGCCGATGAGCTGGACGTCGAAGTGGCGCTGCCCCAGCGTCCGCTTGGCCGCCTCGCGGACGGTGGCGAAGGCCGGCACCAGGATGTCGTCCAGGGTTTGGCCTGCCGCAAGCTGGGCCTTGAACTCATCCGTGCGGGCGCGGAGCTGCTCGTCGGACAGGGCCTCAAGCTCGGCCTCCATCGCGTTGATGGCCGCGATCTTGGGCCGGTAGGACTTCAGCCGGCGATCGTTGACCGAGCCAAAGATTTTCTTCGCGAGAGAGCCGAACATCGGGAGCCTTCGAAAATTCCATATGGGGTAAGGGGCGTTTGCGCCGCCTTATAGACCTAATCATGCCAGTTTGCATCTTAAAGGCCGCGCCTTTAGTGGCGCAGCCTCAAGGGGTGCCCGGACAGGGCGTTCAAGTCCCCGCGAGCGGCGATGCTGTGACATAAATATGCCATCACTTGCAAACGTAAACACATTCGGCCATCTGATCGTCGCTGTCCGTGGGCGATCACGCTCACCAGAGGAAACACGAATGAATCGCTCATTGAACGTCCGGAAGAGCCTTCTGACCCTCGGCGTCGCCCTGCCGCTCCTGGCCGGCCCTGCCCTCGCCCAAACCCCTCCTGCTCCTGCGACCTCGGCGGCTGCCGTTCCGGCCGTCGACCCCGCCAAGGTGGTGGCCCGCGTGAACGGCATCGAGATCACGGAAGGCGACCTCGCCATCGCGGCCGAGGATTCGGCCCTGCAGATGCCCAACGTTCCCGATGAGCAGAAGCGCGAGCTTCTGACCGGCTACCTGATCGACCTGAAGCTCGGCGCCAAGGCGGCCGAGGCTGCCAAGGTCGGCAGCGGGACCGAATTCGCCCGCAAGCTCGCCTATAACCGGGACAAGACCCTGCTCGACGAGTACCTCGATCAGGAATCCAAGAAGGCCGTGACCCCGGAGGCCGCCCGCAAGCTCTATGACGAGACCGTCAAGAGCGTGCCGGCCGAGCAGGAGGTCCGCGCCCGCCACATCCTGGTGGAGAACGAGGACGAGGCCAAGACGATTGCAACCCGCGTGAAGGGCGGCGAGGACTTCGCCAAGGTGGCCGGCGAGGTCTCCAAGGACCCCGGCTCCAAGACCGATGGCGGCGACCTCGGCTTCTTCACCAAGGACCGCATGGTCGAGCCCTTCGCCGAAGCGGCCTTCAAGCTCGAGGCCGGCCAGATCTCGGACCCCGTCAAGAGCCAGTTCGGCTGGCACGTGATCAAGGTCGAGGAAAAGCGCAACAAGCCGGCTCCGACCTTCGAGGAGACCAAGGACCAGGTGGAAGCCTATCTAGCCCGCAAGGCCCAGCAGGACCTGATCCTCGGCCTGCGCAAGAACGCCAAGGTCGAGCGCCTGGACGACAAGGGCAACCTCGTCGAGCAGAAGCAGCCGTAAGGTTCTCAGCTTCGAAAAAGTTCAGGGCGGCCCTTGGGCCGCCCTTTTCGTTTTTGGTGTCACCCCCGGCCGGAGCGAAGCGAAGGGGATGATATGGCCTCACGAGGCCATGTCACTTGTTCGTCCGGCCCATGCGGTTCGGATCGACGCCGC
The DNA here is from genome assembly GCF_016811235.1 of Microvirga arabica. Lineage (GTDB taxonomy): Bacteria > Pseudomonadota > Alphaproteobacteria > Rhizobiales > Beijerinckiaceae > Microvirga > Microvirga arabica. The sequence continues at coordinate 13,450 of NZ_JAFBID010000064.1, forward strand.
CTTCGCGGTTGGTCTGGTTCTCCACGTCGCCCTGGAAGGTCGAACCGCCGTCGAGGTCGCGCGGGTTCTCGCCGGCCATGGTGGAGCCTTTCGACCGACCGATGCCCGGGTCGACTTCGAGATCGCTGCGGGGACGGTCCTGGGGTTGGGTCTTGGGGTGCTTGCCTGTCACGGAAGGCCTCCATTGTTCCGAAGGCTAGGTCAACGACAGGAGCGCGGCGTCGTTCCGTGCGCTCGAGGCGGCCTTCAGTGAAGCTTTGACTTGACAAAAAGCCTTAAAAAACCGCAGGTCGCGGCTCGCAACGTCGTATCTCAACACCTCTCCCGGATTTCTCATGTCCAAGACCGTGTCTCCACTCGCGCCCACGTCGGTCCCGACGCTTCCCGCCCTTGAGGGCGTGAGGATCGCCACCGCCGAGGCCGGCATCCGGTACAAGAACCGGACGGACGTGCTCTACGTGACGCTGCCGAAGGACACGGCCGTGGCGGGCGTCTTCACCCGGTCCAAATGCCCCTCGGCCCCGGTCGATTGGTGCCGCAAGAATCTGAGCAAAGGCACGGCGCGGGCCCTGGTGGTGAACTCGGGCAACGCCAATGCCTTCACGGGCAAGAAGGGTGCGGACGCAGTAAAGCTCACCGCCGACATCGCCGCCGAGGCCGCAGGCTGCCGCGCCTCGCAGGTGTTCATCGCGTCCACCGGCGTCATCGGCGAGCCCCTCGACGCCACCAAGTTCCAGGGCGTGCTCGCGGCCTGCGAGAAGAAGGCCAAGCCCACCGGCTGGACCGATGCGGCCAAGGCCATCATGACCACCGACACCTTCCCGAAGGTGGCGACGCGCACGGCCAAAATCGGCGGCGTCGATGTGACGATCAACGGCATCGCCAAGGGCGCCGGCATGATCGCCCCCGATATGGCGACCATGCTGTCCTTTATCTTCACCGATGCGCCAATCAATGCTCCGGCGCTGCAGGCTCTGCTGAAGAAAGGCGCCGACAAGAGCTTTAACTGCGTGACGGTGGACAGCGACACCTCCACGTCCGACACGCTCCTGTTCTTCGCCACCGGCACGGCAGCATCCAAAGGTGCGCCCACGATTTCGCTGCCGAGCGACCGGCGCCTCAAGGAGTTCCGCGCGGCGCTGGAGAGCCTCCTGTGCGATCTGGCCCAGCAGGTCGCCCGCGACGGCGAGGGTGCGCGCAAGTTCGTAACCGTGAAGGTGACCGGCGCCACGGGTGCGACCTCCGCCAAGCGCATCGCCATGGCAATCGCCAACTCACCCCTGGTGAAGACGGCCGTCGCCGGCGAGGACGCCAACTGGGGCCGCGTGGTCATGGCGGTGGGCAAGGCAGGCGAGCCCGCCGAGCGGGACAAGCTCGCCATCTGGTTCGGCGACATCCGCGTGGCCGTGAAGGGCGCCCGCGATCCGGAATACGACGAGGCCAGGACCTCCACCTATATGAAGGGCGACGAGATCACGATCCGGGTGGATCTCGGCCTCGGCCGCGGCGAGGCCACCGCCTGGACCTGCGACCTCACCAAGGGCTATGTGGAGATCAACGGCGACTACCGGAGCTGAGCCCGCTCAGGGAACGACCGTCACCTTCATCTTCGTGGTGACACGCATCGGGCCGCCATATTGGTCGGTTCCGATGATGGCGTAGGAGAACTCATCCGGCCCCTTATATCCCGGCTTCGCGACGTAGTACGGCATGATGCCGCGAACGCCCGCCATACCGGCCTTCGGCTTCTGGACGATGGTTGCTTCGCTGATGGCCCCCTGAATACCGTTGAGCCCAAAGCCACATCCCTTGCCTGCTTTCACGGTCATCTCGCCTTCGACATTGGCGACATGCGAGTTGAAGGACATAGGGGAGACGATGCAATCCTGAGCCTGCACCTCATCAGTGAAAGATGAACAGGCGAAACCAAGGATAGCCATGGCACAGGCAAAATACTTCATGGGACAGCTCCGGTTTTTTGCATCTTTATTATATTACATATATCTGTCACGGGAGTTGGATCTGGCAAGGCAGCAAGGCAAGCGATCAGGACAAGCATGTGCGAGAGAGCACATGAGTGCTTTTGAGAGACGACGAGATTCAATTCGCTCCGCCCGGAATTTCAGGCTAAGAGACCGGCCCTGAGCCACTCCCTCACGCGCCCAGCGGATCTTTGCCGTGCCCCCTCTCAAGCTCACCCTCGTCGTTGCCGTCGCGCTGATCGACACGGACAACCGCATCCTTCTGGCGCAACGGCCGGAGGGGAAGCAGCTGGCGGGCCTGTGGGAGTTTCCCGGCGGCAAGGTGGAGCCGGGCGAGCGGCCGGAGGAGACGCTGATCCGGGAGTTGCGGGAGGAGCTCGGGATCACCGTGAAGGAGCCCTGCCTCGCGCCGCTCACCTTCGCGAGCTACGGTTACGAGACCTTCCACCTGCTCATGCCGCTTTATGTCTGCCGCCGCTGGGACGGCTTCGTGCAGCCGCTGGAAGGGCAAGCGTTGAAATGGGTCAGGCCGCAGGAGCTGCGCGCCTATCCCATGCCCCCGGCCGATGAGCCGTTGATCCCCTTTCTCGTCGATCTCCTTGTCTGAGATCGCGCATGTCCGCCACACAGGGTGAAACCGCCGCGCTTCCCGCAGCGCCCACGCCGGTCTTCATGGCGACGAACCTCCTCGTCTGCTCGATGCTGTGGTCCACCTCCTTCCTGTTCATCAAGCTGAGCGGGGACGTGAACCCCTTCGTGCTGGCCTCCATCCGCGGCCTCATCGGCGCGTCGGCCCTCGCCCTGTGGTTCGTCGTGCAGGCCAAGAGCTTCCGCCCCGACAACGGCCAATGGCATCATTGGGTGATCCTCGGCGCCCTCAATGGCTGGATTCCAAACGTCTTGACGGCACATGCGCTGACCCAGATCGGAACCGCTCCGGCCGCCATGATCCAGGCATCCGGACCGCTTATCGTCGCGGTTCTGTCGCATCTGCTTTACGCGGACGAGCGGCTGACCCCGAGGCGCTTCGTCGGCGTTATCGTCGGCATTGCAGGCATGGGCATCCTCATCGGACCTGCCGCCCTGCCGGACAGCGGCATCAGTGCCTGGGGGGCGCTGACCATGGTGGTGACTGCCCTGAGCTATGCCTCCGCGAACCTCTATGTCCGCTCGATCAAGCAGGCGGATCCGGCACGTCTCGCCCTCGGTCAGCAGATCTGCTCGGCCATTCCAGCAACCGTGCTGGCGCTCGTCGTGGCAGGCCCTTCCACCTTCGCAGCCGTGCCAGGCACTGCGCCCTCGCTGCTGGCGCTGGGCATCGTCTCGACCGCCCTGCCGATCCTGCTCTTCATGCGGCTTATCCGCCGCGCCGGTCCGACCCGGGCCTCGATGGTCGGTTATCTCCAGCCGGTTTGGACGGCGACCCTTGCAGTCCTCTTCCTGAATGAGAGCATCGGACTGCGCGAGATGATCGGCGGGGCCGTTGTCCTGACTGGCGTTGCGCTCGTGTCGTTGAGCGGGCGGCTCAGGTCAGCTCGCTGAGCATGGCTCGCGTCTCTGGCGGGATCTCCACCGGCTTCTGGGTTTCCCGGTCCACATAGACATGGACGAAATGCCCCTGCGCGGCCCCCGCTTGAGCGCCCTGCTTGAAGATCCCGATCCGGTAGCGCACCGACGAGCGCCCGAGATGCGCCACCGCGATCCCGGCTTCCAGCGCGTCGGGGAAGGCGACGCTCTCGAAATAGGTGCAGCCCGATTCGACCACGAGGCCGATAACAGGGCTTTCGGTAATGGTGAGCAGTCCCTTCTCCACAAGCCAACCGTTCACGGCCGAGTCGAAATACGAGTAGTAATGCACGTTGTTCACGTGCCCGTAGGCATCGTTGTCCATCCAGCGGGTGGCGATGGGGCGAAACAGCTTGAATTCGGAGCGGCTGGGGCGCGAGGGACGATCCGACATGACGCTGCTCACCAAGCCGCTTCGTAGATCGCGCGCGCATCCTCGAGGGTGAGCGGACGCGGGTTGTTCACGAGAAGCCGGGTCTGCTTCATGGCATCCTCGGCCATCATCGGCACGGCCTCATGCGGAATGCCCACGTCACGCAGGCGCGGCTGCAGGCCCACCTTCGTGCACAGGGAGGCCAAGGCTTCGACGAAGGCCGATCCCGTCGCGTGACCTTCAAGCTCCGGGAAGGCGTGAGGGGCGAGTTCGGCGTAAGATTGCTCGCAGGCGCTCGCGTTGAAGCGCAGCACATGCGGCAGCACGAGGGCATTCGAGAGCCCATGCGGAATGCCGAAATGCCCGCCAATCGGATAGGCCAGCGCATGCACGGCCGCGACCGGCGCATTGGCGAAGGCCTGGCCGGCCAGCATGGAGCCCAGCAGCATGGCCGAGCGCGCCTCCACATCCTGCCCCTGATGCACCGCGCGCTCGATGTTGCGCCCGAGCAGGCGCAGCGCTTCCTTGGCGAGCGCCTGCGAGACCGGATTGTTGTTGACGCTCGTCGACGTGTAGGCCTCGATGGCATGCACCATCGCGTCGATGCCGGTGGCGGCCGTTACGTGCGGCGGGAGGCCGAGCGTGAGATCGGGATCGAGCAGCGCGATGTCGGGAATGATGAGCGGCGAGACGACGCCCTTCTTCTCGTGCGCGCCGGTGGTGACGATGGAAATCGGCGTCACCTCCGATCCCGTCCCCGCCGTGGTGGGAATGGCGAGCAGCGGCAGCCGCGGCCCTTTCGCGACGCCCACGCCGTAGATGTCGGCAAGGGTCTCGCCGCTGGCGGCCAGCAGCGCCACGAGCTTTGCTACATCAATGGAGGAGCCACCGCCGAAGCCGATCACGGCCCTGGCATCGAAAGCCTTGGCTTTCTCGACAGCAGCCAGCACCACGTCCTCCGGCGGATCGGCCACAACCGCATCGAACACGTCGACGGCGACGCCTGCCTCCTCCAGGGCGCGGAGAGCCGGCGCGATGAGACCGGCCTTCACGAGGCCCGCATCGGTGACCAGCGCCACCCGGGGACCGAGGCGCTGGGCGGCGATTTCCCCTAAGCGCGCGATGCTGCCGGAGCCGAAGACGAGGGACGGAGCGGTGTTGAAGGTGAACGGCGACATGGATGCTTCCCGAGATGGGATTTGGTGCGCCGAAGATGCCTCGTGCTTGCCGAGGCAGCAACCCGGATCCCTTACACCCTTAGGAGAACGCTAGCGCATCGTGCGGACCCAGCGGGCCGCGCCAGCGAAAAGTGGATCCGGTTTTCCGCTCCGTACGATGCGCCAGCATATGGAAGAAGCATTGGACCCAAAAGTGGGAGCCACTTTTGGGTCCAATGCTTTAGTCCTTGAACTCTTCGATGGCATCGACCTTGTTCGGATAGAAGGCAAGATGCTCCTTAATGGTGGCGACCGAGGGGAACGGCTGCTCATAGCTCCAGGCCGCGTTCTCCCGCACGAGTCCGCCTCCGTTGACGGTGAAATAGGAGGCCTCGCCCTTGTAGGGGCAATGGGTGTGGTGATCGGTCGAGTCCAGGAGGTCCATGTGCACATCCTCGCGCGGGATGTACTGCACCGGCGGGTAGTTCGCCTCCCGCAGGGTGAGCGCCTGCGTGGTTTCCGCGACGATGAAGCCGCCGAGCATGACCCGAATGCGGTTCGGGTTCTGCGTGATGGTGATCGGATGATCCGGGCCGGGCTCCTTCATGACGCTTCCTTCTCCAAGACAGGTATTCTGGAGAATGAAGATAGGGCAACCTGGTTGCACCCCAAGGCGTGAGCGGGCCGGCTACTCCTTGCCGGGCTTGGGCACGCCTTCCTTCACGCCGAGCGCATCGGCCAGCCGCACCTTGGCGGAGCCGGGGCGCAGGGGCTTCTGCTGGCTCTCATGGGGTGTCCAGCCCGAGAGCCATACGATCTCGAAGGTCGCCGGGATCCGCCCGTCCGGCTCGCCGAAGCGCTCGGCATAGATCTCCGCCGTCCGGATCAGGGTAGCACGCCGCAGCGGGGTCCGGCGGCGGTCGTTCAGCGCGTTGGTCAGCCCCATCTGGCGCAGGTCGCGCATGAGCGCAAAGGCATTGGCATAGCGCACCCGCACGACATCGGAATCCGTCACCGGCAGGGCAAAGCCCGCACGCTGGAGCAGGCCGCCGATGTCGCGCAGGTCCGCGAAGGGCGCCACCCGGGGGCTGACGCCGCCCTCCACCTCCGATTCGGCCTGTGTCAGCGACTGGCGCAGCTCGTTGAGCGTGCTGCCGCCGAGCATGGCCCCGACGAAGAGGCCGTCGGGCTTGAGGGCGCGCCGGATCTGGATGAGCGAGCCCGGCAGATCATTCACGGAGTGCAGGGACAGGAGCGACACGGCGAGATCGAAGCGCTCGCCCGAGAACGGCAGCCGCTCCTCGTCGCCGAGGATGCTCTCCGGCTCGGCCACCTGCGAGAGGCGGATCACCATCCCGACGCGCCCGCTCCGGCGCAGGGCTTCCGCGGCGGCCGGCGTCGGGGTGCCCACATCGAGCGCGAGCGGGAACTCCCGCAGAACAGTCGAGAGCCGCTCCTCCAAGTCCTCAATGGCGCGGACCAGCAGGAAGTCGGCATAGCCCTGGTGCAGCGCACGCGACAGGCGGCGGCGGACGAGGGAACGGTCGAAGACGAGGGGCGTGCTCATGAGGCGCTGGATATGGCGTGTGCCCCGCGAAGGTCCAAGGATTTTTTAGGTACACGCCCTTGTCACCCCCGGCGGCCGTGAGGCCGGGAAGGAAATCCATAGCGCTGAGGGCGTGAGTGGATTCCCTTCCCTCGCTACGCTCGCCGGGAATGACATTGAGGTGCTGGAAATCAGGATGAACCCTGCTCGTACTCAGCACACTCATCGGATAAGCTTTGCCCATGAGCGAGCCTCTCGACATTGAGCCCCTTCAGCTCCGCGCCCGCCTCGGTCATGGAGCGCGGGAAGCCTGGCGCTCGGCACTCGGCCTCCTCTATCCGCCGACCTGCATCGCCTGCCAGGCGGCTACCGGCGAGCCTCATACGCTCTGCGCCGCGTGTTGGTCGGGCGTTCGCTTCATCGAACGTCCCTATTGCGAGCGCCTCGGAACGCCGTTTGCGGTCGATCTCGGCCAGCCCCTGCTCTCGCCGGCTGCCATCGCCGATCCGCCGGTGTTTCAGCGGGCCCGAGCCGTCGCCGAATATGACGGCACCGCGAGCCTTCTCGTTCACCGCCTGAAATATAACGACCGCCTCGAACTCGCCCGGGCACTCGGCGGGATGATGACGCGCGCCGGGGCGGAGCTCTTAGGCGAAGCGGACGTGATCGTGCCCGTGCCGCTCCACCGCTGGCGGCTCTGGTGGCGGCGCTTCAACCAGGCGATGGCGTTGGCAAGAGTCATTTCCGCCGAGAGCGGCATCCGCTGCGACCCATTCCTGCTCGCCCGCGTCAAGCGCACCCGGCGGCAGGTGGGGCTCACTAAGGCGCAGCGGCAGGAGAACCTGCAAGGCGCCTTCCGCGTCCCCGCCGAAGTTAAGGCGCGGCTGCAGGGCAAGCGGGTGCTCCTCGTCGACGACGTGCTGACCACCGGGGCCACGGCCAACGCGGCCTCGCGGGCGCTCCTGCGCGGCGGAGCGGCTTCCGTCGACGTTCTGGCCTTCGCCCGGGTGGTAAAGGAGTTGTGACACAGGCGCAAAGCTTCCTATATCCTCCCCACCACAGGAGACATTCCGACGATGCCTGCCATCACGATCTACACGAAGAGTTGGTGCCCCTATTGCTCGGCCGCCAAGAAGCTTCTCACCGAGAAAGGCGCCGATTTCACCGAGATCGATATCGAGAAGAAGCCGGAAGCCAGGGCCGAGATGATCCAGAAGGCCAAGGGCCGCTCCACCGTTCCGCAGATCTTTATCGGCGAAAAGCATGTCGGCGGCTGCGATGACCTGTATGATCTTGATGACAGGGGCCAGCTTGAGCCTTTATTGCAGGCCTAACGGAGACTGATTGCCCATGAACCCGACCCGCTTCACCGCCGCCTGCATCCAGATGCGCTCCGGGCGCGACGTCCTGAAAAACCGCGACGATGCGGTGGCCCTCGTGCGCCAGGCGGCAGACCAGGGTGCACATTTCGCCCAGACGCCGGAGATGACGTCGCTCGTCTGTCGCGACCGGGCCGAACTGTTCGACAAGGTCGGTCCGGAGGCGAAGGACCCGGTGCTCGCGGCTCTGCGCGAGGTGGCGCGGGAGCGGGGGATCGTGGTCCAGATCGGCTCCATCGCCGTGAAGGAAGGCGACAAGGTCGCCAATCGGGCGTTCCTGATCGACCAGGACGGCGAGGTCGTCACGTCTTACGACAAGATCCACCTCTACGACGTGGACCTGCCGAACGGCGAGAGCTGGCGCGAATCGGCCACCTATACGAGCGGAGCCTCGGCCGTGGCCGCCGATACGCCCTGGGGCTATCTCGGCATGACCATCTGCTACGATGTGCGCTTTGCCGCCCTCTACAAGGCTTTGGCCGAGAACGGCGCCTCCTTCCTGTCGGCGCCGGCCGCCTTCACCAAGCAGACGGGCGAGGCGCACTGGCATATCCTGCACCGGGCCCGCGCCATCGAGACCGGCTCCTTCATGATCTCCGCCGCTCAGGCGGGCCTGCATGAGGACGGGCGCGAGACCTATGGCCATTCGCTGATCGTCGATCCCTGGGGCCGCGTGCTGGCGGAAGGCGGGACGGAGCCCGGCGTGTTCATGGCCGAGATCGACACCGCCCTCGTGGCCGAGGTGCGCGGGCGCATTCCCACCCTCAAGAATGCCCGGCCCTTCAGGGTCGAGGTCGTGCCCACCATCGAGACGGATCGGGCGGCCATCGCCTGATCCCCTTCCCTTTCCAAGCCTGAATCCTTACGTCTTCAAAGACATGATCAAGTACGCCCTGGCCTGCGAGCAGGCCCATGAGTTCGAGAGCTGGTTTCCGTCAAGCGAAGCGTTCGAAACGCAGCGCAAGCGCGGTTTCGTGACCTGCCCGTTCTGCGACTCCGCGAAGGTCGAGAAGCAGATCATGGCACCTTCTGTGGCGCGCACGGGCAAGGCGCCGGATGCGCCAGCTCCGGAGCCGCAGCCCGTTGCCGTTCTCTCCGAGCGCGAACGCGAACTGCGCGCGGCTCTGCGGGCTTTGCGCGAACAGGTCATGAAGAACGCTGAGAACGTGGGCAAGGGCTTCGTCGAGGAAGCGCGCAAGATGCATTTCGGCGAGACGGAAGAGCGCTCCATCTACGGCGAGGCGGATCTTGCCGAGGCAAAGGCATTGCTGGAGGAAGGCATCGACGTGCTGCCCCTGCCCATCGTGCCAGATGACCGGAACTAGCCGTCACGCTTCAGGATTACGCCTCCTCTGAACGATATTCGAGCGAGGCGTTCCTTGGCGGTCTTCTTCACCAGCGACACCCATTTCGGGGATTCCAGGGTGCTGCGCATCGACAAGCGTCCGTTCAAGTCGATCCCCGAGCACGACGAGGCGCTCATCGCCAACTGGAACGCGGTTGTCTCAGCCAACGACGAGGTCTGGCATCTGGGCGACTTCGCCTTGCATGTGCGCCCGGAACGGATCGACGAACTGCTGGGGCTTCTCAACGGCCGCAAGCACCTGATCACCGGCAACAACGATGGCGCGGCGACCCTCGCCGCCAACGGCTGGGAGAGCGTGCAGGCTTACGCCGAACTCATGCTCGACGGGCAGGCGGTGGTGATGTGCCACTACGCCTTCCGCACCTGGAAGAACATGGGCCGTGGCTGGATCGACCTGCACGGGCATTCCCACGGCAAGCTCAAACCCCAGACACGGCAATACGATGTGGGCGTGGATGCCTGGGATTACCGGCCCGTCACCCTTGAGACGGTTCTCGGCACCAGGCGCCGACGCATGGCAGCCAAAGCGGTCTGATCTAGCAGAGTTGCTCCCGGTTTCGTGATGGGAGAACCGTGGCTGTCGCTTTTTCTTAGGATTTTTCCCTTTATGACCGGCTCCGATCAGAAGGAGTCATTGATGAATATGCCGACAAGCGACCTGAGGCCGACGCGACGCATCTCGCTGATGCGCAAATTCTTCGACAGCGAAGCCTCGGGCGGCATCATTCTCATGGGCGTGACAATCATTGCTCTCGTGATCGCCAACTCGCCCCTGGCCGATGCCTATTTCGGCCTGCTCAAGACCTACGTGTTCGGGCTCAGCGTCCTCCACTGGATCAACGACGCGCTCATGGCGGTGTTCTTTCTGCTGGTCGGCCTCGAGATCAAGCGCGAGATGCTGGACGGGCAGCTCTCCACCTGGCCGCGGCGGATCCTGCCCGGCGTCGCCGCCTTGGGCGGCATGGTCTTGCCGGCTCTCGTCTATCTGGCGATCACCTGGGATGAGCCGCATCTGCGCCAGGGCTGGGCGATCCCGGCCGCCACCGACATCGCCTTCGCGCTCGGCGTGCTGGCGATCCTCGGCTCCCGGGTGCCGACCTCCCTCAAAATCTTCCTGACGGCGCTTGCAATCCTCGACGATCTCGGCGCGATCATCATCATCGCCCTGTTCTACACGAGCGATCTCTCCGTCATGATGCTGGGCGCGGCCGCACTCTGCCTCATCGCGCTGGTGGCCTTCAATCGCTTCGGCATCAAGAGCCTTGTGCCCTATCTGGCCGTCGGCGTGGTGCTGTGGTTCTTCGTGCTCCAGTCGGGTGTCCACGCCACGCTCGCGGGCGTCGCCCTGGCCCTGACGATTCCGCTTCAGGACAAGCCGAAGGAGACCCGCGCGGAGGATTCGCCCCTGCACCGGCTGGAACATGCGCTGCATAAACCCGTGGCGTACGGCATCATTCCGATCTTCGGCCTCGCCAATGCGGGCGTGTCCTTGTCGGGCCTCTCTCTGGATGCGCTCCTGAGCCCCTTGCCGCTGGGCATTGCCATGGGCCTGTTCCTCGGCAAGCAGGTGGGCGTCTATGCCTTCTCGGAGCTGGCGATCAGGCTCAACTTTGCCGATGTCCCGGCGGGCGCGACGCGCGTCCAATGCTACGGCGTCGCCCTGCTGTGCGGCATCGGCTTCACCATGAGCCTGTTCATCGGCGCGCTCGCCTTCCCAGGCCAGCCGGAGCTGGGGGATGCCACCAAGATCGGCGTGCTCATGGGCTCCATGCTGTCGGCGATCGCGGGCTTCCTGCTGCTCAGCATCGCCCCGCGGGAGATCCCGCTCAAGCCTTCGAGGCCAGCAGCATATAATTGACGGCCGTATCGCGGGACAGGGACCAGCTGTCCCGCAGCGGGTTGTAGGCGACGCCCTTGAGGTCATCGACCCGGAACCCCGCGGCCGCGATGGCGTCGGTCAGCTCCTCGGGGGTGACGAACTTGTCCCATTCGTGGGTGCCCTTGGGCAGCCAGCCGAGGATGTACTCGGCCCCCACGATGGCGGACGCGAAGGAGCGCAGGGTCCGGTTGATCGTCGCCATGGCGAGAGCCCCATCCGGCTTCACCGCCTGGGCGCAGGCCTTCACGAAGGCGCCCCGGTCCGCCACGTGCTCCACCACCTCCATGGCCAGCACCATGTCGAAGGTCTCACCCCCGGCGACCACGGCCTCCACGGTCTCGTTGCGGTAATCGACCGGCACCCCGGCACGCTCCGCATGAAGCCGGGCGACGGTGATGTTCGTCGGCGCAGGATCGAGCCCCGTCACTGTCGCTCCCAGGCGCGCGAGCGGCTCGGAGAGCACGCCCCCGCCGCAGCCCACGTCCAGGATCGTGATGCCTTCGAGCGAGCGGGCCGAACGCGGGTCGCGCCCGAAGCGGCGGCAGGCCTCGTCGCGGATATACCCTAAGCGCACCGGATTGAACTTGTGCAGGACCTTCATGGGCCCCTTCGGGTCCCACCAGGTCTCGGCGATCTTGTCGAAACGGGCGACCTCGGCGGGGTCGATGGTGGTGGATGCGCCGTGGGTCATCGAAGCCTGGTTCCTTAGGACGAAGAAATGATTCCCGCGCGTTGACAGGGCGCGGCCCTACCGTCATGTATACGCGCCTTTCGCGCCGCGAAGGGCAAAATCTTCCCTGAACCCTTAACGGCCCTTCTTCGACCATGCCCCGTCTCGTCATGAAGTTCGGCGGAACATCCGTCGCCACCGTAGAGCGCATCCGCAACGTGGCCCGGCATGTGAAACGCGAGGTCGAGGCCGGCTACGATGTGGCCGTGGTGGTCTCCGCCATGGCGGGCAAGACCAACGAGCTCGTCGGCTGGGTCAAGGAGGCATCAAGCCTTTACGATTCCAAGGAATACGACGTGGTCGTCGCCTCCGGCGAGCAGGTGACCTCCGGCCTCCTGGCCCTGGCGTTGCAGGAAATGGGCCTCAAGGCGCGGTCCTGGCAGGGCTGGCAGATCCCGATCATGACCTCGGAGGCCCACGGCTCGGCCCGCATTGCCGCCATCGACGGCACCGGGATCCTCAAGGGCTTCACCGACGCCAAGGAAGTGGCTGTCGTGTCCGGCTTCCAGGGCATGCATCAGCCCTCGGGCCGCATCACGACGCTCGGCCGCGGCGGCTCGGATACCAGCGCCGTCGCGCTGGCCGCCGCCATCCAGGCCGAGCGCTGCGACATCTACACGGACGTCGACGGCGTCTACACCACGGATCCGCGCATCGTGCCCAAGGCCCGGCGCCTGGATAAGGTTTCTTACGAGGAAATGCTGGAAATGGCCTCGCTGGGGGCCAAGGTGCTCCAGGTGCGCTCGGTGGAGCTCGCCATGATGCACCGTGTGCCGACCTATGTGCGCTCCAGCTTCGACGATCCTGCCGATCCCAAGCTCGGCACCCTCATCTGCGACGAGGAAGACATCATGGAACAGCAGATTGTCACGGGCATCGCCTATTCGCGCGACGAAGCCCAGATCACGCTGCGGGACATTGCCGACAAGCCGGGCATCGCGGCCTCGATCTTCGTGCCCCTGGCCGAGGCCAACATCAACGTGGACATGATCATCCAGGTGGTGTCCGATAACGCGGCCACCACGGACCTGACCTTCACGGTACCGACCGCCGATTACGAGCGGGCCTGCGCGATCCTGAACGAGCGCCGGGACGAGATCCGGTTCCAGGATCTCCAGGGCGCCACGGACGTGGTGAAGGTCTCGGCCATCGGGGTCGGCATGCGCAGCCATGCGGGCGTGGCCGCCCGGGCCTTCAAGGCCCTGGCCGACAAGGGTATCAACATCCGGGCGATCACCACCTCCGAGATCAAATTCTCGGTGCTGATCGAATCGGCCTATACGGAGCTTGCGGTTCGCACGCTCCACTCGCTATACGGCCTTGATCAAGCCTGATTGACGAGGGATTGGTCGGGCTGCGACAGTGACCATGCCGGCCGCCGGTCCGCCCTGCCGGCCCTGATAGGACGGGAACAGAGAAGCTCATGCCAAGCGCTCCCGGCGGTCCGCGCCTTCTGCTGCGCCGCCTCCGCGAGATCATGGCGGAGCCGGTCGGGGCGCAGGACCGTCTCGACAAGATCGTCACCCAGATCGCCGCCAACATGGTGGCGGAGGTGTGCTCCGTCTACGTCATGCGTGGCGACGGCGTGCTCGAGCTATTCGCCACCGAGGGCCTGAACCGGGAGGCCGTCCACCTCACCGTCATGCGGTCGGGCGAGGGCCTCGTCGGCCTTATCGCATCGAGGGCCGAACCCCTGGCCCTGTCGGACGCCCAGAGCCACCCGGCCTTCTCCTACAAGCCTGAGACGGGCGAAGAGATCTACCACGCCTTCCTGGGCGTGCCCCTGCTGCGCGCCGGCAACACGCTCGGCGTCCTCGTCGTCCAGAACCGCACCTACCGGGTCTATACCGAGGAGGAGGTCGAGGCTCTCCAGACCACCGCCATGGTGGTGGCCGAGATGCTCGCCACGGGCGAGCTGCAGGCGCTGGCTCCGGTCGAGACCGGCATTGCGCTGCGCCGCCCCGTCTACCAGAAGGGCGTCGCGCTCGCCGACGGCGTGGGCCTCGGCCATGTGGTGCTCCACGAGCCACGGGTGGTGGTCAAAAACCTCATCGCCGAGAACATCGAGGCGGAGCTGAAGCGGCTCGATGCCGCCATCGGCGAGGTGCGCCTGTCCATCGACGAGCTCATCGAGCGCGGCGATGTCGCCCATCACGGCGAGCACCGGGAGGTTCTGGAGACCTTCCGCATGTTCGCCCACGACCAGGGCTGGCTGAGGCGCATGCGCGAGGCGGTGACGTCGGGCCTAACGGCGGAAGCCGCCGTGGAACGGGTGCAGTCCGACAACCGCGCCCGCATGCTGCGCCAGACCGACCCCTACCTGCGCGAGCGCCTGCACGACCTCGACGATCTCGCCAACCGCCTGCTCCACCGGCTGGTGGGGCGGGACTTCGTCACGGAGCGCGAAAATCTTCCCGAGAACGCCATTCTCGTGGCCCGCTCCATGGGGCCGGCGGCCCTCCTCGACTACGACCGCTCGCGGCTGCGCGGCCTCGTGCTCGAAGAAGGCGGGCCGACGAGCCACATCGCCATCGTGGCCCGGGCGCTCGGCATCCCGGCCGTCGGCGAGGTCTCGAACGCCACCTCGCTCACGGAGCCGGGCGACGCCATCATCGTGGACGGCGCCGCCGGCGAGGTGCAAATCCGGCCCAACCCGGACGTGGAGGCGGCCTATGCCGAGAAGGCGCGGCTGCGCGCCCGCCGGCAGGAGCAGTATCTCAAGCTGCGGGACGTGCCCTCCGTCACCAAGGACGGAGTCGAGGTGACCCTGCAGCTCAATGCCGGCCTCGTGGTCGACCTGCCGCATCTGGCCGAGACCGGCGCTGCGGGCGTCGGGCTGTTCCGCACGGAGCTGCAATTCATGATCGCCGAGCGCATGCCATCGGCCTCAGAGCAGCAGGCGCTCTACAGCACGGTCTTCGCGGAAGCCGGCGACCGGCCCGTCACCTTCCGCACTCTCGATATCGGCGGCGACAAGATCCTGCCCTACATGCAGTCCGTCGAGGAGGAGAACCCGGCCCTAGGGTGGCGCGCCATCCGCATCGGGCTTGATCGTCCGGGCCTGCTGCGCGCCCAGATCCGCGCCCTGCTCAAGGCGGCGGCCGGAAGGCCCCTGAAGATCATGTTCCCCATGGTGGCGACCTGCGACGAGTTCGAGCGCGCCAAGCTGCTGGTGGAACGGGAAAAGGCACACCTCGCCAATCATGGCCATCCGCTGCCGTCGGACCTGAAGCTCGGCGTGATGCTGGAGGTTCCCTCGCTGCTGTTCCAGCTCAAGGAAATCTGCGAGAGCGCCGATTTTATCTCGCTCGGCACCAACGACCTGATGCAGTTCCTCTTCGCCAGCGACCGCGAGAACCGGCGCGTGGCCGACCGCTTCGATCCGCTGAGCGCGCCCATGCTGCGGGCTCTGAACATGGTGGCCGAGCATGCCGAGGCTTCCGGCTGCGTGGCGACGGTCTGCGGCGAGGTGGGTGGACGCCCCCTCGAGGCCATGGCCCTGATCGGACTCGGCTTCCGATCGCTGTCCATGTCTCCGGCCTCCATCGGCCCGGTCAAGGCCATGCTGCTGGAGATGAACGTCGCGGAGGTCAGCGCCCTGATCCGCGAGGAACTTAAAACGGCCGGGGGCGGCCAAACGCTGCGCCCGAAGCTCGCCCATTTTGCGGAAACGCACGGTATTCCGGTCTGATGTCGATTGCCCCTCCCTCCGATCGCCTGAACGCTATTCTCGCCCGCCATGACATCATCACGGCGACGCTCAATGCCGGGCCCGACCCGGAAACCTTCGTGGCACTCTCCCGCGAACTCGCCGAGCTCGACGGGGTGGTGGAGGCCATCCGCGCCTATCGGGCCATGGAGGATAACCTGCAGGGCCTTCAGGCCATGCTCGATGATCCGTCGATGGATGCCGAGATGCGCTCGCTCGCCGAAGACGAGCTGCCCCAGGCCCGGGAGGATCTGGAAAAGGCCGCCCAGGACCTGCGACTGATGCTTCTGCCCAAGGACGAGGCGGACGAGAAGAGCGCCATCCTCGAAATCCGCGCCGGCACCGGCGGCGACGAGGCCGCCCTGTTCGCCGGCGACCTGCTGCGCATGTACACCCGCTATGCGGATCTGAAGGGCTGGAAGGTCGAGATCGTCTCCGAGAGCGAGGGCACGGCCGGCGGCTACAAGGAAGTGGTGGCCGAGATCAAGGGCCGGGGCGTGTTCGCCCGGCTCAAGTTCGAGAGCGGCGTCCATCGCGTCCAGCGCGTGCCGGACACGGAAACGCAAGGCCGCATCCACACCTCCGCCGCCACGGTCGCCGTGCTGCCGGAGGCAGAGGACGTGGACATCGTGCTCAATGACGCGGACCTGAAGATCGACACCATGCGGGCGCAAGGCGCCGGCGGCCAGCACGTGAACAAGACGGAATCCGCGATCCGCATCACCCATATCCCTTCGGGAATGGTGGTTTTCGTTCAGGACGAGCGCTCGCAGCACAAGAACCGGGCCAGGGCCATGGCCCTCCTGCGCGCCCGCCTCTATGACGCCGAGCGCACTGCCAAGGACGCGGCCCGCGCCGCCGACCGCAAGGCACAGGTGGGCTCCGGCGACCGCTCCGAGCGCATCCGCACCTACAACTTCCCGCAGGGGCGCGTGACCGACCACCGTATCAACCTGACCCTCTACAAGCTCGAGGAAGTTGTTGCCGGCAACGCTCTCGACGAGCTGATCGACGCCCTCGTCACCGAGCATCAGGCGGCCCAGCTCGCCGCGCAGGATCAGGCGGCATGAGCGAGGGCAGGATCGAGGGCCTCAGCCATATCACCCTCATCACTCGCGATCTCGACCGCATGACCACCATCATTGAGCAGGCGCTCGGCGGCCGGGAGATCTATTCCTCCGGGGACGACACCTTCTCCCTATCGCGCGAAAAATTCTTCGATGTGGGCGGGCTCTGGATTGCCGTGATGGAGGGAGAGAGCCTGCCCAGCCGGACCTACAACCACATCGCCTTCAAGATCCCAGCCCCCGCCATCGAGGACTACCGTAGGCGGATCGAGACCCTGGGTCTGGAGGTCCGCGAGTCCCGGCCCCGGGTCGAGGGCGAAGGGCATTCGCTCTATTTCTACGACGACGACAACCACCTGTTCGAGCTGCATACCGGCACCCTGGAGGAGCGGCTGGAACGCTACCGGCAGGGCCGGAATCCTTGAAAACCCGCGCTGGCGCCTTGAGGGAGCTGCGCCGAACCCTCACCGAGGCCGGGTTCGAGACCGCGGCCCTGGACGCCCGTCTGCTCCTGCTCGAAGCCCTTGGGATCTCCGCTACGGAGCTGATCACAGAACCCGATGTGCTCCTGAAGCCGGCGCAGGCTGAGGCCCTCGCCGCCTTCGTCCAGCGCCGCCTGAACCATGAGCCGGTGGCCCGGATCGTCGGCGAGCGGGAGTTCTGGGGCCTGCCCTTCCGCCTCTCCCCGGAAACCCTGGTGCCTCGGCCCGATACGGAAACCCTGGTCGAGACCGCCCTCGCCCTGCTTCCCGACCGCCAGGCTCCGTTGAAGGTCGTCGATTTCGGCACCGGCTCCGGCTGCATCCTGGTGGCGCTCCTGCATGAACTGCCGAACGCCACCGGGCTCGGGGTCGACCTGTCCTTTGGCGCCCTTGTGACAGCGCGGGCCAATGCGATTGGCAACCGGGTTGGCAGCCGCTGCCATTTCGCCCTGTCGCGCTGGGCCGACGCGGTGTCCGGCCCGTTCGACCTCGTCGTCTCGAACCCGCCCTACATCGCCTCCGGGGTCATCCCGACCCTGGACCAGGAGGTGCGGGAGCACGATCCGCGGCTTGCCCTCGACGGGGGGCCGGACGGGCTGGAGCCCTACCGGATCCTCCTGGGCGAAGCGGAGCGCCTTCTGGCGCCCGGGGGCCTGCTGGCGGTGGAGACCGGCTACGACCAGGCCGAGGATTTAGGAAGCTTGGCGGGTCTCCATGGGCTTGAAGTCTTGAAGATCACACACGATCTATCAGGGAACCCGCGCTGTGTCGCCATGAAGCGATCGTGATGGCCCGGGTGAGGCTTTCTTGTCCCAGGACGGGATAAAGTCGGAAATAGCCCTTGTTGGACCGAGAGGAACCCGCTAGATTCGGGATAGAGATCGTCCTCGGTCTAAACAAATCGGCGGCCCTTAAGGGGAATGCCGGAAGACCAAACGATATCAATCGCGCAGGCAGGGGCTTTTGAACGGAACGGCCTGGCGCGATCACCTGAACCCGACACTGAAGGATGGCCAAGCCTCTCGAAGGCTGTGGCTGAACGACAGACGGTTTGCCACGCGAACGGTGGGCGTTGAGCCCGTTCGTTGAATATTGGCTTGCATATCGCGTGGGCTTTAAAGAACCAGCGAGGCTCGTAGAGCGAAAATGAGACCAGGACAAAACAGGCGTATGCGCGGTCGTAACAACAACAACCGCGGTAGTAACAACAAGGGGCCCAATCCCCTGACGAAGAGCTACGAGTCGAACGGCCCGGACGTGAAGATCCGCGGCACGGCTCAGCATATCGCCGAGAAATACAGCCAGCTCGCCCGCGACGCGCAGTCGAGCGGCGACCCGGTGGCGGCCGAGAACTACTTCCAGCACGCCGAGCATTATTTCCGCATCATCGCGGCCGCCCAGGAGCAGCTGCGCGAGCAGTACGGCTACCAGCAGCAGCGGTCCTTCGACGAGGATGGCAACGAGGAGGAAGGCTTCACCCAGGGTGAGCGCCCGAGCTTCGAGCGTGCCGGCGGCGGCCAGGATTTCGGCAACGGCGAGGAAGGCGATTTCGGCTCCCAGCCGCAGCCCTACGAGAACCGGGCCGAGCGTCAGCCGCGCTTCGACCGCGGGGACCGTCAGGATCGTGGGGATCGTCCCGATCGCGGGGACCGTCAGGATCGTGGGGAGCGCCAGGACAGGAACGACCGCCAGGATCGTGGTGACCGTCGCGAGCGCTTCCAGCGCGACCGCGGCCCACGCCAGGACTACCAGCCCCGCGACGAGCAGCCCTTCGAGGCCCGCCCGGAGAATGGTGAGCGTGCCGAGCGCCAGCCGCGCTTCGACCGCAACGACCGTCAGGACCGCAGCGATCGTCCCGAGCGCCAGGATCGTCCCGAGCGCAACGACCGCTTCGAGCGCGGCGACCGTCCGGAGCGCCGCGAGCGCTTCCCGCGCGACCGCCGCCGGGACGACGAGGGATCCGACCAGGGCACCCTGCCGGCCTTCCTGACGAACCCGGTCCGTGCGCCCGCTCCCGTGAGTGCCGAGACGGAGGCTCCGGCTCCCGCACCGGTCATGCAGGAAGCGGCCAATGACGAGGCAGCCGCCCGTCCGCGCCGCCGCCGCCGCACCCGTCAGGAGATGATCGACGCAGCCAATGCCGAGAACGGCGGCTTCACGCCGGACCCGGTCGAGACCCCGGCTGCCGAGTAAGGCACACCGGCACCTGAACATGAAAAAGGGAGAGCTTGGCTCTCCCTTTTTTGTTGCGCGCCTTCAAATGCGAACCCACTCAGGGCAGCAGATAGCCAAAGGCCCACATGTCATCCCATTTCAGCTTGGGCCATCCGAAGATCCAGGCCAAGAGGGAGTAGAGGCTCACGAGAGCCAAGCCGGTGACGAGGCCCGAGATCAGAGCCAGGGCAACATGAGAGGACCCAAGCCAGACTACGATCCCCATCCCGATAGACCCGGCGAGAATGCCGAGAGAGATCAAAAGGCTCGTGCGTTTCTGCTCCATCGGTGCCTTTTCCTAGAGCGCCTGCGCTCCAGAGTAACATTCAATCAGGATGGGGTGGTTTGGCAAGCGCCAGCACACTGGAGGACCTACAGCGCCAACTCCGTCTGCTCCGCCTCGAGGTCCTCGCCGGTCTCGAGCGGGCCGCCCTGCAGCACCTCGGCGTATATGCCGCAATCGAAGTGCCCGTAGGCTTTCATCAGGCTTTTCGGGATCTCCAGGTCGCGGATGCCGGTGTCCGGGTCGACGTTTGTGGCGGCGCAGCGCTCGATGCGCTTGGTCACCTTCAGGCGTGCGCCCGAGGGGGCGGTCAGCACCTTGCCCAGAAGGTCGAACTCGGCCCAAGGCGCGAGACCCTCGACGTGAATGTTGCCGCGAAAGCGCAGGGGATCGACCGGTGCGCCGACAACGTTCTCCAGTTCCCGAACGCTGGCGAGATTGATGAGCGAGACGAAGCCGCGCCGGGAATCCGTGAAGCGGAAGCCCTGTGGGGCCGTCAGCACCTTCGGCGGGCCGCGCAGTTCCTTCGGCATGAAGCGGCGGAAGAACGCCTCGATGGCAAGCCGCCCCTCAAGCGTCGAGAGATCGCCCCGCGCCACCTGACGCCCGCCCTCCTCGATGAAAAGGGTCGTGATGGAATCGATGTAGCGGGTCTTCAGCCGCGCCAGCCCCTCGTTCCTCATCAGCATCAGGAACTTGATTTTGGGCTGATGCTGCGGGTTGTCCGGCTCGAACCCGGCTGGGCCGTTCTCGACGGCAAACAGCCGATCGCCGGGAAAGTAGTCCCCCTTGGTGAGGGTGACGGAGGACAGGGTCTCGGGCGACAAGCCCTTCACCGGATAGCGCTGGAGCGAGGCGATGCGGATGGTCATGGAGCCATGGATACGGTCTCGTTCTGGGACGGGCAAGGCGGACGCGAGTGCCATGCCCAGTTTCCGGGCCGGACGCCGTAAGATTTCACGGGATCGTGGACCGGGGCACCCGTCTGGCGCGTTAGATGACAGGGGCTTATTCCGGCTGAATCGGGGCCTCTGCCATGGCACAGGTTCAGAGAACTCCGCAGCATCAGGACAACCGCCTTCTGGCGGCCCTGGCGCCGGGGGATTTTGCATTTCTCGAGCCGCATCTGACCATCGTCGACCTGCAGCGAGGCCAGACCCTCTACGAGGTCGGCGAGACCATCGTGCATACCTACTTCCCGCACGATGCGATGGTGTCCCTCGTCACCGTCATGCATGACGGCAAGTCCGTCGAAATGGCGACGTTCGGCTGCGAGGGGTTGTTCGGTCTGGTGAGCGCCTTCGTGACCCGCCAATCGTTCGGGCGCTATGTCGTCCAGCTGAGCGGCACGGCCTCCCGGGCCGAACTCGCCATGATGCACGAGGCCATGGCGGCGCGACCGGCCATCCAAGAGCTCGTGCTGCGCTTTACCGAGGCGCTTATGGCGCAAACCCTTCAGACCGTGGCCTGCAACGCCGTTCACAGCGTGGAAGCCCGATGCTGCCGCTGGATCCTCATGAGCCAGGACCGGGCAGGCCAGCCTGATCT
Source organism: Microvirga arabica (assembly GCF_016811235.1). Lineage (GTDB taxonomy): Bacteria > Pseudomonadota > Alphaproteobacteria > Rhizobiales > Beijerinckiaceae > Microvirga > Microvirga arabica. The sequence continues at coordinate 34,731 of NZ_JAFBID010000064.1, forward strand.
GCCGCTCACCCAGGAGTTCCTGGCGGAGATGCTCGGCGTTCAGCGCTCGACGGTCAGCGACGTTGCCCGGTCCATTCAGGACAAAGGGCTGATCCGTCTGGGCAGAGGCGTCATCACGGTCACGGATCGTCCTGGTCTCCAGGCTGCCTCCTGTGAATGCTATGAGATCATCCGGCAGAAGTTCGCGCAGCTCCTGCCGCACACCTATGGGCGGGGCTGAACGAAAAACACCATGCCGCCGTGGATGTGTTCCCTGAGCCCTGCCGAATGGCAGGGCGTTGCTCACATGGACAACCGCGAAAAGCTCACGATGCATCTCCGAGCGGGTGATCGTGGTGCGCTTGAGCTCGGGCGTGTAGTAACCCTCGGAGTTGCGCTCGTCTCCCCACTACCGCCAATCCGATCCTGCAGTGTGAGCGCGGTCTCGACCCGGGCTGCGGCTCTTCTCGACCGGAGATGCCCCGGGCTGCGCCTTCTCGTCCTGAGCCGTTTCCTGCGCCTGCGGCCCGTCGACGATGAGGCGCGCGCCGCGCTGGTAGGTCAGGTAGTTCCACAGCCAGGTGAAGGCGACCACCGCCCGGTTGCGCAAACCGATCAGGAAGTAGACATGGGCGATGCCCCAGAACAGCCAGCCGATGAAGCCGGTGAGGTGAACGCCGCCGAGCTTCACCACCGCCGCCTTGCGGCCGATGGTGGCGAGATCGCCCTGGTGGCGGTAGCGGAAAGGCCCCGGCGCCGTTCGTCCCGATGCCTTCGCGGCGATGACATTGGCCACATAGGCGCCCATCTGCTTGGCCGCCGGCGCAATGCCCGGCACGGTCTTGCCCTCCGCATCCACGGCCGCCGCCGTGTCGCCGATGACGAAGATTTCCGGGCGGCCGGGAACCGTGAGATCCGGCCCCACCTTCACCCGTCCCGCCCGGTCCCGCTCCGCTTGGAGCCATTCCCCGGCCGGTGAGGCGATGACGCCCGCTGCCCAGACGAGGGTGCCGGCCTCGATCCGCGAACCCTCGAGATCGACGCCGCGCCCGTCGCAATCAGTCACCCGTGCCGAGGTCATGACCTCCACGCCCATCTTTTCGAGGGCCTGCGCGGCATAGGCCGAGAGGTCTTCCGGAAAAGTCGGCAGCAGGCGGGGGCCGGCCTCGATGAGGATGACGCGGGCGGCATGCGGGTCGATGCGCCGGAACTCGGACGGCAGGGCGTAATGGGCCACCTCCGCGATGGCTCCCGCCATCTCGACCCCCGTGGGGCCGCCGCCCACCACCACGAAGGTGAGCAGCCGCCGCTGCTCATCCTGATCGTCGATCAGCTCCGCCTCCTCGAAGGCGAGCAGGACCTTGCGGCGGATGCGCGTCGCGTCCTCGATCTGCTTCAGCCCCGGGGCCACGGACGCCCATTCCGGGTGGCCGAAATAGGAATGGGTGGCACCGGTGGCGAGGACCAGGAAATCATAGGGAACGGCCGTGGAGCCGGCGTGAACGAGCCGCGCCTGTGGATCCACGCCTTCGACCTCGGCCATGAGAACCGTGATGTTCTTCTGGCGCCGGACGATGCCGCGGATCGGCCAGGCGATGTCGGCCGGCGACAGGGCCGCGGTCGCCACCTGGTAGAGCAGCGGCTGGAAATAATGAAAGTTGTGGCGGTCGATGAGCGTCACGTCGACGGGCGCGCGAGCGAGCGCCTGAGCGGCTGTCAGCCCTCCGAACCCGGCCCCGACGATCACGACCTTTGGCACGTCAGCCGCCATGGCGCCCTCGCATCATGCAGGAAAGACCCCCATCATAGAAAAAGCCCCGCCGGTTGGCAGGGCTTTTCTTCACGCACACGATCCGGAGCTTACGAGGCGTCGCCCGAGCGGGCCACCTTGGTGCGCTTCAGCTCGGGAGTGTAGTAGCCCTCGCGGGCCGGGATGTGATCCTCGTTGGTGGTCTTCGGGTTCATGCCCTCATGGGCGGTCTGGTGCTCGGGGATGTTGGTCTGGGGACCGGCCTCCTGCTTCATGCGCAGCGCCTTCTCGGCATTGCTCATCAGCTCCTCGCGAGCCTTCTCGGCCTTGCGCTTCTTGGGGCTGAACATGGAGAAAATATCGGAAAGAGCCATGGTGTGATCACTCCTTGGCGCGGGAGAGGACGTGGTCCTCTTCGTCGCTGCGATGGGTCGGCGGGGACTGAACGTTCTGACGCGAGACGGGAATGTCGCGGGAGGTCGCGATGGTGCCGGTGGAATCGCCGATGTCACGGCCGGCCTCGTTGGACGCAGGTCCCTTGTCGTCCCGGATCACCCGGCCGTTCTCCGTGGTGTCGCCGAAGGTCTCCGGCGTCACCGAGGGCTGCTGCTCGGCGGGGCTTTCCGGCACCGCAAGGCCCAGCTCCGCGTTGCGGGCGAGATCGGCGCGGGCTTTTTCGGCTTCCGACCGCGGGTCGCGTGTCATGGGAACCTCCTCAAACTGTTGCTGGGTCAATGCCAGCGCCGCGAGCCGGTTCCCCCTCTTGTTGTGGCGAATGGGACACACCAACTAAGCGGGAGCGGATGCTCCATTGAGGAGGTCCGACATCGCAGGGTCGGCCTGTGCCTCCAGGAGGGCGGGCTGACCTGAGGAGGGATGATTGATGAATTTCGAAAAATACACCGAACGTGCCCGGGGCTTCGTTCAGGCTGCGCAGAATCTTGCCATGCGGGAAGGCC
>NZ_JAFBID010000065.1 GCF_016811235.1 Microvirga arabica
CTGCTGGATCGGCTTGTTTCTCCAGCTGTCGGGCGTCCACCGCTCAGTCATGACACTTACCCCCGTGTCCTTTCTTCGATGCTCATCGTGCGCCGCAACAAGCGGCATGAAAAGGCACCTATACACGACATAAACAAAAAGGCGAGTGCGGAGGCACCCTGGTCCGGTGCGACGATTCCGTCACCCCACCGCCTGCGGCTTCTTCACAACGACCGGCGTGCGCATGGTCACCAGCTCCTCCGCGGCCGTTGGGTGAACCGCCACAGTGCGGTCGAAATCGGCCTTGGTGGCCCCCATGGTGACGGCAATGCCGGCGAGCTGGATCATCTCGCCCGCATCGTGCCCCATGATGTGGACGCCCACGACCTTGTCGGTGGCTTTGTCGACGATCAGCTTCATGAATACCCGGTCCTTGCCGCCCGAAAGGGTGGCCTTCATGGGCCGGAAGGCCGTTTTGTAGACGTCGATCTCGCCGTAGATCGCCCGGGCCGCGGCCTCGCCGCAGCCGATGACGCCGATCTCAGGGGTCGAGAACACGGCGGTCGGGATCAGGTCGTGGTCGACCATCGTGGGCTTGCCCCCGAACACCGTATCGGCAAAGGCATGGCCCTCGCGGATAGCGATGGGGGTGAGGTTCGCCCGGTTGGTGACGTCGCCCACCGCATAGATCGAGGGGATGAGGGTCTGGGAATAGGCATCCACCGGGATCGCTCCGACCTCGTCGAGGGTGATCCCCGCCTTCTCCAGGCCGAGTCCTTTCGTGTTGGGGCGCCGCCCGGTCGCAACGAGAACCTGATCGACGGTCAGAACCGAGCCGTCGGACAGGGTGGCGGCAATGCCTCCCGGCGTCTTCTCCAAGCTCGTGAGGGTTCGGCCCAGGGCCAGGTTGACCCCGCGTTGGGCATAAGCCTCACCCAAAGCCGCGCGCACATCGTCGTCGAAACCGCGCAGGAGCATGTCGCCCCGGTGCAGCAGCGTGACCTCGCTGCCGAGACCGGCGAAAACGCCTGCGAATTCAACGGCGATGTAGCCGCCGCCGACCACCAGGACGCGCTTCGGCTGGGCTTCCAGGTGGAAGACCTCGTTGGACGTGATGCCGAGCTCGCCGCCGGGAATGACCGGCTCCAGGGTCGGATGGGCGCCCACCGCCACGAGGATATAGCGGGCGCGGATCCGCGCACCGGTCTTGAGCACATGAACCGTATGCGCATCCTCGATCACGGCCCGGCTGTCGACGATCTCGACGCCGGCCTTGTCCAAGTTGGTCCGGTAGATGCCCTCAAGCCGGTCGATTTCCCTGTCCTTGTTGCGGATCAGGGTCGCCCAGTCGAAGCGGGTCTCGCCGACGCTCCAGCCGAATCCTTCCGCTTCATGAAATTCCTCGGCGAAGCGGCTGGCATAGACCATCAGCTTCTTGGGCACGCAGCCGCGGATCACGCAGGTGCCGCCGACCCGGTACTCCTCGGCCAGCATCACCTTCGCGCCGTAACCGGCCGCGATCCGGGCCGCGCGCACGCCGCCCGATCCGCCTCCGATGACGAAGAGGTCAACATCGAATGAGGTCATGGCGCGGTCTCCGCTCGAATCCTGTTCAGACAGTTCATATAGGGACAGTTTCAGGCGATGTCGCCCGCCAGCCCTGCTTCGAGCACATGGCTGCCCGCTCTATGGCGATGCTCTTACGTCAAGGTTCAACAGCGATAAAGGAGCAAGCGCTTGCGGCTCCCCTTTTCCCTCTTTAGGGTCTGCCCCAGGACGCTCTGACTGCACGGCAGCGTCAACGGAGGAAACCACATGACTCAATTTCGCAAAGGGCTCTGGCGCAGCGCACTCGCCGTTGCGGCCGTCGCCGGATTCGTCACCTCGGCTGCGGCCCAGATGGAGCTCAAGATCATGGCTCCGGCAGCGCCCGGCGGCGGCTGGGACCAGACGGCCCGCTCCATGCAACAGGCCCTGACCCAGTCCGGCATCGCCAAGAGCGCGCAGGTCACCAACGTGCCCGGCGCCGGCGGCTCCATCGGCATCGCCCAACTCGTGAACAACTCCAAGGGCGACGGCAACCAGCTCATGGTCATGGGCTATGTGATGGTGGGCGCCCTGCTGACCAACAAATCGCCGGTCACCCTCGAGCAGACCACGCCGATCGCCCGCCTGACGGCGGAATACGAGGCCATCGTCGTTCCGGCCGACTCCCCGATCAAGACCGCCAAGGAACTGGCCGATGCCCTCAAGGCCGACCCGGCCAAGGTGACCTGGGCCGGCGGTTCGGCGGGCGGCGTCGATCACATCGCCGCGGCCCTGTTCGCCAAGGCTGCGGGCGCCGACCCGACGAAGATCAACTACATTCCCTTCTCCGGCGGCGGCGAAGCCCTGGCGGCGATTCTCGGCGGCAAGGTCACGGCCGGCATATCCGGCTACGGCGAGTTCGAGAGCCAGATCAAAGCCGGCAAGCTGCGCCTTCTCGGCCTGACGACGCCCGCCAACCAGGGCACCACCGACAAGCCCTCGATCAAGGCGCAGGGCGTCGACATCGAGATCGCCAACTGGCGCGCCGTCGTCGCTCCTCCGGGCATCTCTGCCGACCAGAAGAAGGCCCTCGTCGACGCCATGGACAAGATGGCGAAGTCCGCCGAGTGGCAGGCGATCCTCAAGCAGAAGGGCTGGGAAGATTCTTACGTGTCCGGCGATGTCTTCGCCAAGATCCTGGCCGACGAGCAGGCCCGCACCAAGGAAGTCCTGACGTCGGTTGGGCTGGTGAAGTCGTAAGCTCAAGCCTAGAATGACCTCCGAAGCGCCGCGTCCATGAAGCGCGGCGCTTCTTTTTTGCAGGAAATGCCATGACTTCATCTCCCCAGCGGCGCATCGACGTGGCGGGCCTCGTCATCGCCATCATTCTTCTCGTTCTGGCAGGCGTGGTCTGGTGGGACATGAGCAAGCTTCAGATCCTGTCCCCTTACGACCTGGGTCCGAAGGTCATGCCGGTCATCGTGTCCATCGGCCTTGCCGTCTTGGCCATCGGCAACGGCATCTCCGCTTTCAGGGGCGACCTCCCTGAGCGCGAGAGCCTGGATTGGACCCCAATCGTCCTGATTCTCGGCGGCCTCGCGATCCTGATCGTCCTGATCGCCTTCGGCTGGGGCTTCATGATCGGCACCGCCATCCTGTTCGCCGCGACCTCGACCGCATTCGGACGCCGCGCCTTTTTCGTGGACCTGCTGATCGGCGCCGGATTGGCCCTGTTCGTCTATCTGCTTCTCGGGAAGCTCCTGACCCTGTCGCTGCCGGCAGGCCCCCTCGAAAACCTGTTCTGAGGCCTGACATGGACGCTTTCGTTTCGCTCGTGAACGGCCTTTCCGTCGCGATCCAGCCGATGAACCTGCTCTTCGCGCTCATCGGCGTCCTTCTCGGAACCGCCGTGGGCGTGCTGCCCGGCATCGGCCCGGCGCTCACCGTGGCGCTGCTGCTGCCGATCACCTTCAAGCTCGATCCGGCAGGCTCCATCATCATGTTCGCCGGCATCTATTACGGTGGCATGTATGGCGGCTCCACCACGGCGATCCTCATCAACACGCCGGGCGAAAGCGCCTCGATGGCAACCGCCCTCGAAGGCAACAAGATGGCCAAGGCCGGACGCGGCGGTCCTGCTCTGGCCACCTCGGCCATCGGCTCCTTCGTGGCCGGCACCATCGCGACGCTCGGGCTCACGTTCCTGGCTCCCTACCTCGTGGACATCGCCGTCAGCTTCGGCCCCGAGGATTACTTCGCCCTGATGTGCGTGGCCTTCGTGACGGTCTCGGCCACCTTCGGCGACTCGCCCGTGCGCGGCCTCACAAGCCTCTTCATCGGCCTGATGCTCGGTCTGGTGGGTATCGACATCCTGTCCGGCCAGTCGCGCCTGAGCTTCGGCGTTCCGGAGCTCTACGACAACATCGAGGTCACGACCCTGGCGGTCGGTCTCTTCGCCATCGGCGAGGCGCTCTACGTGGCGTCCCGACGCCACATCCAGGAGGAGAAGCTGGAGCCGGTTCGCGGCTCTCTCTGGATGACGAAGGAAGACTGGAAGCGCTCCTGGAAGCCCTGGATCCGCGGAACGCTCTTCGGCTTTCCCATCGGGGCCCTTCCGGCCGGTGGCGCCGAAATTCCAACCTTCCTGTCCTATTCGACCGAACGGCGCCTCACCAAGCATCCGGAGGAATTCGGCCACGGCGCCATCGAGGGTGTCGCCGGCCCTGAGGCTGCCAACAATGCGTCAGCCGCCGGCACTCTGGTGCCCCTGCTGACCCTGGGACTTCCGACCTCCGCCACAGCCGCCATGCTGCTGGCCGGCTTCCAGCAATACGGGCTCAATCCCGGTCCGCTGCTGTTTGCCGAGCGCCCCGATCTCGTCTGGGGCCTGATCGCCAGCCTGTTCATCGCCAACGGCATGCTGCTGGTGCTGAACCTGCCGCTCGTCGGCCTGTGGGTCCGCTTGCTCGCCATCCCCCAGCCCTGGCTCTATGCAGGCATTCTGGTCTTCGCCACCGTCGGCACCATCGCGGCCAACCCGTCCCCGGTGGAGCTCATCATGCTGACCGTTTTCGGTATCCTCGGCTTCCTGATGCGGCGCTTCGACTTCCCCATCGCTCCGGTGGTCGTAGGCCTGATCCTCGGGCCCGTGGCGGAAAGCCAGCTGCGGCGCGCGCTGTCGATCAGCCTCGGGGACCCGATGACGCTTCTGCAGAGCACGATCTCGGCAACGCTGCTTGCCATCGCCCTCATCGCCCTCGTCCTGCCCTTCTTCCTCAAGGGGCTGGGGCGCTTCAAGGCGGTGGAGGACTAAGCGTCCAAACCTGTTCGCGAAAAGCAAAGGCGCCTCTCCGCGAGGCGCCTTCGTCTTATCAGGGTTGTTACAGGTCATGCCCGCCGCAGATCACCCGCCCATCACCCGATTGACGCGGACGCCTCGCGGACTCTCAGGGTGGCCGTGCTTACCAGCTCTGCGGAGCGCGCGATCTCGTTCATGCTGGCGCTGATCGAGGAGACGCTGCGCGAGGCTCCCTGCATGTTGGACGACATCTCCTGCGTCACCGCCGACTGCTCTTCCACGGCGGCGGAGATCGCGACCGAAATTTCGTTGATCCTCTGAACCGTCGAGGTGATCGCCTCGATGGCTGTTACGACCTGCTGGGTTGCGGCCTGGGTCTGACCGATCTGCGCACCGATCTCCTCCGTCGCCCTCGCGGTCTGCGTGGCCAGGCTCTTTACCTCGGCGGCAACCACCGCAAAGCCGCGGCCCGCCTCACCTGCCCGTGCGGCTTCGATGGTGGCATTCAGCGCGAGGAGATTGGTCTTGGACGCGATGCTGTCGATGAGGGTGATGATCTCGCCGATCTTCTGCGCCGAGGCGGAAAGGCCCGACACGATGGCGTTCGTCTGCCTGCCCTGCTCGACCGCCTCGGTGGAAATGGACAGCGCGTGATTGACCTGCTGACCGATCTCGTTGACGGATGCCGCAAGCTCCTCGGCCCCGGCTGCAACCGCGTGCACGTTCTGCGACGTCTCGCTCGATGCGTTGGCTGCGCCTTCGGCCTGTCCCGTGACGCCGGCAATCGCTGTCGTGATCTCGACGAGTTCGGCGGCAATCGACTTCTGGATCCCGGCGCGGCGGATCCGTTCATGCACCTGCGCGGTGATGTCGGTGGCGAACTTGATGACTTTGTAAGGACGTCCCGCCATGTCGAGGATCGGGTTGTAGGAGGCCTGGATCCAGACCTCGCGACCGCCCTTGCCGATGCGCTTGTACTCGGCCGACTGGTACTCGCCCCGCGCGAGAGATGCCCAGAAATCCCGGTATTCCTGGCTGTTGCGATAGTCGGGCTCGACGAACAGGCTGTGATGCCGCCCCTGAATCTCGTCGAGGCCGTAGCCCATCGTGCTGAGGAAGTTCTCGTTCGCCGTCAGGATAGTTCCATCGAGCTTGAAGGCGATGACCGCCTGGGAACGGTTGATGGCTTTGATCTGCCCTTCGAAGTCCGCGGCCTGAAGCTTCTGCTCGGTGGTGTCCGTGGCGAACTTCACCACTTTGTAGGGCTTTCCGCTCCGGTCGAGCACAGGATTGTAGGAAGCCTGGATCCAGACCTCCTTCCCGCCCATGCCGAAACGCCAATACTCGGCCGTCTGCGCTTCGCCCCGGTTCAGAGCGGCCCAGAACTCGCGGTACTCCGCGCTGGCCTGCTCGGCCGGGTCCACGAACAGGCTGTGGTGCCGGCCCTGGATCTCCTCCAGCCGGTATCCCATCGTGTCGAGAAAGTTCTCGTTGGCGGTCAGGATGGTGCCATCGAGCTTGAACTCGATGATGGCCTGAGACCGATCCAGGGCCTCCAGCTTGTCCGACATCTCGCCGTTCGACCGAAACATAAACATTGACCGCCCCCAAGGCTCGCCCATTGGCGCGTCTTGGCGCCACCCTGTGGGGAGATGCGGAAGACGCTGTCGATCAGGCCGGACCGAGCCCCGACCTGAACTGGCGCCAATTTGGCCAGTAACTCCTAACGGCCCTTTAAGATTGGGGCAGTGACGCAGAGGAATCTGCGGGTTCTACGTGGCAAAAATGCAAATCGCTATTTGCAATTCAGATCGATGCTCAGCCCGACCTTTGCGTCAGACGAGGCTGTGAACTCGACTCCTTGGCCTTCCATGGCCCGCCTGATGGCATCGATACTTGCCTTGCGCACGATATCGCTGCCATGGGCCTCGATGCGCTTGATCGTTGTGGCGGAGATCCCCGACGCGTCGGCGAGCTCGCGCACCGACCAGTTGAGCAAGGCTCGCCCGGCACGGATCTGCTCGCTGGTGATAGGAGCCGCCAGATCGAAGGCGAGCGGCGTTGCGCGTGCGGGCGCAGGATCCAGGTTCGTCCGGGCGAGACCGACCTGCTCAAGGTGGTGGAGCCACAGCTCGTCGACGACAAGCCGTCCCAAGCCGGCGAGAACAGCCGCCTGATGCGGCTGGAACTCGCGCGGCTCGGTGTCGATCACGCACAAGGATCCGAGCCTGATCCCGGGCTCCGTCGTCAGAGGCACACCCGCATAGAACCGAATCCCGGGCTCGCCGGCCACGTAGGGATTGGCCGCAAGGGTCCGGTCTGCCTTGGCATCGGGCACGACGAAAACCTCGTCATGCATGATCGTATACTGGCAGAAGGAGTGCTCGCGCGCGGTAACCTTGAGATCGCCGATCCCGACAGTGGATTTAAGCCATTGCTGCGTGTCATCCAGAAAGGTCACGGCAGCGATCGGAACGTCGAACAGCTGCTGGGCCACGCGACAGATGCGGTCCAGGGAGGGAGAGGCCGGAGCATCGATGATGTCGAGCCTCCGGAGGGCGGCGAGACGCTCCACTTCGTTCGGGGGAAAAAGACCTACCATGAAACGGCCCCTGGCCCTGCCCTGGGGCAGGATGACGGCGTGATCGGCGAAAGCTTCGTCAATGTCCCGCAGGGTCATCCCCGACCGGCGCCCGATGAAACCTCGTCTCACACCTCAATCCGTCTAAAACAATCCTGAGGTTGAGCCTCGACAATATAAAGGCTCGGTTGCCCGAGCCTTTCCAGAGTGGAGCGGAGGGCGCGCCTTACTGGAGCTGATGGCCGCGCTTGCCCATCTCTTCGCGGGCGCGGGTCATCACGAACTGGGCGGTCTGCTGCGTCCAGGTCGCCAGATCCCGAACGACGTCGTCGAGGATGCCCGGCTGGGTCTCCACGTACTTCTTGCCCGCAGGAGACTTGTAGAAGTCGGAGATGGTTTTTAGCTCGGCCTCGGTCATCCGGCTGGCGAAAGCCCGCGCGGCGTTGTCGACCATCTTCTGCTTTTCCTTGTCGAGCTCGGGCCGGATCTGGGCCACGACCTGGTCGAGGTCCTGCTTGATCTCAGGGCGGGTCACGTTCATCTGCTGCAGCTGATCGAGGAACGGCTCGACCATGGCGTCAAACGAGCGGGTCATGCCGGACGTGATGGCGACCTCGCGTGCGAGTGCCATATGGCTGGCGCTTGGCTGCGCCTGGGCGAAAACCGGGCTGGCGAGCATGAACAGCGCGACGGAGGTCGCAGCCAGTCGGGAAGCGTTACGGATCATAGAAGAGGCTCCAATCGTCATGGTTCCGGTCAGAGCTGACCGAGTTCGACGAGCCCGTCAGCGTTGGCGAGAATCGCGCCGGTGGCCAGGCTCAGGAAAAGACCGTGCTCCACGACGCCGGGGATGTTGTTCAGCGTCGAGGCAAGCACGTTCGGCTTGTCGATGCGCTCGAGATGCGCATCGAGAATGAAATGGCCCCCGTCCGTCACGTAGGGCGCGCCGTCGGCGGCGTGCCGGAGGCGCAGCTCGCCGGTCATGGACAGGGAGTCAAGCAGCCGGGCGATGGCGCGCTCCGTGGCGGTGAGGCCGAAGGGCATCACCTCGATGGGGAGCGGGAAGCGTCCGAGCTTCGTCACGAGCTTCGACCCATCGGCAATGACGATCATGCGCTGGCTCGCGGAGGCAACGATCTTCTCCCGCAGCAGTGCGCCGCCGCCGCCCTTGATGAGGCGCAGGTCGTTGTCGAGCTCGTCGGCCCCGTCGACCGTCAGGTCGAGGTCCGGCGTTTCGTCCAGGGTGGTGAGAGGAATGCCCTCGCGCTGAGCCTGCTCGCGGGTCGCCTCTGAGGTGGGCACGCCCACGACCTTCAACCCGCCACGCACCCGTTCGCCGATGGCCGCGACGAAATGCGCCGCGGTCGAGCCGGTGCCAAGCCCAAGCCTCATCCCGTCGGTGACGATCTGGGCGGCCCTTTCGGCTGCTGCGCGCTTGAGAGTGTCGCTCACGGAAATCCTCTGACATTAAGGAGGCGCCCGGCCGGAGGGCCGTATGACCCGCCTCTAGCATGCCGGAGCGCCTGGAAGAAAGAACGTTTCATGGATGAGCAGCCCCTGGCGACCCGGCAAGGGTCTTAAGGGCGCTGCGGCGATGCCCCCGAACCTGGGCTCACACTGGGCGTAGCCACGGGAGCGGCCGCCGAGGAGGTCGCCGGCGACGGGGTCGTCTGCGGGGTGCACACCACCCGCTCGTCGAACACGTAGCAGATACTCATCTGGCCGGTCCGGTAATTGACCCGGAACACGCCCCCTTCCCGCTCGTGGCGGGAGGCGACGAGCCCATACTCGCCCGGAGCCTGAGCACCGGCACCCTCGCCCGCGCTGAAGCACAGGGTCACGCCGATTGTCCCTTCCTGGAGACCATATTGGCAGGAGCTGACCTCGCCGGTGATCCGATCGATCCTATAAATACGGTTCAGGTCAGTCTGGGGAGCGGGAACGAAATCATAGGACGCAGCCAGGGCGGGGCCTCCCAACGCCAGGGCTGTGAAAACAAACGCCGCGGTACCAAAGGGCCGCATTCAACACTCCATTCGGTAAGAACGAATCAACCTTAGGACCTTATCATCCCGATGCTTGATTCCCTTGCCCGCAGCAGGTAGCCGACCTTCATGGCCATTGATACCCCACACAATGTCTCGCCCATCGCCGTCTTCGACCTCGATGGAACCCTGGCCGAAACGGCCGGCGACCTCGTCGGAACCCTGAACGTGATCCTCGATCGCGAGGGATTGGCGCCCCTGCCTGTACGGAAAGCCCGCGACATGATCGGTGCCGGCGCCCGCGCCTTGATTCAGCGCGGCTTCGAGGCGGCCGGCAAGGAGCTGACGCCGGATTATCTCGACGAGCTGTTCCGGCAGTTCATGGTCCATTACGGCGAGAACATCTGCGTCCGGACCCGGCTCTATCCCGGCGTGGCCGAGGCCCTCGACCGGCTGGAGGAGGCAGGATTCATCCTGGCGGTCTGCACCAACAAGGTCGAGGAGCATTCGGTGAGGCTCCTGCACGAGCTTGGGGTTGGCCATCGCTTCGCGGCCAATTGCGGCCGCGATACCTTCCGCTACTTCAAGCCGGACCCGCGCCACCTGACGCTCACCATCGAGCGGGCGGGCGGTCACCCGAGCCGCGCCGTGATGATCGGCGACTCGCGTACGGATATCGTGACGGCGAAGAACGCCGGCATTCCGGTCGTTGCCGTTCCCTTCGGCTACACGGACGTGCCGGTCCAGAGGCTGGAGCCGGACCTGGTGATCAAGCATTTCGACGAGCTGTTTCCTGCCGTCCAGCGCCTCATGAGGCCGCTTGCGGCCTAGTGCGCACAGAAGAGCGCGTATGCACCTCGTGCACACGATCATGTGAAGCTTGCTGTCAGGAAGAAAATGGTGGGCGCGACAGGGATTGAACCTGTGACCCTTCGCGTGTGAAGCGAATGCTCTCCCGCTGAGCTACGCGCCCTGACAAGGGCCTTCTAAAGGCGCAGAACCCCCGGCGTCAAGCCAAAGAAGCTGCCAAGCCGGCAAGTATTTTGTTGCAGGGATTGTGGCAGCCTGACTTTAACCACCCGGTTACGACACGGCGAGGATGTGGCTGATCGGCACTAGGATTGTGTAGCAAAATCCTGGTACTGCATGGATCCCAAGCGGGGCTGTTGCGTTGAGCAATCACAGACCCGCCATCAACGTGTTCAAACCGAGGCAATTATGGGACGCACTCGCGCTGCTCTCACCGGGCTTGCTTGCGCCTTCGTCGCGTTTGCGACTCCAGCTGCGGCATTTACGGCCATCGATCCTCTCACCCGCCAGCCGCTCTACAGCGCCGAGGAGACGTACCGGGCGCAGGCGTCCGCGGTTCCGCGGCAGATCGTAACCTTCAACGGCCGCTATGCTCCGGGCACGATCGTGGTCTCCACCAGCGAGCGCCGCCTGTGGTACGTGCTCGGCAACGGCCAGGCCGTCCAGTACGGCGTCGGCGTGGGTCGGCCGGGCTTCACCTGGTCGGGCACCCATTCCGTCACCATGAAGCGCGAATGGCCGGACTGGCGCCCGCCGGCGGCCATGCTCAAGCGCCGTCCCGACCTGCCGCGCTACATGAAGGGCGGCCCGGACAACCCGCTCGGCGCCCGCGCCCTCTACATCGGCAGCACCATCTACCGGATCCACGGCTCGAACGAGCCCGAGACGATCGGCGAGGCCGTCTCCTCGGGCTGCATCCGCATGACCAACGAGGACGTGACGGACCTGTACAACCGCGCGAAAGTCGGCTCGCGGGTGGTGGTTCTTCGGTAAGGATTCACATTTATCAAGGCATGGCCGGCCTCGTGCCGGCCATTGTCATTTCTGAAGCCCTCCACTGTCATTCCGGGGCCGCGCAGCGGAGCCCGGAATCCATAACCACTGACGGTGCAGGATAAAGCATTCTTGAGCCGCCTCGCTCATGAGGATAGCTTTGTGTTTATGGATTCCGGGCTCGCCTTCGGCGCCCCGGAATGACAGCGCGGCTAGACTTCACCGCACCCTGTCCCGCGACAGCCCTTTGGCAGCCAGCTCGTCGAGATAAGCCTGCCATTTCTCCCCCTGCTCTGTCCCAAGCCGGTAGAGATAATCCCAGCCATAGATCCCGGTATCGTGCAGGTCGTCGAAGACCAGCTTCACGGCATAATTGCCCACCGGCTCCACGCCGATGATCGCCACCTCGCGCTTGCCCGGCACGGTTTTGCGCTCGGCAGGGCTGTGCCCCTGCACCTCGGCCGAGGGGCTGGTCACCCGCAGGTACTCGGCCGGCAGGTCGAAAGCCGTGCCGTCGTCGAAGGCGACATGCAGGCTGCGTTTGTCTTTGGCGAGCCGAAGCTCCATCGGCCAGCGCTCCGATGCCATGATCTCACCCTTTTCCCGGTTGCAATTGACGCTACGTGCTTGATGATGCGGATTGAAGCAAGATTCCTGTGAGCGAGAGCGTTTCCCCCATGAGAGCCATTCCGGCTCAGCTTGAGACCTCCGAGATCGGTCATTCCCTGATGGACCCGTTCGGCCGGGCCATCACGTACCTGCGTGTCTCGGTGACGGATCGCTGCGACTTCCGCTGCGTCTATTGCATGTCCGAGGACATGGCCTTCCTGCCCAAGCGCGACCTGCTGACCCTGGAGGAGCTCGACCGCATCTGCTCGGCCTTCGTGGCCAAGGGCGTGCGCAAGCTGCGGATCACCGGCGGCGAGCCCCTGGTGCGCCGGGACATCATGACCCTGTTCGGCTCCCTCTCCCGCCACCTGGATTCGGGCGCCCTCGACGAGCTGACGGTCACCACCAACGGCTCGCAGCTCGCTCGCCATGCGAAGGATCTGGCGGCCTGCGGCGTCAGGCGCATCAACGTTTCGCTCGACACCCTCGACCCGGACAAGTTCCGCGCCATCACCCGGTGGGGTGATCTCGCCAAGGTCATGCAGGGGCTCGATGCCGCTCAAGGTGCCGGGCTGCAGGTCAAGATAAACGCTGTTGCGCTGAAAGGCGTCAACGAGGACGAGCTGGAGACCCTGCT
Source organism: Microvirga arabica (assembly GCF_016811235.1). GTDB lineage: Bacteria > Pseudomonadota > Alphaproteobacteria > Rhizobiales > Beijerinckiaceae > Microvirga > Microvirga arabica. The sequence goes on from NZ_JAFBID010000065.1 coordinate 12,420, forward strand.
CGAATGGGCCCACGGCCGCGGCATGGACCTGACGCTTATCGAGGTGATGCCTTTAGGGGAGATCGACGGTCAGCGCATCGACCAGTTTCTCCCTCTGTCCATGGTCCGCGCTCGCCTTGCGGCGCGCTACACGCTACAGGATCTCGACGACCGCACGGGTGGTCCGGCCCGGTACGCGCGGGTGAAGGAGACCGGCGGACGGCTCGGCTTCATCACGCCGATGACCCACAATTTCTGCGAAAGCTGCAATCGGGTGCGCGTGACCTGCACCGGCCAGCTCTTCATGTGCCTCGGCCAGGAGGATGCGGCCGACATGCGGGCGCCGGTGCGGGCCTCCGAGAGCAACGAGTTGCTCGACCGCGCCATCGTCGACGCGATCGCCCGCAAGCCCAAGGGGCACGACTTCATCATCGACCGGCGCCACTCCCGCCCGGCGCTGAGCCGCCACATGAGCGTCACGGGTGGTTAGTCCGCTTTTTTACTGCTGCCGGCAAGTACTGAGACAGCCTGTCATTTGACTGTTCAGTATTTTCAAGTGATATCGAGCTCGACCATTTGGGCTGGGCTGCCGTGAGCGTATCGAGGTTTGGACGAAGACTGGCGATTGCTGCCGGGCTGCTGCTCGGGCTGGGCATGAGCCCATGCGTGTCGCAGGCGCAAGCGCCCGGACCGCAGCCTGTGATCCGCGTCGCCATCGAGGGCGCTTATCCCCCTTTCAACTTCATCGATGCCAACAACGAGCTGCAGGGCTTCGAGGTCGACCTGCTCAAGAGCTTGTGCGAGGCCATGCAGGCCCGGTGCGAACTCGTCCAGCACGAATGGGACGGCCTCGTCCGCGGTCTCCTGGACCGGCAATACGATGCCATCATGTCGTCGATGGAGATCACGGAACGGCGCAGGAAGCGCATCGCCTTCTCGGAGCCCTATTACCGCATCCCGGCAATCTTCATCGGCTCGAAGGAAACGGCTCCAGGCGAAGTCTCGCCCGCGGCCCTCGCCGGCAAGACCATCGGCACGACGGACCGCAGCGACCACGAAACTTACCTAAGGGAATTCTACAAGGACTCGCAGATCGAGGTCTATGCGAAGCCGGACGAGGCCAATCTCGACCTCCTCGTCGGGCGTCTCGATGCGGTCTTCGGCGACAAGCGCCTGCTGACCCGGTTCCTGGCAAGCCGCGAGGGCAGCTGCTGCCATATCCTCGGCGACACGCCCAAGGATCCGGCCTACCGGCACCAATCCTACGGCGTCGGCCTGCGCAAGGAGGACGAGGCCTTGCGCGAGCGGTTCAACCGCGCCATCGCCGAGGTGCAGGCCAACGGCACCTATGACCAGATCCGGGCCAAATATTTTTCCTTCGATATCAAATAGTGCCGTTTGACCCTGGCCTCCTCTCTTCCTAGAACCGAAAGGCATTTTCAAGGAGCGGACGATGGCGAAGGTTGCATTCCTCGGACTTGGCGTGATGGGCTATCCCATGGCGCGTCACCTCAAGGACAAGGGTCATGAGGTGACGGTCTACAACCGCACGGGCGCCAAGGCGGACAAGTGGGTGTCGGAGAACGGCGGGCGCGCCGCCAAGACTCCCCGTGAGGCGGCCGAGGGCCAGGAGATCGTCTTCGCCTGCGTGGGCAACGACGACGACCTGCGCCAGGTGACGCTCGGGGACGACGGCGCCTTCCACGGCATGGGCAAGGGTGCCATCTTCGTCGACCACACCACCGCCTCGGCGGAAGTGGCGCGCGAGCTTTACGCCGCCGCTCAGGAGAAGGGCTTCGCCTTTATCGACGCCCCGGTCTCGGGCGGCCAGGCCGGCGCGGAGAACGGCGTTCTCACGGTGATGTGCGGCGGCGATGCCGAGCCTTACGGCAAGGCCGAGCCGGTGATCATGAGCTTTGCCCGCGCCTGCCGGCTTCTCGGCCCCACCGGCTCCGGCCAGCTCACCAAGATGATCAACCAGATCTGCATCGCCGGCCTCGTGCAGGGACTGGCCGAGGGCATCCATTTCGGCAAGAAGGCCGGCCTCGACATCGATGCGGTGCTGGAGGTGATCTCGAAGGGCGCCGCCGGCTCGTGGCAGATGGAGAACCGCGGCAAGACCATGAACCAGGGCAAGTTCGACTTCGGCTTTGCCGTCGACTGGATGCGTAAGGACCTGTCCATCGTGCTCGGCGAAGCGCGCAAGAACGGCGCGAGCCTGCCGGTCACGGCCATCGTCGACCAGTTCTATGCCGAGGTGCAAAAAATGGGCGGCAACCGCTGGGACACGTCGAGCCTGATCGCCCGGCTCGATAAGTAAGTCGCAGACTAACTGCGTTCCAAATCAAAACGCCGGAACCCAAAGGCTCCGGCGTTTTGCTGTCTTGGGTTAGCGCTCCTGCGGGCAGGGTCGGCCGGGCAGGCAGCGTTGGGCACGGCCCTCGCCTCCCTGCCGCCGTGGCGACTCGAAAGAGGGCCGGTCGCGGGATGGCCTGTCCATGTCCCGCCCCGGACGGGGCTGGTCGAAGCCTCTCGGCGGCTCGCGGACAGCCCGCTCCATCCTCGCGGGCGCTTCCATGCGGGGCATCGGCCTTGCCTGGAAGGCGGGCGCCTCCGGCCGTTCGATACGGCGCGGCGCGGGGCGCTCCTCTAAGAGCGGGCGGGCGCGCCGTTCAGCCCGGTCGATCTCACGGGGCGCAACGTCACGGAACGGGCGATCTGGGCGCAGCTCGTCGCGAGCGGCAGGCCGTTGCGGGCGGACAGGCCTCTCCTCCCGGTCCAGCCTCTCCAGGGATGCTGGCCGCTCAACGCGCCGACGGGGCGCCGCTTCTTCATCGTCATGACGGGGACGGCGTTCCTCGATCCGAGGCAGGCCGATCACCGGCGCCCGCTCGGCCCTCTCCGGCCCGATCCGCGGATCCCGGCGCTCGGGCTCACGGGCAGCCCTGTCCCGATCCGGGCGCTCGCGCTCGATCTCGATCCGCGGCCGGTCCGGCCTCGGCTGGCGCGGCAGGATCTCATCCGCATCGAGCCTCGGATCCCGCGGACGCGCGGCGCCGCGAACGGGAGCCTCGGGCCGGATCTCTTCCCGGTCGCGTTCACGCCTGTCGGGGTGCTGATCCTTCGGCCTGTCAGGGCGCCCGACTGTCTCGTCGGCATCTGGCCTGATCGAGCGCGGACGCTCCTGCCCCTCGCCGATCAGCGGAATCCGACGCGAGGGAATGCGGTCCGGCCGCATGCGCGGAGGCTCGCCGGGACGAACATCCCTGCCCTCGCGAGGCGCTCGCGGGTTGACCGAAACCGGGATCGGCTCGAGGGGCGCAGCAAGACCGGGCTGCCGCGGCACGCGGGGCCGTTCGTCGCGCAGGTTGCGGCGCGGGCCCGGGAGGGGCTCATCGAGGCGACCGAAGACGTACGGCGCCCGCACGGGGATGGCGACCGGCCCCCTCGGGGTCCTGGGTGCGATCGGCTGGTAGAAGGTGCGGGGCGGACGCGCCCGGTACGGCACGGGAATCGAAAACGGGATCGGCAGCACGCCGGCCATGATCGGCGGCGGCGGGGGCTCGCGGATGATGGTGATGAAGTCCTCGTCGTCCTCGCCCCATCGCGGCAGGAGATAGGCCGGCAGGCGCGGCGGCGGAACCTCACGGATAATGGTCACAACCTCGACGACTTCGATCTGCTCCACTTGTGGAAGTGGCGGAGGCAGGTCGTCGTAGATCACCTCCTCGAAGACGGCCGGCGGCGCATAGGGCGCGGACAGGCGCGCGAGCCTGCGCCGGCAATCCGGCGCATGCGGACCGTTGGGATAGGCTCGCAGATAGGTCCAGTAGGCCTCGCGCGTGTTGCGCGTGACGGTCCGGCGCCAGACGACGGCCTCGCGGCGGGCGGCGAGCAGCGCCGTCACGCGGCGGGAGAGGCGATGATCGGGGTAGCGGCGCAGGAAAGCCTGGTAATCCTCGATCGTGTCGCGCTCGACCGCGATGGCATAGGCCTCCTCAGCGGGCACCTCCGCGATCCGGCGCACCTCGCGGACGAGGGGCGTCGCGGCGATTTCCGCCGGTTCGAAGAACGCGAAGGAGGCATCTCCGAGATTGGCCGTGTGCCAGGGGATCTGCAGGCCGTTCGTGGTCTCGTGCACCCGCAGGCGCGTGCGGGCGAAAACCTCGTCGAGGCTCAGGCCCGGCTGGCGGATCATCTCGGCCAGCGCCGTGGCATAGGGGCCGTAGGGACCGGACCCGTCCGTGGCAACGATGTTGGGCGCCGAGGAGAAGGCCATCAGGAAGCCTGAGGGCGGTTCGATCAGGGCCAGCCCCTTGGCGATGGGCTCTCCCGCGGAGCCGAGGGCGTATTCCCGCGCCATGTCGGCCACCACCACCCTCATGCGGGCCGGGCTCTGCTCCAGGGATCGGGCGAGATCGGAGAGACGGAAGCCCTCGATAGCGATATCCGAGTCGCGCTGGATGCGGGCATCGACCGGCAGCAGGTAATTGTCGCCCTCGAGCTGGACCCCGTGTCCGGCCAAATAGACCATGACCGTGGAGCCGGGCTCCAGATTTTCGACCTTATCGAGGAAGTCTCGCACGAGGCTGCGCAGGTCGTTGGCATTGAGGTCGCGGCCTTGGACAACCTCGAACCCGGCGCTGGTGAGAGTCTGAGCGATGAGGCCCGCGTCGTTAGCGGCGGTTGCAAGATTCCGCCCCTCATAGGCGCCCTGCCCGACCACAAGGGCCAAGCGATCCTGGGCGAGAGCCGCGGAGGCCTGACCAAAGGCAGCCACCAATGTGAAGGCGGCAAAAACGATAGCACGTTTCAGGGAAAACACGGTTCATGCCCCTCTTCGACGCGCTTATCCGGGATCATACCGGGAGAATAAGGCCGAGGCAGTTGAATGCACCGTGAACAAAACGGGACGAGCGACAGAGCGTCAACGCCGCGTCATCGTGAGGTAAACCACGAAGGCCCCGATGGCGAGCGCAAGGCCCATGATGGCCATCTGCCGGGCCTCGCCCGTGAGCGCTGCATCCCGGTACATCTGCGAGAGCCGCTCGGCACGTTCGGGGTCACGCGACATGAACAGGCCGATGACGATGCTCAAAGTGGCGAGGCCAAGAATCCAATAAGTGGGGCGCATGGGTTATCTCCTCAGCGTCCCTGGAAGCGCGGTGAGCGCTTCTCGCGGAAGGCCGCGACGCCCTCCATGAAATCGTCGCTCGATCCCGCTTCGCTCTGCAGCTTCGCCTCGAGCTTGAGTTGCGCCTCCAGATCGTTGGAGAGGCTCTGCGCCACCGCCTGCTTGGTGAGGCGGTAGGATAGTCCCGGGCCGGCTGCGAGCTTCGATGCGAAAGCCGCCACATCGACCGCAAAGGAGGAGTCCTCGAACACTTTGTAGACGAGGCCCATGCGCTGCGCCTCCTCGGCGGGAACGGATTCGGCGCTGAGCATGAGGGCAAGCGCAAGCTTGGGGCCGATCAGGCGCGGCAGGATCCAGGTACCGCCGGCATCGGGGATCAGGCCGATCTTGGCGAAGGCCTCCTGCAGATAGGCAGAGCGGGCCGCCACGACGATGTCGCAGGCAAGCGCAATGTTCATGGAGGCGCCGACCGCCGGGCCGTTCAGGGCAGCGATGATAGGTTTCGGATAGTTGGAAAGCCTGAGGATCAGCGGGTTGTAATCCCGCTCCAGGGCCGGTCCGAGGTCGAGGCGTCCCTGCGCGTCGCGCGTGAGATCGACGGTGAGGTCCTGGCCCGACGAGAAGGCCCGCCCCTCCCCGGTCAGCACCACCACGCGCACATTGTCGTCCCGCTCGCATTGATCGAGCGCGTCGCGCAGCTCGGCATGCATGGTGGCGTTGAACGCGTTCATCTTGTCGGGCCGCGCGAGGGTGATCGTCGCGACCGGTCCGTCGACGGTGCAGCGCAGGGTCGTCGGGCTCATGCTATCCGGGCTCCTTATCGTCGAGCTCGAACATAGAGCATCGCCCCCAAAAGTGGACACCACTTTCAGGGCCAAAGCCGGTTCAGGCTGTGGAGTGATCTAGAAAACGGATGACTGCAGCGTCTCGGCCCGGGCCGTCAGGTCGCTCTCCAGGGCTGCGCGGCTGTGGGTCTCCCCAGCTCTCCTGATCTCGTAGCGGGGCTCCTCCCCGCCGGACGGCAGCAGCCTGGTAATGACGAAGTCTCCGGTCCATGAGGGACTCATGACGCGCTTGCCCGTGAACGTCACCTGCTGGCCACAGGCATAAAGGTAATTGGACAAGGGAAACTCCTTCAGGAAATGGCGGCAGGCGACGAGGTTTTCAGTGACTGAACAGGTGAGGCTGCTCGTTCCGATGTTTCGCCCGGCGTGGCAGGTTCATCCAGGGAATAAGGTTGAGGTCTGCAGGATCGCTCCTGTGAGGAGGGTCGAGCGGGCCGGACATCTCCACATCTGGAAAGGCCCCGAAGGACGACGCAATCTGGCTGAGTTCATCCTCACTGGGCACGCACTCATAGGCGCGAACCATCGAGCAGCTTGGGGGCCCATCAAAGACATGGCCGTTCTGATGATATGGAATGAATGTCATGGAATTACCTGATCTATATCAAGTAAACCCGCCGCAAGACTGATCGTTCCAAATCTTGCCCTGAATATTAAATAATATTACCCGCAGAGCCGATGTATATCGCAGGCTTTATCTTGGAATTTATTAGCTGCTCATTCAAAGCAGTTCACGAACTTCTCTCTGCAGCGTCGGCAGCAATTCGGCCTCGAACCAGGGATTCTTCTTGAGCCACCCATTGTTGCGCCAGGAGGGATGCGGCAGGGGCAGGATGCGGGGCTTCTGCGGATTGCCGAGGATTTCGCGCCAGCGCCTCACCGTCTCGGTGAGGCCGTCCTTGAAGTTCTCGCCGAGGTGCCACGCCTGCGCATACTGGCCAATCAGCAGGACGAGATCGAGATCGGGCAGAGCCTGAAACAGGGGCTGGCGCCAGGCCTCGGCGCATTCCTGGCGCGGCCCGAGATCGCCGCCCTTCGCGTCCTGCCCCGGAAAGCAGGAGCCCATGGGCACGATGGCAACCTTGGAGGCATCGTAGAAGGTCGCTTCGTCCATGCCGAGCCAGTTGCGCAGCCTTGAGCCGGAGCGGTCGGCGAACGGGATGCCGCTGGCGTGGGCCCGCGTGCCCGGCGCCTGGCTGGCGATGCACAGGCGCGCGCTGGCGCTGCCCTGGATGATCGGGCGCGGCTCGTGCGGGAGGGCCGAACCATAGCGTGGCGCATCGCGGCAGATGCGGCAGGCCCGCAACTGCGCGGCGAGGTGATCGAAATTTGCAGACGAACTCATGCCTGACAGATGGGAATTCCCAGGCTCTCTATCGAAGCGACCTTTTGAGGCGGATCAAGGCAGGTCTTTCTAGCGACGCCTAGAAGCATCCCATGATCGACCTTCTCACCTTCGTGCCGGCCGTGGCCGCCATCCTGGCAACGCCGGGCCCGACCAACACGCTTCTGGCCAGTTCCGGCGCACAGGCGGGTTTCCGGCGCTCGCTGCCGCTGGTTCCTGCCGAGCTTTGCGGCTACGCGCTCGCCATCGCCGGCTGGGGCCTGTTCCTGGAGCCGGCCTCCGTCGCCCTCCCCTGGCTGAAGCCGGCTCTGCGGCTCGCCTGCGCGGCCTATCTCGTGGCCGTCGCCTGGGGCCTGTGGTCCAAGGCGGGAGAGGCGCTGAGCGGATCCGGCTTCGGCGCGCGCCGGGTTTTCACCGCGACGCTGCTCAACCCGAAAGCGCTTTTGTTCGCGGCCGTGATCTTTCCCGAGGCAGCCTTCGAGACCTCTGCAGCCTTCCTCCAAACCATAGGCGTCTTCGCGGTCGTGATCGTGCCCATTGCGCTCGCCTGGATCGGCTTCGGATCGGCCCTGTCGCAGCCGGGATTCTTCATCCGGCCGCAGACGATCCAGAGGGGCGCAGCCCTGGTCCTGCTCACCTTCTCGGCCTCGCTCGGAGCCGCAGCCCTCGGTTGAGATCAGCCGCGCGAGGCGTTCTCCCGACGCCAGTCCTGCGGCCGCTCGAACTCGCCCTCCCAGAGCCCCACGCCGCGATCCTGAGCGCGGGCTTCCTCGGCGTCGTAGTCGCGCCCATAGGACACCGCCCAGCCGCTCTCCACCATACGCGTGCCGATGTCATCGCCGTTGACGGTGCAGCGGGCAAGAATGCGTTGATAGCGGTCACGGCCGGCGGCACGGCAGCGCACCGTCTCGCCCGACACAAGATCGATCAGCGCCCGCCGGGCCGACTCGCCGCAGGCATAGGATCGGCCGGCCTTAAAGCAGCGCTGCTCCATCTCGGGTGCGTCGATGCCCTTCAGGCGGATGCGCGCTTCGCCGATGCGGATCGTGTCGCCATCGGTGACCTGAGCCCGGCCTTCAAGCGTGCGCCCGCTGGGTTTCATCACGACCGCCGCCCCGCCGGCGAGCACCAGCGCGACGATGAGAGACGTGATGCCGCTCCGCCCGGAGCGGCGGCGTCGAAATCTCACGACAGGCGCTCGGAGACTCCCGCCTGCCCGAAGGTGGCCATGTCGCGATGGACCGCAGCCGCCGCCTTCACGAGGCCGGCGGCCAAAGCCGCGCCGGATCCTTCGCCGAGCCGCATGCCGAGCGCCAGAAGCGGGATCTTGCCGAGGCGGCCGAGCACGTCCTGATGCGCGCCTTCGGCACTCAAGTGTCCTGCGATGCAGTGGTCGATGGTCGAGGGATGGATGGCGTGAAGGATGGCGGCAGCGGCCGTCGCCACATAGCCATCGAGCACCACCGGGATCCGCTGCAGCCGCGCGGCGAGAATAGCCCCCGCCATGGCGGCGATCTCGCGCCCGCCGACACGGCGCAGCACCTCGAGCGGGTCCTTCAGGGTGTCGCTATGATGGGCGATCGCCGCCTCGACAGCCGCAACCTTGCGCTTCAGGCCCTCGTCATCGACGCCCGTGCCGCGCCCGACCCAGTGCTCGGCCGGTCCTCCATAGAGCGCCGTGTAGATCGTCGCTGCGACGGTGGTGTTGCCGATGCCCATCTCGCCGATGGCGAGAAGGTCCGTGCCGCCGGCAATCGCCTCCATGCCGAACGCCATGGTGGCGACGCAGGATTTCTCGTCCATGGCATCAGCCTCTGTGATGTCGCCGGTGGGCATGTCGATGGCGAGGTCGAACACCTTGAACCCCAGGCCATAGGCCGCGCAGATCTGGTTGATCGCCGCTCCGCCCGCCGCGAAGTTCTCCAGCATCTGGCGGTTCACGTCGGAGGGGAACGCCGACACGCCCTTTGCGGTCACGCCGTGACTTGCCGCGAAAACGCAGACGAGCGGACGGTCGACGCTGGGCGTAGGCTTCGCCTGCCAGGCCGCGAGCCACTCGGCGATCCATTCCAAGCGGCCGAGGCTGCCGGTCGGCTTGGTGAGCTGCCGGTCGCGCGTCCGCACGGCTTCGACGGCAGCCTCGTCCGGACCGGGCATGGTCGTGATCAGGCGGCGGATATCGTCGAAAGGGGAGGACACGGCATCAGACATGGAGGGCTCCAGCCCGCAAGGGCATTGCAGAACGCGAAGAGGCGTGACCTATAACGGGCCATGCACGCGGGGTGAAGCATGTCGGAGCAAATTGAACCGGGTGAGGCGGCGCCCATGAGCGCCTGGCAGGCGGCTGCCATCGACCTAGCCCATTGCGTTCGCTTCTATTCCCGGCTTCCGGTGCCAGCCCTGCCGTGGGAGCAGGACGCCCATGCGCCGCCGAGCTTTCCGCGCCTGCTGCGCATGATTCCCGTCGCGGGCCTCGTAGTCGGCCTCCTGCCGGCCGCCGTGCTGGGCCTTGCCCTGACGCTCGATCTCGGCCCCTGGATTGCCGCAACCCTGTCGGTGGCCGCCATGGTGCTAACCACCGGCGCCCTGCACGAGGACGGCTTGGCCGACACTGCCGACAGCGTCGGGGGCACCACCCGCGAGAAGCGCCTGGAGATCATGCGCGACAGCCGGATCGGCGCCTTCGGCGCCTCTGCCCTGTTCCTCTCGCTCGCGCTCCGGATCGGCGCCCTGGCGGCCCTGGCGTCGCGGATCGAGGGCGGGGCCGTCGTGGCCGTGATCCTGATCGCAGCATCCCTCTCCCGCACGGCGGGCCTGATGCCCCTCGTGTTCTTAGCCCCGGCCCGCCTGGATGGGATGTCCCAGGCGGTCGGGCAGCCCGCGCGGAAGACCTTCTGGCGAGCAGCCGGGATTGCCGTGCTCCTTGCGATCGTGCTGGGCGCGTTCGGTGGCCTGCCGGCTGCCGGCATCGTCCTGATGCTGGTGCTCTCCAGCCTTGCCGGCCTCGCCCTCACCCGTTTCGCGGAGCGCCATCTCGGCGGACAGACGGGAGACATCGCAGGCGCCGCACAGCAGGTGGCGGAGATCGCCGCGCTGATCGGCCTCTTGACCGTTCTCCCGTCGTGACGACATGAGAAGCAGATGACCCGTGTTTCCAGCCCCTGCATCCGCGTCTGCACCCTCGATGCCGAAACCGGTCTCTGCGAGGGCTGCGGCCGCACGCGCGAGGAGATTACCCGCTGGTATCGGATCACCGAGGAGGAGCGCCAGCTGATCATGGCCGAGCTGCCGGAGCGCATGCGCCAGGCCTTCTCTCTCGAATCGCCCTTTGCGTCCGAACCAGGCAAGGCCGATTGATGCCGGGCATTCGCGGAGCGGGCCTGCTTCTTCTGATCGGCGCCCTTCTGGTCGGGCTCTTCGCCGAGGAGAACATCGGCGAGTTCACCGCTCTTGAGACCGCCGGGCTGCTGGGTCTTGCAGGCCTCTCCCTCCTCATGGCGGCCTCCATCGTCGAAGGCTTTGCGCGGCATTGGACCTATGGGGTGCAATCCATGGCCGTGAGCGGCGGCATTCTCGTCGCGCTCCTCGTCACCTATGCCTCCCGCGAGGAACTGCAGACCGTGCTCGACCGCGCCATCGGCGACATCGCGGTCGGCCGCACCGTCACCACGCCCGAGGGCGAAGTTGTGGCCGCGCGGCGGATGGATGGAAGCTTCCTGGTGCAGGGCGAGGTGAACGGCCGCGAGACCCGCTTCATCTTCGACACAGGCGCCAGCACCGTGGTCCTGCGGGCCGAGAACGCCGCGGCGCTCGGCTTCAATCCTGAGACGCTGAACTACTCCGTGCCCGTCTCGACCGCCAATGGCGCAGCTTTGGCCGCCCCTGTCATCATCGAGAGCCTGACGGTCGGGTCAATCACGGAGCGCAATGTCCGCGCGCTCATCGCCCGCACGGGCGTGCTCCACGCCAACCTTCTCGGCATGAGCTTTCTCGAGCGGCTCGGGTCTTACGAGGTGCGAGGCAATCGACTGATCTTGCGGGCCAAAGGCGAACGTTAGTTCGGAACCAAGGCATGCCGCCTCTCTTGTAGAGAGATGCGCCCACGGCATCCTCGGAGATCGGCATGAAGACCAACGGCACTATCGCGGCTGACCTCGCCAAGGGGGCTGCCGCTGGCGCAGCCGCCACCTGGGTCATGGACCGGGTGGACTGGTTCATGGTGGAACACGAGGACCCCGAGGCTTGGCGGCAGACTCAGAAGGTTCGTCCCAACGGCAAGGACCCGGCCCACAATATCATGGGAGCCATGGCCGAAGCCGTCGGGCGGGAGCCTCCTGACCAGCCCCATCCAGCCGGCGTTGCGATTCATTACGCCCTGGCCATGTCCTCCACGGCCCTCTACGGGGCGGCACGCCGACATGTTCCAGGCGGCATGGTCGGACGCGGACTTGTGCTCGGGCTCGGCATGTTCGCCATCGAGGATGAGCTGATCAATCCAGCACTGGGATTCGCCGCCCCGCCGCGCCGCTATCCGTGGCAGGCCCATGCCCGGGGCCTCGTGGCCCATCTCGTTCTTGGCCTCGTGACGGAAGCCATCCTGAGCGCCGTGGACAGCCGCTCTCGCCCGCTACGGCGCGGTGCGAGCCGGCCACAAAGACGAGCGTAACCGTCAGTTCAGGCCGATGCGGCCAGGAGCATCGGCTCGGCCCGAGACACATGCGCCACCGCATCCCGCAAGGTCTGCAGGTTCGCCTCCGGCTTGACCGCCTCGGTCGCCAGATGCCGGCGATAGGCGCGCGCGCCGGGGCGGCCGGTGAAGAGGCCGAGCATATGCCGGGAAATGTTGTGCAGGCGCTCGCCCTTCGCCAGATGCTCCGCGACATAGGGCTCATAGGCCTCGATTGCCTCGAAGGCATCGGCCACGGGCGCGGCTTCGCCGTAAAGCTCAGGATCGACCGCGAGCAGGATTTCAGGCTCGTGATAGGCTACGCGGCCGAGCATCACGCCGTCCACATGCTTCAGGTGCTCATGCACCTCAGCCATCGTCTTGATGCCGCCATTGATGGCAATCGGCAGGTCCGGCCGAGCCTGCTTCAGGCGATAGACCCTGGGGTAGTCGAGGGGCGGAATGTCCCGGTTTTCCTTCGGTGACAGGCCCTGCAGCCAGGCCTTGCGGGCATGGACCGTCAGCTCGTCGCAGCCGGCCGCCACCACGCAGTTGGTGAGGCGGTTAAGGGCTTCTTCCGTGTCCTGATCGTCCACGCCGATCCGGCACTTCACCGTCACCGGCAGGGAGACGGCCGCCTTCATGGCCGCCACGCACTCGCCCACGAGGTTTGGCTCCTGCATCAGGCAGGCGCCGAAGCGGCCGTTCTGCACCCGGTCGGAGGGGCAGCCCACATTGAGGTTGATTTCGTCATAGCCGAATTCAGCGCAGATCCGGGCGGCCTCGGCCAAGTCCTTCGGATCGGACCCGCCCAGCTGCACCGCCACCGGATGCTCCACGTCGCTGAACCCGAGCAGCCGCTCCTGCGGCCCATGAATGACCGCCCCCGTGGTGACCATCTCCGTATAAAGCCGCGCCCGGCGCGAGAGGACGCGATGGAACGCCCGGCAATGCCGGTCGGTCCAGTCCATCATCGGCGCAACGCTGAAGATTACCTCTTTGTTTTCGAACAATTTTTTCACTTCCTGCTTGCCAACACGCCGCCTCTGGCACAGTGTTGGCACAGTTCCGATACACGCTCGATACCGGCTCAATCAAGGTCGAGTGTGCCTGATTTGTGCCAGGAGATGTGCCAGACATGGCGACGATTACCAAGCGCGGCAACCGCTATCGTGTGCAAGTGCGTAAATTGGGGCAGCCGCTTGTCTCCAAGACCTTTGACACCAAGCGAGCCGCCGAGGCCTGGGCGCGCGAGGTCGAGTACAAGCTCGACCGCGGGCAGTCGATCGATGTCGCCCGCCGTACCACCTTTGCCGACCTGCTTGCCGCCTATCGAGAGCACATTGGCCAGGTGAAAGGCATGAGTCGGTCTAAAGCCCAAGCCCTCGATAAGGTCGAGAAGCATCTCGGGCGCTATCGCGTCGCCGAGCTCAAAACCGGCACCTTCCTCGCCTTCTGCAAAAGCCGGGAGGCGGAAGGGGCCGGACCGGCGACGATCCTGATGGATTTCTCCTACATCGGCACGGTGCTCCGCCACGGCGGTGCGCTGGTCGGTGCCGAGCATGCGGTGATGGAGGCGCTGACCGGCCTCGACGCCGCCCGCCGAACCCTTCGTCACGCTGGCCGGGTCGCCCGCCCGGAGGAACGCAGCCGGCGCCCGAGCGACGCGGAGTTGCAGAAGCTGCTCGGCCATTGGGAGACGAACCCACGCCAAGTAATGATCCCAATGATCGACATCACTCTGTTCGCAGTTGCGACGGCCATGCGCCTCGGCGAGATCGTGGCGCTGGACTGGAGCGACCTCGATGAGCTCAACCGCACCATCCTGATCCGGGCGCGCAAGCACCCAACCAAGAAGGCGACGAACGACCAGCGTGTGCCGCTGCTGCGCGGCCCGTGTGTAGTGGCCGGCAAACTCGTCGATCCGCTCGAGATCATCTTGCGCCAGAAATCGGCCTGGAGCCGGACGGGCCGCATCTTTCCGCACGCCGCGCAGAGCATCTCGACGAATTTCCAGCGCAGCACCGACGCGCTCGACATTCCGGATCTGCACTTCCATGACCTCCGCCACGACGGCGCATCGCGTCTGTTCGAGGCTGGCTACTCCATTGAGCAAGTTGCGTTGGTTACAGGCCATAAGGATTGGAATATGCTGCGGCGTTACACTCAGCTCCGCGCTGAGAATCTACATCGTGCCGATGTGATCCCGGTGGCCCAGCGGGCATGTAGGGAAACTGGCCTAGGGGTGGCACCAAACGTAGTGCCAATCCGACGCTAAAGATGACCTAAGGATCACTTGCGTAGGCACTCGGAGCGCCTCAGTCCGGGCTCAAAAATCCTATGAGCTTGCCTGTGCACTCGGGACAGCACCCCCACTGTGGACACCTTCGCAGGTTCAAAAGGCGGCTCCTGGTCCCTTATTAGGTGCGCGCACGATCTCCGACGCCGCACGCCCCGCGTCTCATGAGATGAAGATGTAGCACCAGGTTGCCAATCCTCCCACAGAGGATGCCTTGCATCCTTTGAGCCCGCCGTCCCAACGAGCCGGGTTGCAGGCGGGACATAAGAGATATTTGCTCCGAACGTTCAGAACGATCTCAGAGGACCCAATCTAAGGATGGGCAGCCGTCACCAGGCATATGTTGGGACTCTGTCAGGAGAAGGCGGACGGGGCCTCGTCAAACGAGCGGAGCCGCTCCCATATTCAAGTTCGTAGAGAGCTGGCCGCCCAGCCAAACGGTCCTGAATGTGCTTTCGCGCACGGCTCACCCAATACCGGTCTCGCTGCTTCCCAAACTCGTAGCGGTTGATGCTATAGGTGTTAGCGCCATGTAAGCCCTTCCTCCCATGCTCAGTTTTCGTGAGTTCATCGAGTGGACCATTCGGATTCTGGTTTTGATGATGGAGGACGACCTTGTGACCATCAACTCCCCATGGGGCTCTTGCGAAAAGCATCTCCTGGAGATTTTCACGGGTCCAATGAAATGCAACGCCACCGCCACCACGCTTCCCGCCTGGAGGATCGCCGGGCCGCGCTCCCTCAAAACCTGGATCGTACAGGATCCCGTAGCCTGTCACGATCGTACGCGGGAATTCGAGTCGTTTGCGACGGCGGAGCCGAGACGTTTTAATCTTCGTCCCCGGACGTCCCAAACGGCCCGTCGGCTTGGAGAAACCTCTGCTACTTGCCCGCAGTATGCTCGCGGGCGCACGGACTGGTCGGCTCATGATGGGCTTTTTGGGTTTCATCACCATAATTGAGCATCTCCACCGTCGGAAGGGATCGACTAATTTCTAAGCCGCCACAGGACGCAGCCCAACGACTGATTGTCTGCGGCGGCTCAGAAGGCGCAGAATGTTGCCTCCCATGATGCGACGCTCGGCATCTTTGGACAGGCCCAGCAAACGCACTTTGTGGAGTTCAAGACCCGGATGGAGCCAAGGGCCGTCGGAGCCGAAGATCACCTTGCTCGCCCCTGCCCTCCGTACAGCCGCGACAAGGTAATCAAAGCGACGCACACCTGAGGTGTCGGTATAGACGTTCGGATAGCGGACAAGCTGCTCGACGACCCGCTCGTGCGCCCGCCAGTCATCAGCAAAGCTTCCAAGATGAGGAATAATGAACGGGACATCCGGATATTGCGGGGCGATCATATCCACCACCTCCGCTTTGCCAACGACATCAACGAGAATTGGCAGTTGGAATTCCCGTGCGGCCTCGCAGACTTCCCGGTTGGGCAACGCGTCGGCACCGTGAATCTTTATCCCCTGAAAGCCATAGCGCTGGACCGCATCCGCCACCATCCCTCGAATCCGGCCCGCATCGCGTGCGCAATGAACGAAGGCGAAGCCAATGAGCCGCGGTGCGTGACGCCGGACGATCTGCCCGAGCTCCGCGTTGGCTCGCGCATAGTCCGAGTTGAACGCGGGGAAAATGACGGTGCGCTGAATCCCCGCGGCATCAGCGCGGGCAAGGTAGTCTCTCAATGGCGCATCCGTGTTCCACGGCGCAGTCATGAGATCACCTTTGCCGCCATGGCAATGGGCATCGATAATCATTGCAGCCTCACGCAACTATTCGGGTGGGCATAGAGACAGATCCTCGTGGGGTATCTGGCAGTTGCAGTGCCACTCCAACCGTGTGAGCTGAGGCCAGCCACTCTTCCGCCGGTTCGGCGATGTCTTGGGCGAGGGCTTCAAATTGAGCTCGGGTCGTGGTGGTAATATGCTGCTGCGCAAGCCACCGCAGGATTGAGCGCCCTGCAGTCGCCATCCGGTTGCGTGGGGAAACGTTCACATGCTCTTTAAAGTACCGGCGTAATACGTCCTCGATGACGTCCCAAGCGCTGGCAGCGCCGAACAGCCCACGCACGTCAGGCGAGTTCAGGATCTGGAACGCCTCTTCTAACAGCTGCATGAGCTCAATACGCAGCACACTAAGGTGACCATACGAGAAGTTTTTGAGGTTGTACCGCAGATCCAGCCCGGCCCGCCGCACGATCGCAATACTGCCAAAGCTCGGATCATTGGCGCGCTCGCGCACGACCTCCGAAATCCGCTTGTCACGGAAGAACCGGGCCACCTCTGCGATAAAGGTGTTAAAGAGCGGGTGAAAATCTGTGTTGCGGCTGGCATAGGGAGCAAGGCCTGCCTGGCTGTAGCCGGGCAGTCGATAGCCGAATGCCCGCTGATAGGCCTGAGCCCGTTCGTGTGGTGAGAAACGAAGGACCTGTTTCCGATCAAACTGGTACAGCCGGTAGGCGCCCGGGCCGTCTGAGAGGCGCACCACACCGGCCTTGAAAAGCTCCTGGAGTTTCAGGACCACACGGAACACCCCCAAAACCTCGTGTTGGTACAGGTAGTAGCAATCTGCAATCGCATTCCCCCGCTCCCGCTGGGCGAGATCATCGTCATAGGCGACCACGGCCGGCGCGATCCGCGCTGTACCGATCTCGGTCGAGGCTTCCGATCCGAGCCCGATCAGACCAGCAAGCCCATGATCGGCCGGGCTCGGACCACTACGCGCCTCAGCGTCAACCGCATCGAGAATCGCATTCACCCTCGCATTCAAGACATCTGCCAGCTGTGGATTGCCGATCAGGAACGGCGCTGTGTCGTCCATCAGCTGCTGCCGCAGCATGGCGACACGGTTTTGGGCGCTTTGGTACTCGGCCTCATTGAGGAAGGGTTTTCCGGTTTGCGGTGCCATGGCTCGGTCCTCCCTCTGTTACCCGGAAGTCGTTTGGCGATCAGTCTCTTGTCGGGTGCTCTCCCTTTGGCCGCCCGACGTTCGGCTTCCCGACTTGGTCTGCCTATGATGCTTCTTTTCCCGTTGTCCTGCCCTTGCCTCAGTTAATCGTTCTGCCTTGTCGGCGACTTCTTCGAGCAGCTTCAAAAGTTCCCGCAGCGATACTGCGAGACGAAGCGTGCCGACAAGGTTGAGCCGGTCGATCCCGTCCCCCTCAAGCGAACGCAACAACTTGAGAATCTCCGCCGCCTCGCTTGCAATCAGCTTGATGTCGGTGCGGCGGCCCTGCTCAAGGCGCTGGACCCAAGTAAAAGCGGCGGCGTCGCGGCACCAGAATGTGAGAACCTGTTCAAGGCTCACTGGCGCGTTCTCCGGGCCCAAGTTCTTGAGCATCCTCTCGGAGGCCTCGCAGTTCAGCGCATTAAACTCGGCGAGAACTTCATCAACTGCAGGCGGAACAGCGCGGATGAGCCATGCAAGTCGCCCGTAAAGAGCTCCAATTCCGTTTATGACGCTGTCGGCATAATCAGCTTGGAGAGACTGAAAATCACTAATTCGCTCTTTCAGCATCGCCATATTGGCCAGAATGAGATCCCGCTCGACGAGCTGCATTGATAATTCATCGTCGACATCAGGATCTGTGACACCCAGTTCTCGGCTGAGCTCTTCAAGGACTCTTTGCAGCTGACCCACCTGGACATCGATCCGTGGCAGGATTGCTCCTCCTTCCCGGCTGTACTCACTGACTATAGTGTTGGTGGTATCGCGCATCAGCGCAATCAAGCTGGCGATTTCTCTTTCATCCGGATCAACGACGAGCGGTTCCACCGTGTCGAGCAAACCGCTCACGGAGGCGCCGAGCACGCTCGCCTGTCGGAAGAAGGCGGCCTGTGCCCCCCTGACTGCAGAGCCGGAAGATCCCAGAAGCGGCTGAGCACCCATAGGCCGGTATTGGTACTTCGTGGAGCCACTCTCGTCCGTTCGTGACGGAAAAACCTGGGCAAGCCGTTGCAGCACAGAGCTCGCATCACCGTTGATGGGACCACCAAGCAGGCGGGCAATCGAGGTCTCGGCCACGCGGGCCAGATCGACTGATGCACCGGGAAAGCCCATTGGGCTGCCCCCGGCCGCTACGGCGTTGGATCCGGTGATTGTGTTCGTCTCGAACGCCGTAGCGATCCTCTCGATCGTCTGGAAAGCGATAGCCGGGTTATCCATGCGGTCGTTGGCCTCAGGCATGGTGGGGTCCTCCTCCGCTCTTTTGAAGTGGTCGTTTGGCTGCTCCGCTCCGCTGCGTTGAGCGAACCTTCAATGAAGCTGGCTGCCCGCGAGGCTGGTTTACCACCACGAGAGCGATTTCTGCCCATTGGGCCCAAGCATCGGCAACACTATCCTCAACATGCTCAAGAGGAGCACGGCATTGCTTGACAGCCTCTGCAACATCGTCTGCCCAGCCGGCCCACGGTGGTTGCGTCACCTTGAGACGCCGTAGGTCTGCAAACGTCTGAAGCGAACTTATTTCGCCGTTGAAGAGGTGAGCCGAGCGCCGGACCGCTCGGTGAAGGTCAACAAGTGCCAAGGCGAGTGCATTGAGGTTCAGGGTACCTAGTGCTGCACTTTGGGCTCTCTGGCATGCCTGCTCGGCTTCTTCGAGAGAGGCCGAGACCTCCGCCGACCAGTCGTCGAACTTGTCTGCCAGGAAGTGCCCCCCGACCTCGCCAGCATCCGCAGGCTTGATATTCGTGATAGCCCATTGCAGGCGCTCAGCCATGACCGTGCGCAGTTCATGCACGGACGAGGTGAGGTCATCGCAGCTCTTGGCCATTGTCATAGGCGCCACCTCCAGACCAAGGTGTCGTGGCATTATATCAGCTTTTGGGCATGTCCCACACCGGCCTTCCATCGTAACAGCGTCAGTCATCGGCGCACCAAAGCACGGTAGAAGTTGCGGGTGATCACGTCCGGGGAGGCCCACCGCCGATCGGCAGCATGACGAGCTGCACCGATTAGGAAGATTGCGGGAACGATGCCTGGGTCCCGACTCGCGGCCAGACGGCGTGCGGCCTCTTCAATCATTGTCTGATCCCGTGCCTCAAAGCGGAACGCTTGAATGAGACTTTTCCCGCCGAGCTGGCGCGAAGGCTGGAAGACGATGGTGTCCACCACCAGCGCGGAGGCTTGCGGGAATGTCTCAAGCACAGCCTTTGGGATCCATCCTGGTGGGGGTGCGTTGTAGAGCCCGGTCCAGGCCTGCCTCAACTCCGCCGCCCGATTTTGGAAGCCCATGCGGCGGAGCAGTTCCAAGTTGATCAGGATGCGGAGATACGGTGTGGGATGTACGCCACGAGCATCGAACCGCTGGGTCCGGCTCGGTATTTGAGCAGTTACATCCATAAGCGATGCGACAATCTCAGGCCCCCCAAGGAGAACGGCAACGAGATCAGCCCAAGTTTCGGCGTGCCACCGGGCCCAAACCTTAGCGATCGTTGGAGGCAGGCCCGCGCGGAGCAGGCGACGGGCGATGGCAAGGGGAACAGCGAGCCACAAACCGAGGTCGGACTGGAGGTTATGAGCCGACTCGTGGAGCACGGCACCTAATGTCCATGGATTGGCAAGACGATGATGCGGCAACTGGATCAAAGGGAAGGGATTTGGGCGACGGCCGAGCTTCGGGATCGGCACGAAGCGGCGATAGGTGAGCGGCCCAAAGCCCGTTTCCATAAAACAGAAAGGCCCAGGCGCTGGGATAGGCTTGGCGCGACCTAGGCCTGTATAAACCCACTGGTAGCAGTCGAGAGCGATCCGATCGCAGGCCAGTAACATTGGCCCAAATGGCGACTGGCGCTGTCCGAAGAGTTCCAGATAGAAGTTCCAGAGATCTTCCGTCCTGCGGACCGCTGCTGTCATGGCCCCCTTAGCGGCCAAAAGCCGACCAAGGCTGCGCGGATTAGGGTTCTGTTGCGCCTCCGCGCTCGCCTGCGCCACCTGCTGAGCGAGTTTCGCGGCTTGGCGTCTAAGATCTGCAGTGAGCCCATTCACCGCCTCGAGATGTCCGTCACTTGGGCTCCACGGGTGGGTTCCAAACTCATCACGGGTGAATGGCCGCAAGGCTGCTGCATGGCGACTGGCGGTCGTCGCCTGTAAGCCGACCCACCGCTCAAGCTGGGAAGGCGCCTTTTGGCTCTTCGGGCTTGCTGCCGGCAGAACGTCGGGCGTAGCGGTGATGGCAGCTTCTTGGAGCATGGGATCGGCTCCGGCGACAGTTGGCGCTCGCTGTTGAGCAAGCGCCGGTTGATGAGGAAGCCTCGGCTAGGCAAAGCGGCGCTGGACACGGCGGCGGCGGCCGCTGCGAACCATAATTTGGATCACCACATCGGGCGAAGCAAAGGTACGATAAGTTTGGCCCGCCATGATCCGCACAGCCTGTCGCGGTGTCACCGACTGCCCCTGTGCCGTGCGGCGACTGATTGCCCGTGCCGTTTGGGTCAACACGTGAGGCAGGACCCGCACGAGAGGTCGGGTTGCCGGCCGACGCCGCATCGCATGAGCCAGGCGGCTCGCGGCTCGGATTAAGGTCGGAGTAGCGCGCCGAATGGCAGGCCCGCCCGCGCGAGCAGCGCGCGCAGCGAGAACTGGCAAGCTGCCGACGAGAGCTTCGGCCGAAATCTCGTTGCTCGTCAGCGCCGCTTCATTGGCAATCTGTTCCATCAATGCCGCTTCGCCATGAGACAGTTCAGAGTGGCTCAATCCGAGCTCGTATTCCGGATGCATCTCGTGCTCGTGCAAGGCACCTTCGTGCATCTCGCCCTCATACTCCTGGAACTGTCCTTCGTGCATTTCGCCTTCGTACTCGCCCGAGAACTCATGCACCTCGCCTTCGTACTCGCCCTCGTATTCACCTTCGTACTCACCCTCGTACTCACCCTCGTACTCACCTTCGTACTCACCTTCGTACTCACCCGAGAGCTCCTGCATCTCGCCATTCGCGATCTCGTGAAGGGCAGCCTCGAGCTGCTCCTGCTGTTCCCGTGTCAAGGCACCCACGATGCTGCGGGCTGCGGGCCCAAGAACGACACCCGCTCCAGGGATCGCCCCCATGACCAGGCCGGCGGCCATTGGGGCGATCTTCTTCAAGATCCCACCGAGCGGAAGACGGCCGATAGACCTGCCTAAACCTCGAAGCCCGCGCCGAGCTTTGCGCACGGCCGCCCCAATGAACTGATCGGCTTCCTCTTCGTGTAATGGGCTGAACTCGCCCGTGTATTCGCGAAAGGTGTCTGCGGCCACGGCTGCCTCCCCTGTTGGCGATCGCAGCATCGGACACCGTTTCGCCAGCGGACACCAGACACACAATCGAAGGACATCGAATAAGCGTCGCTCGTTTGAGTGACCTTGCATATTTGCCTAAAGCCTGACAAACTCGACAATACTTTGGTCTAAGTTTTTGCTCTGCGTAGTATCGAATCCCAGTTGTGAGTCAGAATTCCTTTTTCTGAGGCAAAGGGTTTCCGATGCCACTGACATTGATCGAGCCAGATGACTCTACCGTTGCGAAGCCGAAGAGGTCAGGTCCCTCGGATGGACTTGAGGAAGCGCTCCGACGCCTTGTTGCAAGCTTAGAGAAGCCCAAGCCTCCACAAGAGTATGACGATGCAATGCCACTTCTGTCGTGTCACATCGACGGTTTTCAATACACGTTAACCCGGTCACGCGTGCTTCCGCTGGCTCGCCTGAGTCCACGGGAGCTCGAGATCATCCGCCTTGTCGCAAATGGATTACCCAACAAATGCATCGGGGCAACTCTGGATATTAGCGCGTGGACGGTCGCGACCTACCTCCGGCGGATTTTCATCAAACTTGGTGTGACCTCGCGGGCCGCCATGATCGCGCGTGTAACACGCCAGGGAATGCTGACCTCCGATCACTGACGGGCAGTCGATCTCTTTCATCCACCAAGAAAGCGCCGTTTCACGCTCTCAGTGATGTCCTATTCGCAAAGTGGTGCCGACGACTAGATGGCTGCATTGTGTGGAGAGCGGACATTCACTCGTCCACACTGGACCGCATGGTTTGATCTATTTTGGCTTCTAATATCGCTGCCAAGAGAATTTTTGAAGATTGGTGGCACTGGGCATGCCAAACGTTCTGAGAACGAGCCAATTACAGTAGGGCGGAGTGTATCAAAACGCTGCAGAAGCTCTTGAGGGAGCGTCGTCGAACCATGGTTTTAGGGATTGAAGGTTTAACCTGGGACAAATTCATCGATGGTTTAACTTGGGACAAGGTGTTCGCCGCTGCTGCATGGGCTTTGGTGTTCCTTTCCAGCTACGCACTTGTTGTATTCCAGTCATGGCTGGCCAGACTGGAGACCGCCCGCAAAGACGATGAAGATGCCAAAATGCAGGAGCTTCAGCGCGCGCTGGTTCCACGCACACAGTTTGATATGGCCTGTCGCTTCTACGGCCCAGAGGGTGGCAAAATCATTGTCGATCTTCAACTTATCGCCGAGAACAAGGGCCAAACGATCCGGGGGTTTACAAGCATCAAATTCGATATCTACGGAATGAGAACGGGCGAGCAGCCAACGCTCTATTCCTCCCGTGATGGCGCCAACCGCCTGCGGTTCCAGGACCAAAGAATCTCTGAGGAAACAAAGTACGTCTTCAGCATCGAGCCGGGCATCAGGCAAGTGTTCCCACTCATCACACTGATTGATGCTGATATCAAATATGTAATCGTCAAAATTGAACTTAAAGCTGCCCAATGGGGCCAAGCCGGCTCACCTTGGTATGGGGAACAGCGGTTCTTTCCCGTCAATTGTGAGACAGCGCCAACAGCTACCAAGAATGCGTAGCGGTACGCCGCCTCTGGTACCATCTTAACATTGTCCAACTTTCATCTTGCGCCAGGGTCAAGCACGGAGAAGCGGGTAGAAAGTGTAAAACTAAAAGCACGAGCGAGCCCGAAAGTGGATGAGATGTCATAGCAAGCCCAGTGGTAGCCCATCCTGCAAAAGTGGTGCCGAACGTTCGGTTTGAATGGCCTCTGTGCTCTGTTGCGATTCTGACGAGCAGTATAGCGAGTCGACTGACGGTCACAGCTCTATTTCTTCCATTTCGCCTGATGGGTGCTTCGTCACCTCCTTCAGCAATACCTCCATCTTGGTCGGGAGCGACACCAACGGAACCTGGGACATCGTCGTGGCTCAAACGTACGATTTCTTCGTGTCACATTGGTTCGGGTGCGACCTCAACGCCGGACCGGAGCTCAGTCCCGACTCAACGCCCTGCCGAAAGCGTTACGCACCATCGTCTGTGACATGGGCCAAGGCACCCGTAACGACCATGTAGAAAAGATCAGGCTACTGAGATTTTGTATTGCAACCTGATGGGACTCGCCATGTCCGCATCGAGGCACCCCAAAAGGCAAATGGGTGATCAGCGTGGGCGGACAGGCACCAGCAGAGCGACCAGGTGCCGCACAGTCGCACAAATGTGCGTCACCGAAACTGGCGACTGGCGCGGGGGCTGGAAAGTGAGTTTGCTGGGTCTACGCTCACCTATAGGAGTTGGCACACATGGTCGCCAGCATGCACCAGTATGAGTGGGAACTCAACGAGTCGCCCGGGAGCAATGTCCAGCGCATCGTGCGGATCAATTTGCTCCATCAGGGCTTCCTCGCGAGTGATCAGTTCCTTAGGGACTGGCTCAACGTCAATCATCGCCTCCTTAAGCGCGGCCTCAGTATCACGACGCTTCACTTTCGCAGACGCTTCTGCGAGGCAAATCACTACCAGGTCCAGCTTCCATCGAAACGGTGGGGCCCGTTGGTCGTGATCTGGGGCTTTCCGATCCCCTATGTCATGGAGAGCGGGAAGCCGAAGCTGCTGAGGATCCTGCCGAGAGACTGGCATTTGAAACAGGTCGGGCGCTCGGTCAGAGCTCCCGCATTCTGCGTGCGAAAGCCGTAGTGGATTTTCTGCTCTGTTCCAGCAGAACTACCGAGCGGGACGCAACAGTACAACCATGATGCGCAGCCAGCGCTCGCGCTAGAGCATCGGACTGAAAGGCAGATTCAAGAGGTTTCGGTCTGGGCTGAAATGTGATTCCCTTCTGCGAACAGGAGG
>NZ_JAFBID010000066.1 GCF_016811235.1 Microvirga arabica
CTTCCCGTGAAGAAGGCTGCTGCTGTTGAATACGTTCGCGTCTGCTCCACCTACGGCGCAGGCTTCTTCTACATCCCGGGCACGGAAACCTGCCTTCGCGTTGCTGGCCGCGTCCGCGCTGAGTACCAGTACCTCGAGCCGCAGTTCCGTGAGGACAACGCGATCGGCTTCCGCGCTCGCGGTCGCGTCGCTCTCGACGCCCGCACCGCCACCGCTTACGGCCTGCTCCGCGCTTTCGTCCGCATGGAGATGGACCGCAACACCGGCGTGTACGCTGGCCAGGCTGGCGGCACCGCGTTCGGCACCTCGCCGAACATCGCTCAGGCCTACATCCAGTTCGGTGGCCTGACCGCTGGTCGCACGACTTCGTTCTTCGCCAACGGCGACCTGCCGAACGGCAACATCACCACGCTCCGCTTCTACGACTATCCGGACGTGAACCTGCTGGCCTACACCTTCCCCTTCGGCAATGGCTTCTCGGCCACGATCTCGCTTGAAGAAGGCGCCTTCGCCGGCAACCGTCTGACCGAAGCTGGCCCGATTGATCCGCTCACCGGTCTTCCGACGCAGCTCGCTGCTGGCCAGCGTTGGCCTGACCTTGTCGGTAACGTGAAGTACGCCGGCACCTGGGGTTCGGTCCAGCTCTCCGGTGCTCTGCACGAAGTTCGTTCCAACGCGTTTGATGTGGCCGACGCCGACTACTTCGACAGCGAGCTCGGCTGGGCAATCGGCACGCAGATCGGTATCAACCTGCCGGCTCTCGGCGCGGGCGATGCCCTCTGGTTCGCTGCTGCCTATGCTGACGGCGCTCTCGGCTACCTCGGCTTCGGCTCGACCGTTACGGGCGTCGGCGCTTCTGGCAACACCCGCGGCTTCCCGGTTGTCGATGCCTACGTTGATCTCGATGGCGACGTCGAGACCGGCACGGGCTGGCAGGTTGCCGGTGGTCTGCGTCACTACTGGGCTCCGACCCTGCGTTCGAACATCCATGGTTCGTATGCCAGCGTCGAGTACGGCGGTGACCGGTTCGCCAACTTTGATGAGTGGCGCGTTGGCGTGAACACCTTCTGGTCGCCGGTTTCCGGCCTGGACATCGGTGTTGAAGCCCTGTACGCCAACATCGACGTTGACGGCCTCAACCTCGACAACGAAGACCGCTGGGAAGCTCGCTTCCGCGTTCAGCGCGACTTCTAATCGGCTCGTCTGATTGGACAGGAAAACCCCGGTGGCAACACCGGGGTTTTTCTTTTGGTCACTGTAGGTGCTAAGGGCGGTGACTTCGATAGGGGATCGTCAGACGTCAGAAGCCATCAAGATGGTCTGTGCGTCCTCACCCTTCAGGCAGAAGCTTCCACCGACAGAATGAACTGTTCGATTGCCTGTGTGAGATCACCGTCGAGAGCCGGGGCATGTCCCTGCCCGGGAACCGTAATTGCCCTGAACCGTGGATGCTTTTCCTGCATGGCCTGCACCGTTCCGGCGGACAGCAGGTCCGAGTGCTCGCCGCGGATGACGAGAAGAGGGAACGGCTTCAAACCTTCAAAGAGTGGCCAGAGGTCAGGCAGGGGAGCCTCCGGATCGGCAACTTCAAGCGTCTTCATCAGGTTCGGATCGTAGTTGAGAACGAGTTGCCCGTCGGCCTCGCGCCATGTCACCCGTGCTAAGGCCCGCCACTGCTCGTCTGTGAAGGCAGGAAATTCCGCTGCCGAGGTCTGCCGCAGGATCTGCACCGCCTCGTCCAGTGTGCGGGGCGTAGGCAATTTTCCGACATAGCCGCGAATCCGGGCGATCCCCCTGGCCTCGAGCACGGGACCGATATCGTTGAGAACCGCAGCGGCGATCAAAGTGGGACGGACCGCACTCAAGGCCATGGTGATCAACCCACCCCGGGACGTGCCGACGAAGACTGCCTTCTCTATCCCTGCTACGGTGAGAACCTGCAGGACATCATTCAGCTCGATCTTGACGTCATAGTTGCGCCAATCTTTGTCCCAATCGGAACGGCCGCGGCCGCGGTAATCCAGGGACAAGACGCGGCGGGGCCTTGATGAACCCCGGCTCAGGGCCAAGGCAAGCTCGTGAAAATCCTCGGATGACCGCGTGAGGCCGGAAAGGCAGACGACCGGCAAGGCGCCGGCCGTTCCGGGGTTATAGTCTCGGGTGTAAAGGCGCAGCCCATCGGCTGCGGACACAAAAAGATCCCGGTAGGTGTCGCTCATCTCATTCCATGATCATTGGTTATCGATGAGCCGCATCTTGCATGACTAGTTCGTGCTTGTCGCGTCCGCCGTCGCAGGGGCCGCCGGTGCGGCCTTCTCGTTCAGGCGCTGCCGATAAACCCTCAGGTTTTCGAGAACGCGCTGCACGTAATTGCGGGTCTCGTAGAAGGGGATGCGCTCCACCCAGTCGACCTCGTCGACGTCCGGCTTGCGGGGGTCGCCGTAGGAGCGGACCCACTTGATCACGTTGCCGCCGCCCGCATTGTAGGACGCGAAGGCCAGGATATGGGAGCCCTTCCAGTCCTCCATCAACTCGCCCAGATGGGCGGAGCCGATCTTTGCGTTGTAGGAGGGATCCTCGATCAGGCGCTTGAGATCGAACCCGACCCCGAAGCGCTGGGCCGTTCTCTTAGCGGTCGCCGGCATGAGCTGCATGAGGCCGCGGGCTCCGGCGCTGGAGATGGCGCGCGGATTGAAGGCGCTCTCCTGCCGGGCGATGGCATAGACCATGGCGGGTTCCACCTCGTCGCCGACGGGCTGGAAGTCCGGGATGGCGGCCAGCGGATAGGCATGCTGATCGAGCGGGAAACCCCTCTGCAGGGCGATCTTGCCGATGGCGAGTACCGCCCGGGGGTTCTGCTGCGATGTAGCAAGGCCTGCAAGCGCATCAAGCTGGCCGGGGTCGTTCAGGGTCTGGGCGAGATCGGAATAGAGGCCCATGGCCAGGTCCTGCTCGCCGGTCTGCTGCAGCAACTGCAAGGCCTGGATCGGAACGAGGGCATCGAAAGCCTTGCGCTCACCCTCGGTGAGAGGGTCGACCTTCCTCAAGGCTATGGTCCGACCGAGCTTCTCCTGGGCGAGCTGACCATAATAGGTGGTGGGGTGGTCGGCGGCGCGCTCATAGAACAGGCGGGCGTTTTGAGCCTCGCCGGCGGCTTCAGCCGCACGGCCCTGCCAATAGGCGACACGGGAAAGAGAGATAGGAGTCGATGCCGTTTTCGCGACGGCTGCGAAGTGTTGAGACGCCTTCGCCGGCTCGTTCAGGAAGCGCAGGGCGATCCAGCCCGCATGGAACTCCGCCTCGATCTGCTGCACCGGTGACTCGGCGGCATGATGGCTTGCCACCTCATAGGCTGTCTTGGCGTCGCCCTTGTCGAGAAGCTCACGGGTGATCAGGCGCTGTTCGGCCCACCATTCGTCGCCATCGACCCGGAGTTCCGGATCCCGCGGCGCCTGCATGATGATGCCGGCGGCCTCGACCAGGTTATTGCTGCGCCGCTGAAGCAGGGCGCGGGAGAAGAGATAGGACGGATCGTTGCGCAGGGCGGCCGGAACCGCTGCGAAAGCCTTTTGGGCTTTCTTCTTGCCCTGGAACACGGCCATGCGTGCCTTGACGAGAAGCTCGTAATCCTTACCGGCGTAACCTGCAGCCCGTTGCGCACCGCCCCAGTTCTCCTTCAGGAGCAGCCGCTCCATGCGGAAGCGGTGATCGGCCTGGGACAGAACACCGGGGAACTGGTCGAGGATGCGGCGCTCCACGTCGGGGCCGAATGTATCCTCGCGCCACACATGCCGGATCTTGTCATGCGCCTCCTGGGCGAGGCCGTCCGCCTTCAGGGCGAAGGCAAGGGCGACCCGTCCGCCCGGCGTGACAGGAGCCTGATTGGCAAAGAAGAAGCGGACCTGAGGCGGGGACCGGCGCTCGGCCAGCAGGGAATCCTCGCTCCTGCGGCGGATCTGGCTGGTCAGGGGCCAGTCGGGATAGTCCTTCCGGAAGGCCATGATGCGGTCGAAGGTGACCGGCGTGCCGCTGCGGATCGCGTACCACTCCGCGAGGGCCCGGGCGGCCGGCTGAGCGAGCTTGGTCCTGAGGATCTCAGCCTCGGTCAGATCATTGTCCCGATAGGCCTTGAAGATCCCGGCCAGGTGTTCCAGGTCTCCCGGCACCGGATTGGCCGGAACGAAGGCTTCCAGGGTGCTGGTCTGGGACGCTTCCGCCTTCGGAGAGGACGTTTCATTGGCCTGGACGGCGAGGGTGGAGAGTTGGACAAGCGCAACCGATGTCGCAAGACCGATGAGAAGACGCATGTTGAGGCTCACCCGCTAACCCCTTTGCTGTCGCCCAAGTCTGATTGTGACGACGTTTCTCTTGAGGAAACACTAAGAGCCGAGCTAGGACAACTCCCCGAAGGAACGTTTGCGCCCATGCGCCGCACCCCCTATGTGTTAAACCCTTGTGGCCTCTAGGACCCGGCGCGCTTTATCCGAGGAAGATTCATGACTCAATTCAAAGGCTCCATCACGGCTCTGGTGACCCCGTTCAAGGATGGCGCCGTGGATGAGGTGGCCTTCCGGGCCTTCATCAACTGGCAGATCCAGGAGGGCACCAGCGGTCTCGTTCCCGTAGGCACGACCGGTGAGACCCCGACACTGAGCCACAAGGAGCATGATCGAGTCGTCGAGATCTGCGTCGAGGAGGCGAAAGGCAGGGTGCCGGTGATCGCCGGCGCCGGGTCCAACAGCACCGCCGAGGCGGTGGCGTTCTCCAAGCATGCGGAAAAAGTCGGCGCCGACGCGGTTCTGATCGTCACGCCCTATTACAACAAGCCGACGCAGGAAGGCCTCTACCAGCATTTCAAGGCCATCAACGATGCCGTCGGCATCCCGATCATCATCTACAACATCCCTGGCCGCTCCGTGATCGACATGTCGGTGGAGACGATGGCGCGGCTCTATGAGCTGAAGAACATCGCCGGCGTGAAGGACGCCACCGCCAACATGGCACGCGTCAGCCTCCAGCGGCAGATGATGGGGCCGGACTTCATCCAGCTCTCCGGCGAGGACGCCACGGCTCTCGGCTTCATGGCCCATGGGGGCCATGGCTGCATTTCGGTGACCTCGAACGTGGCGCCGCGCCTCTGCGCCGAGATGCAGAGCGCCTGCCTGAACGGCGATTACGCCTCGGCCCTGAAGGTGCAGGATCGTCTCATGCCTCTGCATACCAACCTGTTCATCGAGACGAACCCCACGCCCGTGAAATACGCCGCGTCGCTGCTCGGCCTCATGCAAGACGACGTGCGCCTGCCGCTGGTGCCCGCCTCCGACAACGCGAAGCAGGCCGTTCGCTCGGCCATGGTCCATGCGGGCCTGATCAACGCTTAAAAACAGAGCTCATGGCAAAAGACCCGAAGAGTCCGAACCGCGTCGTTGCCGACAACAGGAAGGCGCGGTTCAACTATGAAATCATCGACACTTACGAGGCCGGGATCGCGCTTACCGGCACGGAGGTGAAATCTCTGCGCCAGGGAAAGGCCACCATCGGCGAGGCCCATGCCGGGCCGTCGGGAGAGGAGTTCTACCTCTTCAACGCCTATATCCCCGAGTACCTGCAGGCCAACCGCTTCAACCACGAAACCAAGCGCCCCCGGCGCCTGCTCCTGCACAAGAACCAGATCAACAAGCTGATCGGTGCGACCCAGCGGGAGGGGTTCACGGTGATTCCGCTCAAGATCTATTTCAACGATCGCGGGCGCGCGAAGGTGGAACTCGGCCTCGGCCGAGGCAAGAAGCTGCACGACAAGCGCGAGACGGAGAAGGAGCGCTCCTGGAACCGGGAGAAAGCCCGTCTCATGCGCGACAAGGGCTGACGCGACGGCATTGTGCGCTAGGTTCCCTCTCGCGTGTTCATTCGGGAGGGAAGGCATGGCGTCCGTGGCTCTGGTGTCGGTTCTCGGGCCCGATCGGGTCGGGCTGGTCGCGGCCATTGCCGAGCACCTGTTCAACATCGGCGTGAACCTGCGCGACACCACTTTTGCGTCCCTCGGCTCGGGCGCCGAGTTCGTGGCCCTGTGCGAGCTCCCGCCGGAGGTGACGGCCGGCGACGTGGAGGCCGGCCTCAAGCAGCTTGCGGAACTCGAAGGCGCCGAGATCCGGGCGGTGCCCTATGCTTTCGACCCGAGCCCCGGCCCTGCAGGAAGCGTCACCCATCGCATCGCCATCAGCGGCGGCGATCAGCTCGGACTTGTGGCCCGGCTGGCAGAGGTGTTCAAGCAATACGAGGCCAACATCGTGCGGCTTGAGGCGCGCAAACTGCCGGAGGCGGAGGGCGGGCTTTATGTGACGCGCTTTGCAGTCTCGATCTCCCCAGGGCAGACCGATCTGTGCCTGGCCACCGTCAGCAACACAGCGGGTGCGCTGGGATTGAGCTGCCAGGTGGAAGAGAGTTCGCTCTGACCTGAAAAGACAATGGCCGGGACGCGCCCGGCCACGATGCTAATTCGTTTGTTTGATCGTGCTCAGACGTCGAACTCGTCGTCCTGCGGCTGGCGGATGCCGTAGCGGCTCTCGAGCGCTCCGCTGCGCGGCTGCGGACGCTGGCGCTCTCCATTCTCATTCATGGGACGCTGCGGGCGATCCCCGGGATCGCGGCCAATCCGGGACGCGAGCTGCGACAGGTCGAGGAACTCGTCCGCCTGACGACGCAGCTCATCGGCGACCATCGGCGGCTGCGTGGTGACGGTGGACACCACCGACACGCGCACGCCACGTCGCTGCATGGCCTCCACGAGGGAGCGGAAATCGCCGTCACCGGAGAACAAAACCATGTGATCGATGTAGGGCGAGAGCTCCAGCGCATCGATGGCGAGCTCGATGTCCATGTTGCCCTTGACCTTGCGCCGGCCGGCCGAGTCGACGAACTCCTTCGTCGGCTTCGTGACCACGCGGTAGCCGTTGTAATCGAGCCAGTCGATCAGCGGGCGAATGGAAGAATATTCCTGATCTTCTACAAGGGCCGTGTAGTAAAAGGCGCGGACGAGCGAGCCGCGGCCCTGAAATTCCTTCAGCAGGCGCTTGTAATCGATATCGAAGCCGAGAGTTTTCGTGGTAGCGTAAAGGTTGGCGCCATCAATGAAGAGAGCGATCCGCTGCTGGCCTGACATAAGTATTCTCTATCTGTGTCTGCCGGAGCGGCCTAACAACCTTCATTATTCAAGCAACATCTATTATTTACGCAGGCAATAAAACTGCGCGAAAAATGTATGACGTGCCCCAGAACAGGCTGCTATTAACCCTTCGGACCAGTAATCCTGACAATGGAAAATACTTAATGGCGTGTAAATTCCAAGAGTCAAGTTGTCAGAACCAAGGCAGTCAAGCCGGTGTGTGACAAATAAACAGCTATTTTGATTTTAGGCTTCGGCTGCCCGGTTTGACCGCCGGAAGAGCCGCCAATTCGGGCGGAAGCTGATCTGGCGCATAGGCCGGAATGTCGAGCTGGACCAGTGACACGAGAGGCACGCCAAGATCCGCCTTTCCGCCGGAGCGGTCGATGAGGCAGGCGGCACCGAGCATCGTTCCGGGATGCTCCTGTAAAGACGCCAGGCATTCCCGAGAGGAAAGGCCAGTCGTCACGATGTCTTCTACCATGACGACGCGGGCGCCCTCCGGAATCGTGAACCCGCGGCGCAAAGCGAAGACGCCGTTCTCGCGCTCGACGAAGATCGCCTTGGCGCCCAGATGCCGGGCCGTCTCATAGCCCGGCACAATGCCCCCGACGGCAGGCGAGACCACGTAATCGACTGGCCCGAAAGCGTCCCTGATCTTCTCCGCCAGCGCGCGGCAGACCCGCTCCGTGCGCGCCGGGTCCTGAAACACGAACATCTTCTGCAGGAAGACCGGGCTGTGCAGCCCCGACGACAGAATGAAGTGCCCCTCCAGCAACGCCCCTGCGGAGCGGAATTCTTCAAGAACGTCATTCGGGGTCATAGGGCGTCTCCTGCTGAAGGGCTTTTGGCAGGCTGTTGGGCAGGAGGCAAGATGATACAGAAGGACAGTTCCTCTCCGTGAGCCTGCCCGAGGTCACGCCCCTTTAGGTCAGTTGGCACCATGTCCTGCAACCTCGGCCAGCCACTGGGGCAACTCCGACAGCGACGGCAACTCCGCAAAGCGGGGGTGGTCGGTCGGCAGCGGCGCGTCCTCGTGCGCCCAGACCAGATGGAACGGGATGAGTGCCGCGTAGCTGCCGGCTTCGAGCGCCGGCAGCACGTCCGAACGCACAGAGTTGCCGGCCATCGCGGCGTTCTCCGGGCCGGCGCCGTGGCGCGAGAAGATGCGGGTATAGGTATCCGCCCTTTTCTCGCTGACGATCTCCACGCCCGAGAAGAAGTTGCCGAGGCCGGAAGCCGCGAGCTTCGATTCCTGGTGGAAGAGATCGCCCTTGGTAATGAGCACGAGCCTATATTCTGCCGAGAGCGCTTCGAGGGCCTCATGAACGCCGGGGAGGGGCTCCACGGGGTGGTTCATTAGCTCACGGCCGATCGTGAGGATCTCGCTGAGGGCTCGGCTCGATATCGTCCCGTCGCTCACCTGGATGGCGGTTTCCATCATCGAGAGCGTGAAGCCTTTTGCACCATAGCCGTAAAGGCCCAGATTGCGATGCTCCGTCGCGGCTATCTCCGCTTCGAGCCGCTCGACATCGACGAAGTCAGCGAGCAGTTCGTTGAAGCGCTGGCGCGTCGATTGATAGAACGTCTCGTTGTGCCAGAGCGTGTCGTCAGCATCGAGACCGAGAACGGAAATCGGCATCGGGGATTCCTGTAGTGGCGATCAGTGGCCTTGTTGCGCCGCCTGCACGAAGGCGCTGAACAGCCTGTTGCCAGGATTGTCCTGAGTCGCGAAGGCCTCCGGGTGCCATTGAACGCCGATGGCGAAACGCCGGGACGGGATCTCCACGGCCTCGATCACGCCATCGGGGGCTCTGGCCGCGACAACGACTGGACCGGACGCTTCGACGACCGCCTCCTGATGGCGGCTGTTCACTTCAAGGCGCACGGTGCCCACGATGCGCGACAGCATGGTGCCCGGTACGATCTCGACGGAGTGCATGGCCGTTCGGTCATCGTGAGTGAGAATATGCGGGCCGCTTTTTCGCACCTCATGCACCATGCGCCCGCCATGAAGGCAGGCGAGCATCTGCATGCCGTTGCAGATGCCGAGCACCGGCTTGTCGCGCTCAAGAAACCCCCGCATCAGTGCCTGCTCGACCTCAAGCCTCTCCGATGACGGATAGCGCGACTCGTCGCCGGCAACATACCAATCGCGAGGAAACCTGATGCGTCCGCCGACGCTGACGAAGCCGTCGAACTCCTCCACGACCGGCTCGATCATCTCCGGAATATAAGGGATGCCGAAAGGCAGGCCGCCGGCGCGCTGGACGGCGACGAAATACGCTTTCGTGGTTTCGTAGAGGGTGCCGCCGCTGCTGGTGTTCTCGTCCATGATGACGGCGATGCGAGGTTTGGCTGACATTGGCTTT
Source organism: Microvirga arabica (assembly GCF_016811235.1). Classification (GTDB taxonomy): domain Bacteria; phylum Pseudomonadota; class Alphaproteobacteria; order Rhizobiales; family Beijerinckiaceae; genus Microvirga; species Microvirga arabica. Next base: position 9,535 of record NZ_JAFBID010000066.1, read on the forward strand.
ATCCGGTGACGCGGTCGACGCGGCTCACCACGCGCTTGGCGCGCAACTCCGCGATGATGGCATTGAGATGCTTCAGGTCCCAGACCGTCAGGTCGATGGTCATGTCGGTGAAGTCCTGGGTGCGCCGCTTCATGGAGACGTTGTCGATATTGCCGTCATGGTCGGCGATCACCTGGGTGATCTGGGCGAGCGATCCGGGCTCGTTGATCGATTGCAGCTTGATGCGGGCTGGGAAGCGCTGGGTCGAGCCCGACTCCAGGTCCCAGCGCACGTCGATCCAGCGGTCCGGCTCGTTGTCGTAGGCCGCGAGCGAAGGCGACTGGATTGGATAGATCGTCACGCCCTCGCCGGGAGTCATGATGCCGACGATGCGGTCTCCCGGCACGGCGCCGCCATCCGGCGCAAAGCGGATCGGCATGTCCGTGCTGAGGCCGCGGATCGGAATGCCGCTCGCATGCTCGCCGGCGCCTTTCTTTCCGGTGCCATCGGGCTGTCCGCTGCCCCTGCCGTCGCTGCCGGCGCGCCGCTCCTCGAAATAGTCCGGATAGACGGCCCGCACCACGTCGCCGGAGAACATCTCGCCGCGGCCCACCGCCGCCAGCACGTCTTCGACCGAGACACGGGCCAGCCGGGGCAGGGCGCCTTTCAGCTTCTCGTCGGAGAAGGGGCGTCCGGCACGCTCGAAGGCGCGTTCCAGGATCTGATGGCCGAGGCCGGTATATTGCCGGCGCACGGCCGCGCGGGTCGCGCGGCGGATCGAGGCGCGTGCCTTGCCGGTGACCACCAGGGATTCCCAGGCCGCCGGGGGCGTCTGCCCCTCGGCGCGCACGATTTCCACCTCGTCGCCGTTCTGCAGCTCGGTCAGGAGCGGCGACATGCGGCCGTTGATCTTGCAGCCCACCGCGGTGTTCCCGACATCGGTGTGCACCGCATAAGCGAAGTCGATGGGCGTGGCGCCGCGGGGCAGGGCGATCAGGCGGCCCTTGGGCGTGAAGCAGAAGACTTGGTCATGGAAGAGTTCGAGCTTCGTGTGCTCGAGGAACTCCTCCGGATTGTCGCCTTCCGCCAGGAGGTCGATGGTGCGCCTGAGCCACTGATAGGCGCGGCTTTCCATGGCGAGGCGCGAATTGTCGTTCACGCCCTCCTTGTAGAGGGCATGAGCCGCGATGCCGAATTCCGCCACCTCGTCCATGTCCTCGGTGCGGATCTGAAGTTCGACGCGCTGGCTGCCGGGGCCGATCACGGTGGTGTGGATCGAGCGGTAGTCGTTCTGCTTTGGGGTCGAGATGTAGTCCTTGTACCGGCCCGGCACCATAGGCCAGCTGGTATGAACGATCCCGAGCGCCCGGTAGCACTCGTCGATGGTGCCCACGATGATCCGGAACGCGAAGATGTCGGAGAGCTGCTCGAAGGAGACGGACTTGCGCTCCATCTTGCGCCAGATGGAATAGGGCCGCTTCTGGCGTCCCGATACGACCGCCTCGATGCCTTGGGCGCGCAGCTTGGTCGTCAGCGTGCGCTCGATTTCGTCGACCAGCTTCTCGCTCTTGGCCGAAAGCTCGTGCAGGTGACGCCGGATCGCCTCGTAGGCCTCCGGGTCGAGATTCTGGAAGGACAGTTCCTCCAGCTCCTCGCGCATCTCCTGGATACCCATGCGCCCGGCGAGCGGTGCGTAGATGTCCAGGGTCTCCTCGGCGATGCGCTTGCGCTTCTCCGGCGGCATGAATTGGAGGGTGCGCATGTTGTGCAGGCGGTCGGCGAGCTTGACCAGGAGCACGCGCACGTCGTCGGCGACGGCCAGCAGCAGCTTGCGAAAGTTTTCCCCTTGAGCGGCCCGCTTCGACACGAGGTCGAGCCGCTTGATCTTCGTGAGCCCATCCACGAGGGCACCGATCTGCGGCCCGAAGGTCTTGTTGATCTCCTCAAGCGTCGCCTGGGTGTCCTCCACCGTGTCGTGCAGGACGGCGGCCGCGATGGTCGCGTCGTCGAGCTTGAGGTCGGTGAGGATGGCCGCCACCTCGAGAGGGTGGCCGAAGAACAGGTCGCCGGATGCGCGCTTCTGCGTACCATGAGCCATCATGGCATACACGTAAGCGCGGTTGAGAAGCGCCTCGTCGGCCGAGGGGTTGTAGCGCTTGACCCGCTCGACGAGTTCGTACTGGCGCATCATGCGGCCGACATCTCCTTTGGGCCTGTTCGATCTGGCTTAAAATCAGGAAGCCATTGAAGATATTGTACAACGTCTTCCGACCGCAAGCTGAATAGCTTGCCGCAGGGCGGGCTTGCCCGGCCGTGGTTAAGGCATCCAACAAAAAAGCCCGGCATGGGGCCGGGCTTTCCGAAAAAGGCTTGAGAGCGCTTATTCGCGATCGTCGTCGTCCGCGCTGCTGCTCGGAGGCACGAGGCCTTCCAGGCCGCGAAGCAGGTCTTCCTCGCTCATGCGGTCGAACTGCACGTCGGCGTCGTTGTCGCCACCCGTGGACGGGGCTGCGGCGGTGTTGCTGAGCATCGGAACGGCCTCGGCCTCCGGCTCGTCCACCTCGACATACTTCTGCATGGAGTGGATGAGCTGCTCCTTCAGGTCGTCCGGAGCGATGGTCTCGTCCGCGATCTCACGCAGGGCCACGACCGGGTTCTTGTCGCGGTCGCGGTCGATCGTCAGCGGCGAGCCCGACGAGATGAGGCGGGCCCGGTGGCTGGCCAGCAGCACGAGCTCAAACCGGTTGTCGACCTTGTCGATGCAGTCTTCGACGGTCACGCGAGCCATGCGGGGCTCCTTCTTGAGTCATGAGAATATCGGAAGAGGGAGCGGATACACCGGTTGGTCAGATAAAACAAGAGGATGCGTTCTGCGGCAGGGGTTTATGCCCAAGCCCAGGGCAGGTGCGAGGGCGCACGGCAAAGGTAATCCGGACTGGGTAGAATTTCCCAAGGTAAAGCTTGAGGAGGTTGTTCTTGGAAGCCCTGAGATCCGTTCTGCAAAGTCTGGGTCATGCCATGGGCGCTGTCCTGAGGCATCTGAGCCTGCAACAACCTCCCGTGAACCGGCAGATGCTGCGGGGGTGGCGCCGGCTCATCTGATCACAGGTCAAGTGCGGGGCAGCGCGCGCCTCGCCTTGACTCCTTGCCTTCCGGGTGCGAGTCCCGCGCGGATTCGTTGAACTGAGGGTTCCACTCCTGATGACGCGCGCATTCATTTTTCCCGGACAGGGGAGCCAGACGGTTGGAATGGGCAAGGCCCTGGCCGAGGCCTTCCCGCAAGCCAAGGCTGTCTTCGACGAGGTGGATGAGGCCCTGTCCCAGAAGCTCTCCACCCTCATGTGGGAAGGTCCCGCGGAGGAGCTGACCCTCACGGCAAACACCCAGCCGGCCCTGATGGCGGTGAGCCTTGCGGCAATCCGCGTTCTGGAGGCCGAGGCGGGTCTCGATCTAAAGCAGCATGCCGCCTATGTGGCCGGTCATTCGCTGGGCGAATATTCGGCGCTGGCTGCCGCTGGCAGCCTGTCCATTTCCGATACGGCCCGGCTTCTCAGGATCCGCGGCAACGCCATGCAGAACGCCGTTCCCGTGGGTCAGGGCGCCATGGCGGCGCTTCTGGGCCTTGAATATGACGCCGCCCTCGAGGTCGCCCGCGAGGCGGCTCAAGGCGAGGTCTGCGATGCGGCCAACGATAATGGCGGCGCCCAGGTGGTGGTGTCGGGCCATAAGAGCGCCGTCGAGCGGGCCGTAGCCATCGCCCAGACCAAGGGCGCCAAGCGCGCCGTGATGCTGGCCGTGTCCGCGCCCTTCCATTGCGCCCTCATGCAGCCGGCAGCCGACGCCATGCGCGAGGCTCTGGACCGCGTGACCGTGAACGCTCCGGCTGTTCCGGTCGTGGCCAATGTGGAGGCCGCCCCCATCACCGACCCGTCGGCGATCCGCGATGCCCTGGTCCGCCAGGTCACCGGCACCGTACGCTGGCGCGAGAGCGTCGCCTATATAGCCTCCCAGGGCGTCGATTCCTTCTATGAGGTTGGTTCCGGCAAAGTGCTGACCGGCCTCGTGAAGCGCATCGCGGCGGGCGCTTCGTCTGCCGCCATCGGCGGACCTGATGATATTGCCGCCTTCAAGGCGTCCCTGAACGGATAAGAGGAAACCCCGCCATGTTCGATCTCACCGGCCGCAAGGCTCTCGTCACCGGCGCCACGGGCGGCATTGGCGGCGCCATCGCCCGCGCCCTCCATGCGCAGGGCGCGACCGTCACTCTCTCCGGCACCCGTCGGGCCGCTTTGGACGAACTTGCCTCCTCCCTGGGCGAGCGCGTCCATGTGGTCGAGGCCAACCTGTCCGACAAGGACTCGGTCGAGGCTCTCGTTCCGGCCGCCGAGGCCGCCATGGAAGGGCTCGACATCCTGGTCAACAACGCCGGCGTGACCAAGGACAACCTGTTCATGCGCATGAAGGACGAGGAATGGGACACGGTGATCGCCGTGAACCTGACGGCCTCATTCCGCCTGTCCCGGGCGGCCGTGAAGAACATGATGCGTCGCCGCTACGGCCGCATCGTCAATATCGGCTCCGTGGTGGGCTCCACCGGCAATCCCGGCCAGGGCAATTACGCCGCCTCCAAGGCCGGCCTGATCGGCATGACCAAGGCGTTGGCCGCCGAGGTGGCCAGCCGCAACATCACGGTGAACTGCGTCGCTCCGGGCTTCATCGAGTCGCCCATGACCGACGTTCTCAGCGATAAGCAGCGTGAGGGAATCCTGGGCACGATCCCCATGGGACGCCTGGGCCAGGGCGATGAAATCGCTTCTTCCGTGGTTTATCTTGCATCCACCGAGGCCGCCTACGTGACGGGCCAGACCCTGCACGTGAATGGCGGAATGGCCATGTTCTAAAGGAACTTATGGCCGTTTCAGGAATCTGTTTGCAGGTGCCGTTCGCCTCTCGCCAGACCGGATAAGCTTGTGTTAAGCATGATCCCGATCAGGTCAAAGGGGTTGACCGGCGCTTAAAAATGCGGCTTTGCACGGCGCAGGGTAGCCGTTTCAGCGTTGTCAGCTGAGCAGCTGATCTATTTTGATTTCTTGAATCCGCCCAATCCTGAGGCGGCAGCCACTGAGGAAAAAACGATGAGTGACGTCGCTGATCGCGTGAAGAAGATTGTTGTCGAGCACCTCGGCGTCGAAGCCGACAAGGTGGTCGAGAACGCGAACTTCATCGACGACCTGGGCGCCGACAGCCTGGATACGGTCGAGCTGGTGATGGCGTTCGAGGAAGAGTTCAACGTCGAGATCCCGGACGACGCGGCTGAGACCATCGTGACGGTCGGCGACGCTGTCCGCTTCCTCGAGAAGAACGCAGCCTAAAGGCTTAAGGGGCGTCGGGTGATTCATCCGACGCCCTAATTTTATCAATTGATAAGGCAGGAATTCATGCGCCGGGTAGTTGTTACAGGTCTTGGCATGGTCACTCCGCTGGGCAGCGGGGTCGATGCTACTTGGTCGCGCCTCGTCGAGGGGCAGAGCGGCGCCGGCAAGATCACGGATTTTCAGGTCGACGACCTGGCCTGCCAGATCGCCTGCCAGATCCCGCGCGGCGACGGCACCAACGGCACCTTCAACGCCGACGAGTGGATGGAGCCCAAGGAGCAGCGCAAGGTCGACCCCTTCATCGTCTATGCGATGGCCGCCTCCACCCAGGCTCTCCGCGACTCCGGCTGGCAGCCGAAGACCTATGAGGAGCAGTGCGCCACGGGTGTGCTGATCGGCTCCGGCATCGGCGGCATCGGCGGCATCTATGAGGCGTCCGCCACCCTGATCGAGCGCGGCCCGCGCCGCATCTCGCCCTTCTTCATTCCCGGTCGCCTGATCAATCTCGCCGGCGGATACGTGTCCATCGAGCACGGCCTGAAGGGTCCGAACCACGCGGTGGTGACGGCTTGCTCCACCGGCTCGCATGCCATCGGCGACGCAGCCCGCCTGATCGCGTTCGGCGATGCGGATGTGATGGTGGCCGGCGGCACGGAATCCCCGGTCAACCGCCTTTCCATCGCAGGCTTTGCCGCCTGCCGGGCCCTCTCCACGGGCTATAACGACACACCCGAGAAGGCTTCGCGCCCCTACGACAAGGACCGTGACGGCTTCGTCATGGGCGAGGGCGCCGGCGTGGTAGTGCTGGAAGAGTACGAGCACGCCAAGGCCCGCGGCGCCAAAATCTATGCCGAGGTGATCGGCTACGGCCTGTCGGGCGATGCCTACCACATCACCTCGCCGTCCGAGGACGGCGACGGCGCCTACCGCTGCATGGCCGCCGCCCTCAAGCGCGCCGCCATCGACGTGTCCGAGATCGACTACGTCAACGCCCACGGCACCTCGACGCCCCTCGGCGACGAGCTGGAGCTGAAGGCGGTCGAGCGGATCATGGGCAATGCCGCCGGCAAGCTGTCCATGTCGTCCACCAAGTCGGCCATCGGCCACCTGCTCGGCGCCGCCGGCGCTGTCGAGGCGATCTTCTCGATCCTGGCCATCCGCGACGGCATCGTTCCGCCCACAATCAACCTCGACAATCCGTCCGTGGAGACGGCCATCGACCTCGTGCCCAAGCAGGCCAAGCGCAAAGAGGTCAACGTGGCCCTGTCGAACTCCTTCGGGTTCGGTGGAACTAACGCTTCGCTCATTCTTCGTCGCGTATCATAAGACTGCGGGAGCCTCTTACGGCTTTTCGCCATAATCCCTGCTAGGGTGTCGGCGGACCGGCAGGACCGCCGGCCGATACCAGAAAAGCGGCGTGATGTTCGGACGAAAGAAAAAGATCCTTCTTGCTCCCGTGGACGACTCCGACAACGGATCGTCACAGCCCCGCCTGTCGCCCCGATCCCCGAGCGAAGCCATCAAACCCTCGATGGCTCCCCCGCCGCCGCCCAAGCTCCGCCGCCGCCGCAGGGGCATGCTGTCCCTGCTCAGCGGATTGCTGACCCTGCTGGTCGCTGTGGCGATTGCCGGCATCTTCGGCTTTTCCATGCTGCAGCAGGAGGTGACCGCCGACGGGCCGCTGCAGAGCGACAAGGTCGTGGTGATCCCCCGCAATACCGGCACCGGCGAGATCGCCCAGATCCTCAAGCAGGAAGGCGTGATCGAGCAGCCCCTGCTGTTCCAGGCCTATGCTTACATGAACCGCCAGCGCGGGCAGCTCAAGGCCGGCGAGTTCCAGTTCAAAGCCGGCACGAGCGTCGAGGAGGCCATCGACACCCTGATCCAGGGCCGGGCGATCCTGCACACCGTCTCGGTTCCGGAGGGACTCACCAGTGAGCAGGTTCTGGCTCGTCTCTACGAGCACGAGATCCTCACCGGCGACGTGACCGAGACGCCCCGCGAAGGCTCGCTTCTGCCCGATACCTACAAGTTCGAGCGCGGCACCACGCGCCAGCAGATCATCAACACCATGCAGGCGGCTCAGCGGCAGGCGATCGAGCAGATCTGGCAGCGCCGCTCGCCCGAACTGCCGATCAAGTCGCCGCAGGAGCTCGTGATCCTCGCCTCCATCGTGGAGAAAGAGACCGGCCGGGCCGACGAGCGCACGCGGGTGGCCGGCGTCTTCATCAACCGCCTCATGAAGCGCATGAGGCTCCAGTCCGACCCTACCATCGTCTACGGGCTCGTGGGCGGAAAGGGTACGCTCGGCCGCGGCATCCTGCGCAGCGAGATCGAGGCGGCCACGCCCTACAACACCTATGTGATCGAAGGACTGCCTCCCGGTCCCATCGCCAATCCAGGGCGGGCGGCGCTCGAGGCGGTGGCCAACCCGTCCCGCACGAAGGATCTGTACTTCGTGGCCGACGGCTCCGGCGGCCATGCCTTCGCCGAAACCTATGAGCAGCACCAGCGCAACGTGGCCCGCTGGCGGCAGATCGAAAAGAGCCGTCCGGCGCCTGAGACGAACGATGTGGACCGCGTGGCACCCGAAGGCGAACAAACCAGCGTGACACCCGGCCTGCGCGGCGCCGCGAATGCTCAGCCGGCCGGCGGGCGTCCCGGACGGGGCTTCGATGCCAGCGAGGGAACCGAAAAGGATCCACTCAAGAACAAGAGCTTCGACCTGACCAAACCGAAGAACGTCCCGGCTCTTCAACAGCCGTGAGCGGCCAGGGTAGAACCCCGATCCTTGCAATCGACTCTTCCGTCGGCGCGCATTATGGTCGCGCCGATTTTCATTCCGTTCGAGGTTTCACGCATGTCCATTGCGAGCATGACCGGCTTTGCCCGCGAGGCCGGTGTCACCGGCGCCTACCAATGGGCGTGGGAACTCAAGACCGTGAACGGCCGTGGGCTTGAGGTGCGGGTGCGAACACCTTCGGGCCTCGATGCCATGGGCGAGGAGGCCCGCGGGCAGATTCTCAAGGCGCTCACCCGGGGCCAAGGCCAGCTCAATCTGTCCTTGAGCAAGGCTTCGTCCGCCCCGAAGCTGCGCGTCAACCAAGACGTCTTGCAGTCGCTCCTCTCAGCCCTCACTGGCCTATCGCTCCCGGAGAACGTGAAGCCCGCCTCCCTCGACGGTCTTCTCGCCGTACGCGGCGTGGTGGAGCTCGACGACGACGCCGACGATCCGGGGCAGAATGAAGAGCTTGCTGCTGCGTTGAGAGCCGGTGTCGGAACGCTGATCGAAGCGCTCAAGGCAGCCCGCCTGAAAGAAGGGCAGGCGCTGTCTGCCGTCCTCAGGCAGCAGCTCGATCTGATCTCACGGCTTGTCGATGAGGCCGAGACCTCGCCCGCCCGCCAGCCGGAGGCGATCCGCGCGCGGCTGGAAGCACAGATTGCGGAGCTGTTCGAGGGCAAGCATGCCCTCGACCCGGCACGCCTTCATCAGGAGGCGGTGCTGATCGCCGCCCGCGCGGACATCCGCGAGGAGCTTGATCGCCTGCGCGCCCACGTGGATGCCGCCCGCGGCCTGTTGCAGGAAGGCGGACCAGTGGGACGGCGCCTCGATTTCCTGGCGCAGGAATTCGGCCGGGAGGCGAATACCCTGTGTGCGAAAGCCAATGATGTCTCCCTGTCGCGGATCGGACTTGAATTGAAGGCCGTGATCGAGCAATTCCGCGAGCAGGTTCAGAACGTGGAGTGATGCGGTGAGCCAAGATCCGAAGTCTCCGGTCGGCCGTCGCGGCCTGATCCTCATCCTGTCGTCGCCATCCGGCGCCGGCAAAACCACGCTTACCCGCAGCCTCGTGGAAGAGCGGGCCGGTGCCCTGTCGATTTCCGTCACCACACGCCCCAAGCGCCCCTCTGAAATCGAAGGCAGGCACTATCACTTCATCGACGTGGAGGAGTTCAAGGCGATGCGCGATCGCGATGAGCTCCTGGAATGGGCCGAGGTGCACGGCAACTTCTACGGAACGCCGCGCAAGCCCGTGGAGAAGACGCTGGCCGCCGGCCAGGACATGGTCTTCGACATCGACTACCAGGGCACCCGCCAGGTGCGGCAGAAGCTGCCCGACGATGTCGTCACGGTCTTCGTCCTGCCTCCGAGCTTCAAGGAGCTGAAGGCACGTCTCGAGCGCCGGGCAGAGGATGCGCCCGAGGTCATCGCAAAGCGTCTCGCCAATGCCCGCGTCGAGATGGAGCGCTGGGTCGAGTACGATTACGTGATCGTCAACGAGGACCTCGGCAAGTCCTTCGAGAGCCTGAAGGCAATCCAGGCCGCGGAGCGTCTCAAGCGCGATCGCCTCGTCGGCCTCTCCGACTTCGTCGAAGGGCTTCTCGCCGAGAAGCTCGACTAGATCGACGGTTGGTTCCGGTCAGACGAGCGCCAGCTGGTTCCGGCGCTCGTGACGGGCGATGGCATGCCCGATCAGCACCTCCATCAGCTCGCTCTGCGGCAGGCCTCCGGCCTCCCAGAGCTTCGGGTACATGCTGATTGCGGTGAAGCCTGGAAGCGTGTTCACCTCGTTGACGAACGGGCTGGTTTCGTTTGTCGGATCGACGAAGAAGTCGACGCGGGCCAAGCCTTCGCAGCCGAGCACCCTGAAAGTTTCGACCGCAAGCTCCTGGATACGACCTGCTTGGTCGGAAGTGAGTTCGGCCGGAATGCGCAGGAGGGCGCCGTCCGCGTCGATGTATTTGGCGTCGTAGCTGTAGAAGCCGTGGCTGCCGGCCGGCACGATCTCGCCAAGCGGGGAAGCCTTGATCTCGCCGGCGGCGTTCTCCAGCACCGAGCATTCGATCTCCCGCGCTCCCGTCACGCTGCGCTCGACGAGCACCTTGCCGTCATAGCGGAAGGCCTTTTCACAGGCTTTGTCGAATTCCTCAGGCGACGACGCGCGGGACACGCCGACCGACGAGCCCATGTTGGCAGGCTTCACGAAAAGATCCGATGTGCCGAGAGCATCCACGGCGGCCCGGTAGTCGACGCGGGTGCGGGGCGTGAGGGTCAGGAAGGGTACGACAGGCAGACCGCTGTCGCGCAGCAGCCGCTTGGCCACGTCCTTGTCCATGCCGGCGGCGGAGCCCATCACGCCGGAGCCGACATAAGGAACGTTGGCGAGTTCGAGGAAGCCCTGGACCGTTCCGTCCTCACCGTTCGGGCCGTGGAGCACCGGCACGACCGCGTCGAGGTAAAGCGTGGTGGAGCCTGCATCGCCGTTCAGGACCATCATCTCGCCCGCGCCGCCGGGCAGCAGGGCGACCTGGGGTGCACCCTCGGGGATCTCCAGGGATGTCGCCCCGCGGCCGCCGCCATTGCCGCTGTCGCAGAGAAGCCAGCGTCCATCGCGGCCGATGCCGATCGGGATGATGTCGTAGCGGTCCGGATCGAGGGCGCGCAGCACATTGGCGGCTGAGAGCTTGGAGACCTCGTGCTCCGCAGAGCGCCCCCCGAACAGAAGCCCGATCCTCTTGCGCGGCTGCGACATGCCCGCTTCCTCCTTTGCGGCGGCCCAAGGCCGTCCATACGAACCGATCATGGGAGAGGCGCAGTTAAGGTCCCATGAAAGACCTCCGCGGCCCCCGTCGAGCGGCTGCATATAGGGGGCATCGAAGGCGGGGCGAGCGTCGGAGCCGCTTTAAGCCCGCGAGCCGTCCAGGGCATTGGCCAGCGCCACATACCCTTCCACTGGGATGTTCTCCGCCCGGATCGTCTCCTCCAGCCCAGCCGCCTGGATGATCTCGGACGGATCGGGCGTGACGGATTTCAGGCTCTGGCGCAGCATCTTGCGGCGCTGCCCGAAGGCGGCCCGCGTGACGGTTTCCAGCGCTTCAAGACGGCAGGGCAAAGGATTCGCCCGAGGGGTGAGGTGGACGACGCTGGACGTGATCTTCGGCGGCGGCACGAAGGCCGAGGGCGGCACGTCGAAGAGAATGCGCGACTCCGCGCGCCAACCGCAGAGGACGCCCAGGCGGCCGTAGTTCTTCGGGTCGCTCTCGTCGGCCACGATGCGCTCGGCGACCTCGCGCTGGAACATGAGAGTGAGGGAGGCCCACCAGGGCGGCCAGACCTCAGTCGTGAGCCACCCGGTCAGGAGAGCCGTGCCGACATTATAGGGCAGGTTGGCGATGATCCGGACGAGCCCATCGCCGACGAGCGGGCGCGGGTCGAACTCCAGGGCATCGGCTTCGACCACCTCCAGTCGGCCCGGATAGCGCTCGGCGATCTCGGCCAGCGCCGGCAGGCAGCGGGTGTCGCGCTCGATGGCGATCACCTTCCTGGCGCCGGCTGCGAGGATCGCCCGGGTCAGGCCGCCAGGGCCGGGGCCGACCTCGATGACGGTCGCCTCCTCCAGCGGCCCGGCGGAGCGGGCGATGCGGCTGGTGAGGTTGAGGTCGAACAGGAAGTTCTGGCCCAGCGACTTCTTGGCCATGAGGCCATGGGTGCGGACCACCTCGCGCAGAGGGGGAAGGTCGTCGATCTGGCTCATGCAGCCCCCAGGCGGGCCGCAAGCTTGATGGCGGCGATGAGGCTGTCGGGTCGGGCGATGCCCTTGCCTGCAATGTCGAAGGCGGTGCCGTGATCCGGAGAGGTGCGCACGAAGGGAAGCCCGAGGGTCACGTTGACCGCCTCGTCAAAGGCAATAGTCTTGATCGGAATGAGGGCTTGGTCGTGATACATGGCGAGCGCCGCATCGTAGCGGCTGCGGGCGCGGGCATGGAACATGGTGTCCGCGGGCAGGGGGCCTGCCGCCTCAATGCCCTCCTGGCGCAGCATGTCGATGGCCGGAGCGATGATACTCCCGTCCTCCGTTCCCATCGCTCCGTTCTCGCCGGCGTGAGGGTTGAGGCCGGCCAATGCCAGCCTCGGATTTGCGATGCCGAACCGCTCCCGCAGCTCCCGTGCCACGATCCGCCCGGTCAGCACGATCAGATCCGTGGTGAGGGCGGAGGGCACGTCCGCAAGAGGGATGTGCACGGTCACCGGCACCACTGCCAGCTGCTCGCTCCAGAGCATCATCACCGGATGATAAGTCTGATCCCTGCCGTCGGAGGCGAGGGCGGCGAGAAACTCCGTATGGCCCGGATGCCGAAACCCGGCCTCGTAGAGGACATGTTTGGCGATGGGGTTGGTGACGAGCGCCGAAGCGGCTCCCTTCTGGACTAGCCTTACGGCCGTCTCGATGGACTCGACGACCGATGCCGCAGCGCCTGCATCGGGACGCCCCGGTTGCGCCGAGACCGAAACGCTCAAGGGGAGGACCGGCAGAGCCTTTGGGAAGGTATCAGGAATCTGCGCCGTCTCGACGGCCATGACCGGAATGTCCCAGCCCTGGCTCTGCGCAACGCGTTCGAGGAATGCGGGGTCGCTCAAGATCGCGAAGGGGGGCAGGGCCCGTTCTTTCCGCAGCATCCAGGCCCGCAGAGCCAGTTCCGGCCCGATCCCGGCAGGGTCACCCTGCGTCAGCAGGAGTGAGGGCTGGTTCAAGGCTGGCACCGGTGTCGTTCACCATCACTCATCGGCGGAACCGCTGAGTCTCTGCGTATAGCCCACCTCGCCGAGGGAGCGGAGCTCAAGGCTGAAGGCAACTGTATGGTTCTGTTCCTTCTCGCCCGACGTCAGGGTGATGTCGCGCGGGGTGATGCTGTAGCTCACCGAGAAGGTCGTACACTCGTCGATGTAGCCCAGCCCCAGAGACATGCCGGCCACATAAGCGACGTTCTCGCGTTGGGAGATCGCGGCTCCCGGAGCGGCGATCGGAACAGCACTCATCTGGCGCGCTACGAGATAGCGGTCCAGGTCGAGGAGAACCGAGCCCGTGACGAACCAGTTCGGCGTCATGTCCCAACGGGCGGAAGCCAGCAGGCCCTCGCGGCGGGTTGGGAAGCCGATGGCAGGCTGAGCCTCGTACCGGGCATAGGTCAGCGAGGTCGAGACCGGCAGATAGGGATTGAAGTTCGCCCGGATGCCGGCCTCGAACCGGTTCAGGCTGAAATCTTCCTGATCGAAGCGTCCGCGCGTCACAAAAGCGAAATTGGCATTCGGCGAGATCTGGAAGCGGCCCACATAATCCGACGCCCGGGACTCAAGGCCTGAATCGAGACCCACATTGGCCAGATCGCCTTGCCGGAACGAGTTGCGTCCCGCGATCTGGTAGGACTGGCCGAACAGCACGTTGGCGTAGAAGTCGTCCGCCCCCGTGACCGTGTACTGCAGGCCGACATTGGCGCGCACGCCGCCCTCGACACGATCATAACCGGAGAACTTGTCCCAATCGAAGAGCGACGTGTCGTCGAAGACGAGGCTCTGGGCATCCTCGTTCGGAAGGTTGCCGATCCGGGTCTCGTTCGGGCGCGCGATGATCTGGGCGATGGGCTCCAGGATCTGCTGGCCCGAGGTACCGAGGCTGGCGACGAAGGGATAGCGGTATTCGAGCCCGATCGCCGGGGTGGCGCGGAAGAGATAGTCGTCATCCCCGTCGATGAAGTTGGCAAGCTGCGGGTTCTGGTAACCGTTGAAGTCGGGAGCGATCCAGAAATTGTCGGCCCGCAGATAGGCGAACGGGGTCCAGACCTGGCCGATCGGGTCGATGAACTCGCGCCGCCAGGATGCCGTGACCGAAGCTCTGGACGTCGAGCCGCTGATGCCGCGAACGAGGCACTCGGCAGAATTGAATCCGTCGTCGCGGCAGGTTCGAGCAATGCCGAAATAGGCCGTATTCTCAGGAAAAAGCGGATCGAACTGGGCAGCCTCGCGGGACAGGCTGGTGACGTTCACGTCGATGGCGAACTCGCCGCCGATCGTCGGGGGCGTGAAGCGCTTGTTGTAGTCGATCACCGGAGCCACGACCGGCTGCTGCTTCTGCCAATCGTAGGTGGACAGGGTCTTGAAGTAATAGCCCCGCGCATCGAAGAACGAGCGATCTCCCTGACCCTGGAGATAGACGGTCGAGATCGATTCCTTGACGTAATAGCTGCTCAGGCTCTCGCTGCGGATGCGGTAGTTCGTGAGGAACCACTTGTCGGACACGAGGGCGATGTCCCAGCCCCAGCGCCAGTTCTGGTTGATGAAGAACTCGCCCGATGTCTCCAGCGAGCCACGGAAATCGCGATCTCCGGCTCCGAACGGAGAGGGGAGAAAGGCCTCCGGGTCCAGCTGGTTGATGCCGGCCGCGCGAATGTTGTAGGCGCCTGTCTCCAGGCGATGACGCCACTCGACCTGCCCGAGAACGCCCTGGCGGCTCAGGATGGTCGGGCTGATCGTCAGGTCGTAGTTGGGGGCGATGGCCCAGAAGAACGGGATCGAGCCGCCGTAGCCTAGGGTGTTCGAGTAGACGTAACGCGGCGCCAGGAAGCCCGTCTTGCGCCTGACGGTCGGATCCGGCGTCCAGAAGTAGGGCAGGTAGGCGACTGGGATGCCGAGGAGCTCGAGGGTGGCATCCTCGTAATAGATCGTCCGCTCGCTGTTGTTGTGGATGATCTTCGCGGCCTTCACCTGCCAGAGCGGGGGGCGTTCCGGGTTGTCCTTGCACGGTTCGCAGGCCGTATAGGTGCCGCGCTCAAAGGTCGTGGTCTCGCCCTCGGCCCGCTCGGCCCGCGGAGCGGAGAACCGGGTGGTGAGGGGACGGCCCTGTTCCACGGTGGTCTGCACCACCCTCAGGGAATCGATAAAACCGCTCTTGAAGTCGTCGGTGAGTTCGAATCTGTCACCCGTTGCGACGGTCCCGTTGGCCTCCGTCAGGCGGGCATTGCCCTCGGCAAAGACGCGGCCGGTGTTCCGGTCGTAGGTGACACGGTCGGCCTGGAGCGTCCGGCCCTGATAGTTCATCTGCACGTCGCCGGAGGCGGCAATCGTGTTCCGGTCGTTGTCGTAGACGATTTCCCTGGCGTCCACGAGGAGGCGGTCGTTTCCGGATCCCGATTGGGCGCGGGCGCCGATGGCCTCATTGAGCGTGGCTTGGGCAAGCGCAGGCATTGACCCAGCGGCATATACCAGTGCCGCTGCGACCGCAGACGTTGCGATCGTTGTCTTAAGCCGCCGCATCCCCACTCCTTCGCAATACTTCTTCTTCGAGAACGGTCAGCCGTCCTCTTGGTACAATAAGGCCAAGGTCCCTAAAAGACTGCCTACTACAGCAGGAAACCAGGCCGCAACCAATGAACTGATGATTCCGGAGGCTCCAAGCTCCGCCATAAGCTCAGTGGCGACATAAAGCATGAACCCGGCGGCGACGCCACCCAGAACCATCATGGCTACACCGCCAAATCGAAAGAATCTTAACGAGACCGATGCGGCAACGAAGACCATGGCGATGAAGAGCAGGGGGCGGGCCAGAAGCAGGTCGTAATGGAGCTGGTAGGTGGTGGCGTTGATATCCGCCTGCTCCAATCGGTCGATCGTCGCCTTCAGATCCCAGAACGGCACCGCATCGGGGTCGATGAAGCTCTGTCGAACCTCCGAGGGTTGCAGGCTCGAGGCGATCAGGTAGCGGTCGTGGGATCGGGGCTCCTCGGTTGCGGACAGGACCCTGGCGTCCTTCAGTTCCCAGAAGCCCTCGTGCAGATTCGCTTGCCGGGACTCGACCCGATGGCTGAATGTGCCGTCATGGTCGAAGGCATAGACCGTGACGTCATAAAGAGTTGCAGCATCCGTCGCCGAGCCGTTCGCGCGGAAGATGGCCTGCCCGTCCAGGCTCCTCTGGCGAAGCCAGATCGGCTTTTCCCGGGTCTGGACGTTCCTGGAGAAGATGCTCGTCTCCAGAGCGGAGGCGCGCTGCTTGAGGACGGCGGAGAGAGGGTTGTAGACGGTGACGGACAGCACGCCGATCAGCACCGCGATGAGGAGCCCCGGCTGAAGGAACTGCCAGGCGGAGATTCCCGCGGCCCGCGCCACCACCAGCTCGAGCTTGCGGCTGAGCTGCAGGAGAGCCGCCATGCTGCCGAATAGGACGGCAAAGGGCATCACCTGCTCGGCGATGGCCGGGGTGCGGAACAGGGCCAGTTGCGCAATGACGGCCGTCGTCGCGCTCGGCGCGTCGCCGGCCCGGCGCATAAGCTCCACGAAGTCCAGGGTATAGACGAGGGTGAAGACCGTCGCGAAGACCAGGAAAATAGTCCTGAGAAACTGCCGTGAGAAATAGAAACCAAGGGTCCGGCCGATCAGCATGGTCAGGCTTTCTGGATCGCGGGAGCGCGCGTCGGCAGAAGATTGTTGAAGGCCCTCAGGAACTTGGCCTGAGCCGATCGCATGGCAGGACCTTGCAGGATCAGCAGCAGGCTGATCAGGGTGCTGGCCAGCGGCACGGCATAGATTGCGACGACCGCGGCCGAGGTCCGTGCGACGCCGCTCGAAGCGGCAAAGCCGAGGATTCGCATCAGCACGATCGCCACCACCGCGCTGGCGATTGCCACGCCACGCCCCTGGCGCGTCGTGCGGGGTTCGCCGAGAGCCGCGAAGGCAATCATCATCATGGCGAGAGGGTAGAGCCAGGAGGACAGGCGCTCATGAAGTTCGGCCCGGAAGCGCCCCGATTGTTTCTGGTAGATAGGTTCGCTCTTGTCGGGGAACAGGAGCTGGAGGGTGCTGCGCTCCCGCGGCTTGTAGATGACCTCTCCGCCTTCCTTGTTGAAGGCCGACAGGTCGACCGCATAGCGCTCGAAGGCGACGATGGAGGAATCGCGGCTGTTCGGCTCCTTGCGCTGAACGCTTCCCTTCTGGAGCACGAGATAGGACGTTCCGTTCTGCTCGGCGGTCTGGCCCCGCTCTGCCAGATACACGATGGCTTTGTCCTTCTCCCGAAGGTCTTCCATGAAGATCCCGAGCAGGGAATCGCCCTGGCGTTCCCGGTAATGGAAGGTGATGCCGTTATCCAGGCTGATGAACTGGCCCTCCTTGGCCATGGTGCCCACGAAGTCGGCGCGGATCTTCGTGAACAGCTGGCGCATCTCCTGGAAGCTTGCGGGCATGATGTGGATCGAGATGATGCCCACAGCCAGGCAGACGAAGGCCGCCAGTGCCAGGAAGGGCCGCAGCAGCCGCCCTGGCGGCATGCCCCCGGCGCTCATGACAATCAGTTCGGAATCCCCGTTCAGCTTGTTCAGGGTGTAGATGGTGGCCAGAAACAGAGCGACCGGCGCGATGACGCTGATCAGGGCCGGCAGCGAGAGCCCGGTCACGGTCAGGAAGATCAGAAGCGTCTGGCCCTTGCCGGTCAGCAGGTCGAGTTCCCGCAGGGCCTGCGTGATCCAGATCACGCCCGTGAGGACGACCAGGCACGCGGCGAAGGCGCTGAATGTGATTTTCAGGATGTAGCGTTCGAGAAGTGTCATAAGGCCCTTCGCCCCCGGGCGGTTGCGCCCTGGGTATCGTGTCGGACTGTCTCAGGCAAGACGGCCGTTTTCAACAGCCTGAGATTGCGCCGATTTCACGGCAGCTTCCCCCTGATCCCAGCTGCAATATGATATATGTCCCAACCGTCACCACCGCGCATCAGCGTCGCAGCCGGCCCCAAGACCGGACATGCACCAGAACAAAGAGGATTTCATGGCCGACAGCTTCAAGATCGACTTCCAAGCCCACGGCAAAGTCGAATCCGGCGATCTCATCGTCTTCGTCGGAGAAAATCTCAAGCCCTCCGCCGCCGTGGCCAAGCAGCTCGGGTCGAAGGCCGTCGATCTGATCGCCAAAGCTGCCGCTGCGGAAAGCTTCAAGGGCAAAGCCAAGTCCGCCATGTCGATTGTGGTTCCCTCAGGCCTCTCCGTTGATCGGCTGATTGTGATCGGCGTCGGCGGCGAGAAGGACCGGAACGATGTCGACTTCGTCCAGATGGGTGGCCTGATTGCCGGCAAGGTGAACGGAAAGCTCGCGACGGTGGTCCTGGACCTGCCCGACATCGAGGTCACGCCGGAGGCCGTGGCCGACACCGCGGTCGGCGTTGGCCTTCGCCGCTACAGCTTCGACCGCTACAAGACCAAGAAGAAGGACGAGGACAACGGGAAGGCCGGCGGACGGCTTGTCTTCAGCGTCGCCGACCCGGCTGCGGTCAAGAAGGCCTACAAGACCCGCGAGGGAATCCAGCAGGGCGTCATCATCGCCCGCGACCTCGTCAACGAGCCGCCGAACGTGCTGGGACCGCAGGAATTCGCCGCCCGCGCCCAGGCCCTGACCAAGCTTGGCGTCGAGGTGGAGATCCTCGACGACAAGGCCATGAGGAAGCTCGGCATGGGGGCGCTGCTCGGCGTGGCTCAGGGTTCCGTGCGCGGCGGCCGGGTCGCCATCATGCGCTGGAACGGCGGCAAGGCGAACGACAAGCCCATCGCCTTCGTGGGCAAAGGCGTCGTTTTCGACACCGGCGGCATCTCGATCAAGCCGGGCGCCGGCATGGAGGACATGAAGGGCGACATGGCGGGCGCCGCCTGCGTGGTCGGGCTCATGCACGCGCTTGCAAGCCGCAAGGCCAAGGCCAACGTGGTAGGCGCCATCGGCCTTGTGGAGAACATGCCCGACGGCAATGCCCAGCGGCCCGGCGACATCGTCACCACCATGTCGGGCCAAACCATCGAGATCATCAACACGGATGCCGAGGGCCGTCTCGTTCTGGCTGACGTGCTCTGGTACGTGCAGGACCGCTTCAAGCCGAAGTTCATGATCGACCTCGCAACGCTCACGGGTGCGATCATGGTGGCTCTGGCCCAGGAATATGCCGGCCTGTTCTCGAACAACGACGAACTGGCCGAGCGCCTGACCGTGGCCGGCAAGGCCACGGGCGAGCGGGTCTGGCGCATGCCGCTGGGCCCGGAATTCGACAAGATGATCGAATCCAAGTTCGCCGATATGAAGAACTCGGCCGGACGCTTCGGCGGGTCGAGCACGGCGGCGGCGCTTCTGCAGCGCTTCGTCAACGACGTGCCCTGGGCCCATCTCGACATCGCCGGCACGGCCATGGGCTCGCCGGCAACCGAGATCAACAAGGGTTGGAGCTCCGGCTGGGGCGTGCGCCTCCTCGACCGTCTCGTCCGTGATCATTACGAGGCCCGGTAATCCTACATAACGTCATCCCGGGGCTGCGCAGCAGGACCCGGGATCGCTTGACGAGAATGACGCTTGATCCTGTCATCCCGGATCTGCGCCTCGCTCCGTCCGGGATGACAGGAGTATTATGACCGAGGTCCTTTTCTACCATCTCCAGCATCAGCCGCTCGAGGCCGTGCTGCCCACGCTCCTGCAGAAGACGCTGGAGCGCGGGTGGCGCGCAGTAATTCAGGTGACGACGGAGGAGCGCATGTCCGCCCTCGACGATCACCTGTGGACCTTCACCGACGAGAGTTTCCTGCCGCACGGTACGGACCGGGAGGCCCACGCAGCGGACCAGCCGATCCTCATCACCCTGTCAGGCGACAATCCCAACGGCGCCTCCATCCGCTTCCTTGTGGAAGGCGCCAGCCTACCGGAGAATATGGCCGCCTACCAGCGCCTGGCAATCCTGTTCGACGGCAACGACATCCAGGCGCTCGCCTTCGCCCGCGACCAGTGGCGGGCCGTGAAGGAGGGCGGCCACGACGCAACCTATTGGCAGCAGGACGAGAGCGGCCGCTGGCAGCGGAAGGCGTGAGTTTCTAAAAGATTAATCCTGAAGCTCTCATCCTGAGGAGGTGGCGTCAGTGACCGTCTTGAAGGATCAGGGAGTCTCCGGTGCGTTCTGGAAGCTCCTTCGAGACGGATTGCTCACGCAATCCTCCTCAGGATGAGGTTTGGGGCTGATCTGCAAGCTGGGAACACGAACTCTTCATCGCCCCGGCGCTTGCCGCCGGGGGCGGGGTCTCCAGTTTCAGGACGGCCACAAGGATGTTCCGATGACCGTCAACATGCGCCTCACCCTGTACGCCGCCCTGTTTCTCTCGCTGGCTCTTCCCCTGGGCGTCGGAGCCCAGGAACAGCAGCCGCAAGGACAGCCGCAGGAGCAGCGCAGGCCCCGGCCGGAGGCCAGGGATGCGCAGGCGCTGCCGCCGGAATCGCTGACGCGGCATACGCTTCAGCTGCCGGGGCGCACTCTGTCCTTTACGGCAACTGCTGGGCATCTGACCCTGGCCGATCCGCAGGGTGCGCCGCAGGCGGAGATCGGGTTTGTCGCCTACACCCGGGACGATGCGGATCCGGCACAGAGGCCCGTGACCTTCGCGGTGAATGGCGGCCCGGGCGCGTCCTCGGCCTATCTGCATCTCCTCGCTGTCGGGCCGTGGCTCCTGCCGCTGGATGGCCCGACGATCAGCCCCTCGGCTCCCCCGGCGCTCGTGCCCAATGCCGAGACCTGGCTCGACTTCACCGATCTCGTTTTCATCGATCCGCCGGGAACCGGCTACAGCCGGGTGGTCGGCGGCGATCCTGTGCGGGAGCGCTTCTATTCTGTTCAAGGTGACATCGATGGGCTTGCAGCCTTCGTGATGCGCTGGCTCAAGGAGAAGAACCGGCTCGTGTCGCCGAAATTCTTTGCCGGCGAAAGCTACGGCGGCTTCCGTGGTCCGCTGCTGGCCCAGAAGCTCCAGAGCGATCAGGGCATCGGGTTCAGTGGCCTGGTTCTCGTCTCGCCTGTTCTCGACTTCGACTGGCTCGACCAGGGCGCCGGTGCGCCCTGGACCAGCGCGGCGCTCCTGCCGTCGCTGGCGGCGGCAAACCTTTCGCGGAACGGTTCCGTGTCACGCGAAGCGCTGAAGGATGCGGAGGCCTATGCGTCCGGCGAGTATCTTGTCGATCTCATGCGCGGTCTCCAGGACAAGGAGGCGGTGGAGCGTGTCAGCCGGCGCGTCGCCGAACTGAGCGGGCTCAGCCCCGAGGTCTCGCGGCGTCTGGCAGGCCGCATCGACATGCGAGCGGCTCAGCGGGAACTGCGGCGCGGCTCGTCCGAGATCGTCAGCGCCTACGACACCAATGTGGCGATCGCAGACCCGAACCCTAACGCCCAGGTCTCCCGATTCGAGGATCCGGTGCTCGACGGCATGACGGCACCGTTGTCGAGTGCGATCATTCATCACCTGGCGCACACCCTGAACTACAAGGCGGAGGGGCGCTACAGCCTGCTCAATGGTTCCGTCAACGGCGCATGGCGCTGGGGCGGCGGGCGCAGCGGCCCTGAAAACCTGGAGGAACTGCGGCAGGCCCTGGCGCTCGACGGCAAGCTGCGCGTGCTCGTCACCCACGGCTTCACAGATCTCGTGACGCCATATTTCGCGTCCCAACTGCTCCTGAACCAGCTGCCCGATCTCGGCCCCCAGAAGCGCGTAGGCCTGACGGTTTACGAAGGCGGTCACATGTTCTATTCGCGGCAGGCGTCGCGGCAGGCCTTCAAGGCCGATGTGCAGCGGCTCGTTGACGAGGCCCTGCAGGCGAGGGCGGCCGATTAGGGGGATTGGTGGAATGCGTAAAAGAGTTCTGTCGAGTGTCGCCTTTGTGGCGCTGGGTCTGGCAGCGTGCGGCAGCACGCGCAGTGCGCCGCCATCTGCGGCCGCTCCCGTGGCCGCCGCGCCTGCGCCCTCGGCTGCGTTGGGTCCCGTGATCGACGGCCCCGTCCTCGGTCCGGACGGCCGCTGCACCGGCACGCCTGCGGGCACGGCGACGGCCATCGAACCCGGCATTGCGGAATGCGATCTCGTACGCCTGAAGGGCAAGCCCGCCACCGACGTGCTCGTGGGCGAGAGCGGCAAGGGCCAGCGCGAGGTGCAGGTGCTCTATTCAGAACCCGGCGGCCGCGAGCTGTATTTCTTCGTCAACAACAGGCTCGACCGTGTGGTGAAACCTTAAGGTCTGTTTCCTCAGCCTGAGCCCTTCCGGTTCAACGTTTCTGAGCCTGTAAACAAAAATGGCCGCAACGAGTGCGGCCATTTTTGTTGATGAGCAATGCGGTCTCAGATGATTTAGTCGAACCTCATGTCGGATGCGAGGCCGGCATTCTTGAGCACGACGCCTGTTTCGAAATAGCCGTCCGCATTGAGGTCGGAGATCAGGAAGCCCTTGTCAGTGTCGGGATTGAACAGGAACACGTGCCTGACGTTCGTATCGCGATACAGGAAGTCGGCGTCGGAAGCCGCCGTTGCGATGGAAAGCGCGTCCGTCTCGACCTCGCGGTAGTTCCGTGACGTTCCCCTGATGGTCATGTCGATGGAATCGAAGGACCGGTTCCAGTCGGTGATCGTGTCGGCTGTTCTCGTCGTGATGCAGGAATCGCCTCTCTTGAAGACGAACTCGTCTTCTCCCGTTCCGCCGATCAGCGTGTCGCGTCCTGTGCCACCGGACAGAAGATCGTCGCCCGTGCCGCCGGAGAGGTAATCGAGCCCGGAACCGCCATAGAGGTCGTCGAAGTCTGCGCTGCCGAAAAGGTCGTCGTCGCCGGCGCCGCCGATCAGGTAGTCGTCCCCAAAGCCGCCGTAGATCCTATCGTGGCCCAGTCGCCATAAATGTCGTCGTCCCCATCCCAGCCGTCGATCACATCGTTGCCGCTATAGCCGTAGATGATGTCCGAGGTGTCGAAACCATCGATAATGTCGTCGAAGTCATCCCGTAGATGGTCGCCATCGTTGTCTCCGCAGTCTACTGTTGCCGGGCTGCTTTGGTTGCGAGACCTGTCGAAGGTTCAGGCCCGAGTTGTGCCACAGGGCGGTTAACCTCTCGTGACTGCATCATCGGACAGGATGGCTGAATGGTGGCAAGGCGGCCCGTTCATCGACCGTATAGCTGCCGGTCCGCCGCGAAGTGAGATCAGGATTAACAATTGATGAAGAACGGGTCTCGGCGCAAGGCATGTGGTGCGGCCCGCCCCGTCATTCCCTGCTGCGCGGAGCACACCGCCTCAATCGGCGAAAAGGCGAGCGTACAGGTCGTACGCTCGCCTCCTCGGTTCCTCAGCCAGATATCGACTGCCCGCCTCCGGATCAGTAAACCTCATAGGATCTGTAGGGCTCTTCGTATCCATCGTCGAAGTCCCGATACCCGCGATCATACTCGCGGAAGGATCTGCGATAGCCGTCATCGTATCGCCTCGGCCGCTCCTCGTACCGTCTCGGCCCCCTATCGTATCCGCGGGTGACATAGGCGCAGCGCTTGGCAATGCCCGGAGCGGGATCGCCGAATACCCTGTTGGAGCACGGGACACCGCCCTCTCGGACGTAAACCTCGACGCTGCGACCGGGAATGCCGTAGATCACGCGGGTCCCATAGGGAACGCGGCAGAACCCGTTCTCCCGGGCGCAAGGCACCAACCCTTGCGCCTGTGCCCCCGACGGTGCCGCGACGATGGCGCTGCCGATGAGCAAAGCGGTGGCCAAAACTGCACGAAACATGTCCGTTCTCCATTCCAGGTGTATCAACATACGCCTTTCATGATGAACGCGGCAGTAATGGCGCGTGTTCACGACCGAGGTGGCTGCTTACCGCCACACGCCTGGGGACGCTGCCAGGGGATAAGCGTCATTGGCGCTCGCGACCGGCTGCGGCCTGATCATTACGAGCGGCAGGACGGCGTGGGAGAACAGCTTCGTGGTGCAGTAAGTCAGGACTTGAGCCATCAAAGCCTCCATCGAGGAAAGCCGGACGCTAGCCTCGGATGGAACAGCCCGCTGTGCTCCCCCGCACCTGGCTTACGAAGCGGCCTGCCGCGTCAGATCGGCAGAATGCGTCCGATGCAGACGAAGCCTCCATCTGGATTGGGCCTGAGCTGTGTTGTCGTTCACGGCCGCTGCAGATCCAGCGGTCAGATGGGCCATGGGCATGAGGCCCCCGGTAAAGGCCCGGTCGGTACAGGCGGAAATCAGGATTCGCATGGTCAGCCTCCCCCAAAGGCTAGGATCAGCTTACGCCCACGTTTCGATTTCGGGTGCACTCCGAGGAGGTAGCCTCGCTGCCCCGGGGGAGTAGGGGCCGGTGCTGCTTCTAGGCGCCGGCCTCTTCGATCTCGCTGCTCAGGGCCAGCCACTCTTCTTCAACGGTCTCAAGGGTGGACGCGGCTTCCGCGCGCATTCTGGACAGTTCGGAGGCCTTTGCCGGATCCTTCTGGAAGGCGGTGCCGTCGGCAAGAGCCGCATCGACCTTGCCGATGACATCCGTAAGCTTCGCCATCCGGCTCTCGAGCGCCTCAAGCTTCTTGCGCAGGGGGGCAAGCGCCGCGCGGCGCTCGGCAGCAGCCCGGCGCTCGTCGGTCTTGGAGGCGGTGGGAGCCTGCGGCCGGTTGGAGCGCTTCTGCGGATCGAGTTCTCCCGAGAGGACCAGCTGGCGGTAATCGTCCATATCGCCGTCAAACGGCTTCACGCTGCCGTTGCCGACGATCCAGAGCCGGTCGGCGCAGGCCTCGATCAGGAAGCGGTCGTGGCTGACCAGGATCACCGCGCCCGTATAATCGTTGATCGCCTCCATCAGGGCCGTGCGGCTGTCGATGTCGAGGTGGTTCGTCGGCTCGTCGAGGATGAGCAGGTGAGGACCGTTGAAGGCGGCAAGCCCCATGAGCAGGCGCGCCTTCTCGCCGCCGGACAACGCCGAAACCGGCGTGTCGGCCTTGGCGCCCGGAAAGCCGATTTGCGCCGTGCGGGCGCGAATCCTGGCGACGGGCGTATCCGGCATGCGCTCGGCCACATGGTCGTAGGCTGTCGCCTTCGGGTTCAGTTCGTCGAGCTGGTGCTGGGCGAAATAGGCGACATCCATCCGGGTGGGCGTGCGCATCTCGCCCTTCATGGGCGCAAGCCTGCCGCCGATGAGCTTGCAGAAGGTGGACTTGCCGTTGCCGTTGGAGCCGAGGAGCGCGATCCGGTCGTCTGGAGAGATCGTCAGGTTGAGGCGGTCGAGGACGATGCGCTCGCCATAGCCCACGGCACCGCTCTCCACGGTGATCAGCGGCGGGGCGGCAGGGCGCTCAGGACCCGGGAGGTTGAAGGGCAGCACGTCGTCTTCCACAATGGTGGTGATGGCCTCCATCTTCTCCAGCCGCTTGACGCGGGACTGCGCCTGGCGAGCCTTCGAGGCCTTGGCCTTGAAGCGGTCGACGAAGGCCTGCAGGTGCTTGCGCTCGGCCTCCTGCTTGGCGGCCGCCTTTGCGGTGAGCTCGCGCTTTTCGGCGTATTGTTTGGCAAAGGATGTGTACCCGCCGCGATAGATCGCGAGCTTGCCCCGATCGAGATGGAGGATGTGGTTGACGCAGGTGTCGAGCAGTTCGCGGTCGTGGCTGATGACCAGCACGGTATGGGGGTAGCGCCCGAGATAATCGTAGAGCCAGAGGGTGCCCTCCAGGTCGAGATAGTTGGTCGGCTCATCGAGGAGCAGCAGGTCGGGCTCGGTGAAGAGCACGGCGGCCAAGGCCACACGCATGCGCCAGCCGCCGGAAAAGTCCGAGCAGGGCCGGTTCTGCGCCTCGGCATCGAAGCCAAGACCGTGGAGGATGGCGGCGGCGCGGGCAGGGGCCGAGTGCGCGCCGATATCGGTGAGCCGCATCTCGATCTCGGCACGGCGAATGCCGTCAGCCGTTTCTGCCTCGGCGAGAAGGGCGGCACGCTCCTTGTCGGCTGCCAGCACCACCTCGATCAGGGTCTCGGGGCCGCCCGGCGCTTCCTGGGCGACGGCACCGATCTTCATGCCGCGGGGAAGGGTGACGCTGCCGCTCTCCGTGGCAAGCTCCCCCTGGATGATCTTGAACAGGGTGGTCTTGCCCGCGCCATTGCGCCCGACGAGGCCCACCTTCGCACCGTCAGGCAGGTTGAAGGAGGCGTGGTCGAGAATCAGCCGGTCGCCGATGCGGTAGGTCAGGTCGTTGACGTGAAGCATGCCGCCTTTTGGCTCGGGAAGGCGGCTGTGGCAAGGTGTTTGGGCGGAGGAGTAGCCTGCTGCTGCCTGTGCGATAAGCCGGAATCGCTAGTGACAGGATCCACAAGGCTTGACAAAGGGATACGGCACCTCTTCCGTACCGAAAGTGCGGGATCTATGGTATAGCCAAGATATCGTGCAGGGAGGACACCGATGGGTCGGCTCACCGGGATCAAGTTATTCAAGGGGCTGGAGATCGACCTCGCGCCTTTCGAGACGCGGGCCAATTGGCGCCGCTTCGACCCCGAGGAGGTTCTGGTCGACTTCGACGAGCCCTCGACGGACGTCTATTTCCTTCTCTCCGGTGAGGTGCGGGTCCTCATGCGCACTGCCTCCGGCAAGGAGGTCATCCTCCACGAGATGAAGCCGGGCGATCTGTTCGGCGAATTGGCTGCTCTCGACGGCGTGCCGCGCTCCGCCAACGTCACGGCGCTCACCCGGGGCGAGGCCTGCGTGATGCCGGCCTCCGTCTTCAAGGAGATGCTCTTCTCTTATCAGCCCGTCGCCGAGCGCCTGTTCTGCCTCATGGCCTCCCGCATCCGCGAGCTGAATGCCCGCTTCATGGAGCAGACGGTGCTGGATCTGCGGCACCGGCTCTATTCGGAGCTCCTGCGGCTGTCGACGCCGCGGCAGGACAAGTCGGGCGAGCGGGTGATCACGCCGCCACCCTTCCACCATATCGTGGCTGCCCGCATCGGCTGCCGCCGCGAGCAGATCACCCGCGAGTTCACCATGCTGTCCCAGGAGGGTCTGATCGAGCGCACCAGGGGCGCCCTGATCCTGCGCCAGCCGGACGTGCTCAAGGCCCGGGTCGCCGAGGCCTTCCGGACCGATCATTAAGCGGCTACTGCTCCACGCTTGCCCTCGGTGAGCGCAAGCGCCGTGGCGGACAGCATCACGGCCATTCCGACGGCTTCCGGCCAGCCGAAGGCC
>NZ_JAFBID010000067.1 GCF_016811235.1 Microvirga arabica
TGTTTGAGCCGCAAGAATGTTGGAACTTCCTCAAGGCCGCTGGCTATGCGTCCGTGTAAGCGTCCGATGCTCTAGCGGCAGGTGATGGCAATCCAAGGTGGCCTAAATAGTCAGCCCTCGGAGCGCGGGCGGACGAGCGGCTGAGCCTGATTGACCAGCCAGCGCGGACGCATGCTGACCACCCAATGCCGAGCCGAGGCTTTGGTGCTCGACAACCCTGTATCACAGTCGGTGGGTTTGGGAGACCTGGACCGGTCATAGTGGAAGAGGTCGTCCTCGGCACGATGGCGAGCCGTCCCTCGATAGGTGGCGTTCTGCAGGCTCATGAGCGTTCCCCTGTTCTTTGGGTCAAGACAACAGCGGAGCTTCGGCAGAGTTCCCGGCTTAAGGTCACGGTTAGGCTGAGTTGGTGTGAAACCTGAGAGCGCCGCCCACTTATAAGGACCTCAGGAACACAGGATCCTGACGTGGCGGGTGCAGTGGTTCAATAGTCAAGCCAGAAGCAAAGGTGGGGAAGAAGATGGGGAAGCGTTTTGCTGGCCACCATATTTCGCAATGATATCAGCATCTTACGAGAAAATGATGGCGGAGACGGAGGGATTCGAACCCTCGATACCCTTTTGGGGTATGCTCATTTAGCAAACGAGTGCCTTCAGCCGCTCGGCCACGTCTCCAGGCGAAAAGGCAGGATCAAGATCCCGCTTCGCAGGTGGCGCAATAGACGCGAACAGGGTGCTTTCGTCAAGGTCCAAAATCATCGTGCCGGGCGAGGTTCGGCCGGTCAGGACGTGGGGGCAGACTCTGCTTTTGCGTGAAGATCCCTGATCTCTTGGAGGCCTCGGATCGCGGGTCCTGAGGGCCTAACGATGACAGCGGTCAGCTGCCTGAACTTGTCATCGGCCCAATCCTCGACAACCAGGGCAACCGCTTCCCGAAGAGGCAGTGTCGCGACCTTGCTCGCCATGGTTGGGCCGACAGGGCCCTCAAAGGGGCGATTGAGCGCAAGGAGGTCGACCATCTCGTCGAGATCGTAGGCTGCAATCACAATCCTCTCCAATGAACAATCAGGACAACCCTGGCTTTTGGCCATGCAATTGTGGCAACTGAATGCCCAAGCTTGCGGCAGGCTGGCCTCGGCGAGGAAGCAGGAGCCCAAAGGCCCTCTTATCCCCAGGGTTGGTGGCGGGCGGTGGAACGCCTCGGGTCAGTTCAAGCTCGTTCTGCGTTCGCCCTCGTCAGGAGGCGGGGCGGAGCCTTCCGCTTCGTCGGGGATGATGAGCACGGACACGGCATGGCCGCTGGATGCGAGCATGTCGGCGGCATCGAAGGCGGAGCGCTCTGCGTCTTCACGTGTCGCAAATGCCGTCTGCTTTCGGTCCGCGTAGGTGACCAGCCACTCGCCTTGGAACTTGAAGACGACAAACCGATCCGTATGCATCAGATTCTCCCCCACTTCGTCCTGTGACGAAGTCGGAAGAGCCTATCCGATCCGCGAGCAGGGGAAAGAAAACGATAGGGGTAGCCACCAGGACAAAAGGATAGACTTCTTAACGATCGGGTGTGACAGGCTGTTTGCCGACGACGTGACCGCTCGTGCAAGCCGGTGCGGTTGACCAAGCGGCCGGGTCACTGCGCCCCCGGCTTCGAACCGGGAGCGCGGGCCTGAACGGCGCATGATGCGGGCTGCAGGTTGCCTTAGAATTCCTGATGGTTCGGAACGCGCCCGTTGGGGGTGTACTGATCCACCGCCTTTGGCAGCTCCCGCGACAGGCGCGACAGAAGCTCCTCTCGCGAAAGGCCGGTCTGTTGCGTCAGCGTCGCGAGCACTTCGGGATCGATGGCGCGTTCCAGCTGGTCCGGCGCAACCTCCTTGTTGGGGCCGGTGCTCACCCAGGAATCGACCACATCGCCCTGGCCGTTCTGGCGGAAGCTGTTGACCAGTTCGCCCAGGCCGCCGCTCACCAGCCCGCCGGGGCTTGAGCTGCCCCCCAGGCCACCCAGAAGCCCGCCCAGGCCTCCACCGCCCAGGAGCCCACCGAGGCCGCCCATTCCGCCCGGCTGCTGGCCCGCTCCACCAGGCAAGCCGGTCCGGTTGCCTGAGGCGCCACCGAGCATCTCGGCGAGTTTGTCCCTGTTCTGGAATCCGGCAACGGCCAGAAGGCCCAGAAGCGCTGTCATGGATGGAAAGCCGCGGCTCATATCGTTCCTCCGTGTTGAATGGACAGGGA
Source organism: Microvirga arabica (assembly GCF_016811235.1). Taxonomy (GTDB): domain Bacteria; phylum Pseudomonadota; class Alphaproteobacteria; order Rhizobiales; family Beijerinckiaceae; genus Microvirga; species Microvirga arabica. The sequence goes on from NZ_JAFBID010000067.1 coordinate 2,229, forward strand.
ATCGCAACCGCCCCGAAAGGGTTCCTTCCCTCCGGGCGGTCATTTTCTGCGGAGCACTCCGGGCGATGGATTGAAACCCGGTTGGAAGGGGCGCAGAAGGGTTTACGTTACCTGGCGGTATACGGCCGTGATGCCGGCGCTCCCGGGCGGTGAAGGGAATCCGATGACGACATGCGATGTGGCGGTGATTGGGCTTGGGGCCATGGGCAGCGCCGCTCTGTTCAACCTCGCTCGGCAGGGTCAGCGCGTCATCGGCATCGAGCAGTTCGAACCGGGCCACGACAGAGGATCGTCGCACGGCGAGAGCAGGATCATCCGCTTGTCCTATTTCGAGCATCCCTCCTATGTGCCCCTCGTGCGCCGGGCCCTGGAGAAGTGGCGCGAACTGGAGAGCCTTTCCGGCGAGACGATCCTGACCGTCACGGGCGTTCTCGAAGCAGGCTATCCGGGGTCGTCCATCGTAAGCGGCTCTCTGGAGGCCTCAAGGCAGCATGGCCTGACCCATGACGTGTTGGGCGCGGCCGATATCGCCCGGCGTTTTCCCGGCTTCAAGGTTCCGTCGCACTGGACCGGCCTGTTCCAACCCGAAGGCGGGTTCCTGCGGCCGGAACTGGCGATCCGGTCGTTCGTGCGACTGGCCGAGAAGCATGGCGCGCAAACGCGCATGACCACGCGTGTTCTGGGCATCGAGCCACTCGGCTCAGGGATCCGCGTGCGGACGGACGCGGGGGTGATCGAGGCTGGATCCGTGATCGTTGCGACCGGCGCGTGGATCGGCGATTTCGCGCCCGCGCTGAAGCCGCATCTCAAGATCACCCGTCAGGTGCTCGGCTGGTTCTCGCCGCTCGAGCCCTCGCTCTTCACGCCGGATCGCTGCCCGGTCTTCCTGCTCGAATCCGAGGACGATGCCTGCTACGGCTTTCCGGATTTCGCCGGCACCGGGGTCAAGACAGCCTCCCATCGGGAAGGAGCGGTGCTGGCGGCGGCCGGCGACCTGGCGCAGGATGGCGGTCCCGCTGACGAGGCGCAGATCCGGCGGATGCTGAAGCTGGCGATGCCGGATGCGAACGGCCCCCTCCGGCAGATGCGCGCCTGCATGTATACCCGTACGCCGGACGAGGATTTCGTGATTGATCTCTCGCCTGTCGATCCGCGGATCGTCCTGGCGTCGCCGTGCTCGGGACATGGCTTCAAGTTCGCGAGCGTGATCGGCGAGGTGCTGGCGGACCTGGCTATGGGCAAGACATCGGCGAGCGACATCTCCCGGTTCCGGATCCACCGGTTTGCCGCTCAGTCCTGAGTCACGACATTGTCCGTCCGCGAGGGCATGAGGTGCTCGATGGAGACCCACTCCGTGCAGGCCCGGAGAATGGGCGCGAGATAGGCGCGGTTGCCCTTGATCTCGACCACGCGGCAGGGATAGGCCCTGCGATCTCCGGGAGGGCGGTAGATCACGGTCGCTCCTGGCCGGATGTCATCATTGGCCAAGGAGACCGGCGCGCTGATCGTCGACAGGGTCGCGGGTTTCTCGTTGTCCTGGGACACGTTCGCCTGTCGGACTGCCCGGTGCCGTTCCAGTGCTTCGATAGCCACCCTGGCGCGATCCCGGTAACGATCGCAGACGACTCTCATCAGGGTTCCCCTTTCCCGGCCCGGATACCAGGTGACGCCCCCGATCTTGGCCAGTTCTTCCGCAACGACCTCAATCTCTTCCTCTGTCATTGGCTACAATCCCGCTTGAGCATGTGTGATGTGCTCAGGTCTTGTGACGACACCCGTGTGACCTGTTCATCGAGTGCCTTAGCCCCAGGAGAATTCTTTTTATTCAAGTTCGGTTTGTTCAAATTTGGCGTTTGGCTGAGGATGCGCCGAACGGATTCGGGTTGGATCCAAACGGATCAGGCTCTCAGCTCCATCATGCGCTTCTGCAGGACGGCGAGCTGCTGGATGTAGGGTTCGCGGCGTTCGCGATGCCGGTTTCTTAGCTTCTCGAGAGCACGGATCCTGATATTGGTGTCTGGTGCCATGCTGCTGAGCTTCTCCCGCTCCTTCTCGTAGTCGAAGTCGAGATCGGCTAGGGTCGCCAGAAGAGATTGCAGCAACGGCTGGAAGGCCGGTGAGTAGATTCTTGGGTGGTGAGCCCCGTTATTGTTTTCTTCTTTATGAAACTTAGTATCATCCATAGTCTTCCTCGTATTAACTTTGCGTTAATAGCTTCAGAAGGTACTAAGCCAGAGTTACCTCGTCTGTTGGGAACCCGACACAAGTCAGGAAGAAATCGATTTCATTCGAAAACCTGAGTGCCTTTCCGGACATGACGGGCACTCCGATCCCATCAATCGCATCTGAGCGCGCCCGGCAGGAGCCTGTCGAAGCTGTCGCAGATGGCGCGGTAGCATTCGCATGCCGTCGCTTCGAGGCCTTGCCGATCTGTGATTCGGATCGTGCCTCTTCCCTGAACGATGAGACCGGCTCTCTGCAAAGCGCTCGTGACGCTGCTGACCGAGGAGCGCTGAACGCCCAGCATCTCGGCCAGCACTTCGTGGGTGAGGGGGACCTCATCCCGATCGGTGCGATCCCGCGTGGTCAGGATGGAGCGGCAGCACCGGGCTTCGACGCTGTGGACGGCATTGCAGGCAACGGTCTGCAGCGTCTGGGCCAGGAATGCCTCGGTGAAGCGGAACATGGCATGCCGCAGCTTCGGCCTCTCCGCCACGCCCTCGTTCAATCTCTCCAGGGGAACGCGCGACGCCGTTCCGGGGATTTGGGTGATATAGCGGCCGAACGACTGACGCGTGACGAGAGCGCTGACAAATCCAAGGGCGCCCTCCCGACCGAAGACGGCCATTTCGACAGACCCGCCGCTCTGAAGGACCGTCACAAGGGAAACGACTCCGTCATGGGGAAAGTAGGTGTGCCTGATCGGTTCGCCTGTCTCGAAGAGAACCTTGCCCCGGGGCAGATCGACGATCTCGAGGTAAGGCTCGAGCCAAGAGAGGTCTTCTGGCTCCAAGGCGGCGAGGAGCCGGTTGCGTCGGTGAAGGGTCGCCTTGGAACCATCCTTCATGGCAAGGTGTCACCATGCTGTGCTGTCTTCCCCGAGAGGAAATCGGGCATCTCTACAGGATTATAATAACACAACTGCTGGCTGAGTAATTGCTCCTCCTGCTTATGAACAGGCAACGGCGCTTCTTATTCCGCCGCCTCTCGAAAAAGTTACCTTGGCTTTAAGCTCGTGCATGCCTGCCAGACAAACCGCATCGGCCCAGCTTTGTGCCGTCCGAACGAAAGGAATATCCCCGAAGAGCAGGAGAAGGCGGTTGGGAGTAATCCTTGCCGGCATGCCCTGCACTGGCTTCATGGGACCATGCATGGAGATGCGATAAAACAGGTTTACCGGTCGCAACGATCGCTTCAGCATGGCTGACGGTCGAATCCGCGAGCGGGAGAATTCTGATTTGAGCACGCAATCGTCGGCACATCACACGCCTCGGGATACGTCTGCGGATCTCGCCGACTGGTCGGCCTTCCAGCTCCTCGAAGCCTATGCCCGCAAGACATTATCTCCTGTCGATGTAACGAAGGCCGTCATTGCACGCGTCGAAGCATGCGAGCCGAAGCTTCAGGCGCTGTACGCTTTCGATCCTGAGACATCCTTAAACGCCGCCAGGGAGTCGGAGCGGCGCTGGATGCGCGGCGAGGCGAGAGCGCTCGACGGGATTCCGGCGACGATCAAGGAGAACATCGCCACCAAGGGAACGCCGGTGCCGCTCGGCACCGCCGCCCGCCCGCTCGTCCCCGCCACCGACGATGCGCCTTCGGCGGCGCGGCTGCGCGAGGACGGCGTGGTCATTCTCGCCAAGACCACGATGCCCGACTACGGCATGCTCTCGTCGGGCCTCTCCAGCTTCCATCCGCTCACGCGCAATCCTTGGGATCTCTCGAAAAATCCCGGCGGCAGTTCGGCGGGTGCGGGCGCTGCCGCTGCCGCAGGCTATGGGCCGTTCCATATCGGCACCGATATCGGCGGCTCGATCCGCCTGCCGGCCTCCTGGTGCGGCGTGTTCGGCCTTAAACCGAGCTTCGGCCGCATTCCCATCGATCCGACCTATTACGGCCGTGTGGCAGGGCCGATGACGCGGACGGTGCGAGATGCCGCGCTCATGATGACGAGCCTCACGCGCCCCGACCACCGCGATCCCATGAGCCTGCCTTATCAGGACCTGCCGTGGCTCGATCTGAACGTCGACATCAAGGGCCTGAGGATCGGCGTCATGATGGAGGCTGGCATCGGCATGCCCGTCGATCCGGAAATCCGCGCCACGGTCGAGCGGGCGGCGCAACTCTTAGGCAGCGCGGGCGCCGTCATCGAGGCGGTGCCTGCCTTCATCACCCGCGAGATGCTCGACGGTCTCGACGATTTCTGGCGCCAGCGCGCCTGGACCGACATGGCTCCCCTGAGCGAGGACGAGCGGGCTAAGATTCTGCCCTACATCCGGCAATGGGCCGAAGGGGGCAAGAATCTGACGGGTTCGGAAGTTTATAGCGGGATGAACCAGATGATGGTGATGCGCCACGCGGCGGTGGCCGCCACGCATCGCTTCGATTTCGTGATCTCCCCGGTCGCTCCTTGCGTGGCCTATCCGGCGGAGCTCGCCTCGCCGATCCACAACCCGGAAGAGCCCTTCGAGCATATCGGCTACACGGTCGCCTTCAACATGTCGGACCAGCCGGCATCCTCCGTGAATGCCGGCTTCACGAAAGCGGGCCTGCCCATCGGCCTCCAGATCATCGGCCGCCGCTTCGACGATGTGGGCGTTCTGCGGCTCTCCCAGGCCTGGGAAGAGATGTGCCCGGACAGGCGGCCCTGGCCGAAGGTTTGATTGGGGAGGGGTATCCATAGCGCCAGTGGGTGCGGGTGGATTCCTTTCCCCTCCGCTGCGCTCCGGCCGGGAATGACAACCACTATCATCCTCAAGCCAAGCCGAAGGCGAGGGAAGGGGATCCATGAAGCCGCCCATCAACGGCGACACTGCGGACAGGTTCAAGCGGGTTTTCCCTTCGCACTGCTCCTGATAAACAGCCGCCATGACGTACAAGGTTTCCGCTCTCTATCAGTTCGTTCCGCTGCCCGATTTTCGGGAACTCAAGGACCCGCTTCACGCGCTATGCCTCGATCTCGGGATCAGGGGCACGCTGCTGCTCGCCCATGAGGGGATCAACGGCACTGTGTCTGGAACCGAGGAGGGCATCAATGCCCTGATGGCGGAGCTGCGGGAGGGGCCGCTTTTCCAAGGCCGCCTCGACAACCTGGAGCTGAAGTTCTCCTCAGCGGCCGAGATGCCGTTCAAGCGCATGAAGGTGCGGCTGAAAAAAGAGATCGTGACCCTCGGTGATCCGCAGACCGACCCCTTGCGCCGCGTCGGCACCTATGTGTCGCCGGCCGAGTGGAACAGGCTGCTGGAGGAGCCCGGCATTGTGCTTCTCGACACGCGGAACGATTTCGAGGTCGAAATGGGCACCTTCGAGGGCGCCGTCGATCCCCGGATCAAGCGCTTCAGCGCGTTCAAGGATTTCGTGAAGAACGAGCTCGATCCGGCCAAGCACCGGAAGGTCGCCATGTTCTGCACGGGCGGCATCCGGTGCGAGAAGGCCAGCGCCTACATGCTGAACCAGGGTTTCGAGGAGGTCTTCCACCTCAAGGGCGGCATCCTCAAATACCTGGAAGACGTGCCGGAGGCCGAGAGCCGGTGGAAGGGCGAGTGCTTCGTGTTCGACGAGCGGGTGGCCCTGGGTCACGGTCTCGTGGAGGCAGGGGAGTCGACCGATGACCGATCCTGATGCCGTCAATGCCCGACTCGAAGCCCTGGAGGTGCGCGTCGCCTATCAGGACCAGGTGATCGAGGACCTGAATCAGACGGTCATTGACCAGTGGAAGAAGATCGAGGCGCTCAGGCGGCAACTGAACGAGGTGCTGGACAGGGTGCAGGAGGTCGAGGACAACGCCGGTCCGCGCGCGCCCGAGCCCCCACCGCCGCATTATTGAAGGCGAGGAGATGAGTAGGTGGCTGCTGTCATCCCGGCGCACGCAGTGCGGGAAGGGGATCTACCCGCACGCGCAGTGCCATAGATTCCCTTCCCCTCCGCTTTAGCTCCGGCCGGGAATGACACCCACTTGTCCCGACACCCTCTGCGTCATCCCCGGACTTGGTCCGGGGATCTACGTCTTTCTGGGTTCCGCTTCTCCATCCTCATCCTGAGGAGGTCGCGATCCTGGCTTGTTCCAGGTCCGCTGAAACAAACCGCGCGTGACGAGCAGCTTGGCTCTCACCTTCCACACCACACATCGAGCCGGGCTGCCCTAAACGCCACCCTCAACACACCCACAGGCTCGCAGCTCACGCTGCGGGCCGACAGGTGCTCGCTCTTTGATGTTCCCAGTTTCGTCGCCAGCGCGCCTTTGTTCGCGCCTCTGGCGCTCGGTTCCCGCCGGTGCCAAAAATTTTTCAGCCCCCCTCTTGAACGATGAAGATCCTTCAACCAAATCATCGGCCGCGGAGGCCCGAACGGCTCCGCTTGAGGCAGTTAACAGACTGATATCATTGGAGGAAGCTTCATGAAGTTCCGTCCTTTGCATGACCGGATCGTGGTCCGCCGCATCGATGCGGAAGAGAAGACCGCAGGCGGCATCATCATCCCCGACACGGCCAAGGAAAAGCCCCAGCAGGGCGAGGTGATCGCCGTTGGCCCGGGCGCCCGCAACGAGCAGGGCCAGCTTGTGCCCCTCGACGTTCAGGTCGGCGACACGGTGCTCTTCGGCAAGTGGTCCGGCACCGAGGTCAAGATCGACGGCCAGGATCTCCTGATCATGAAGGAGAGCGACATCATGGGCGTGCTGGAGCAGTCCGCCGTCCAGAAGAAGGCCGCCTAAGGCCAATCCATCATTTGAGAGTCACACATCGTTACGTCTCATCAGGAGTGACGAACAATGGCTGCTAAGGAAGTCAAATTCGCCTTGGACGCTCGCGACAAGATGCTGCGCGGCGTCGATATCCTCGCCGACGCGGTGAAGGTCACGCTCGGCCCCAAGGGTCGCAACGTGGTGATCGAGAAGAGCTTCGGTGCTCCGCGCATTACCAAGGACGGCGTCACCGTCGCGAAAGAAATCGAGCTCTCCGACAAGTTCGAAAACATGGGCGCCCAGATGGTGCGCGAGGTCGCGTCGAAGCAAAACGACCGTGCCGGCGACGGCACGACGACGGCCACCGTTCTCGCCCAGGCCATCGTGAAGGAAGGCGCCAAGGCGGTTGCCGCCGGCATGAACCCCATGGACCTCAAGCGCGGCATCGACCTTGCCGTCGAGGCCGTGGTGGCTGATCTTAAGAAGAACGCCAAGAAGGTCACGTCCAACGACGAGATCGCCCAGGTCGGCACCATCTCGGCGAACGGCGATGCGGATGTCGGCCGCATGCTGGCGGAAGCCATGCAGAAGGTCGGCAACGAGGGTGTCATCACTGTCGAGGAGGCGAAGTCGCTCGAGACCGAGCTTGAGGTCGTCGAGGGCATGCAGTTCGACCGCGGCTATCTCTCGCCATACTTCATCACCAACGCCGAAAAGATGCGCGTGGAGCTGGAGGATCCCTATATCCTCATCCACGAGAAGAAGCTCTCGGGCTTGCAGGCCATGCTGCCCGTGCTGGAAGCCGTGGTGCAGACCGGCAAGCCGCTGCTGATCATTGCCGAGGACGTTGAGGGCGAGGCGCTCGCTACCCTCGTTGTGAACAAGCTGCGCGGCGGCCTGAAGATCGCGGCCGTCAAGGCGCCTGGCTTCGGCGACCGCCGCAAGGCCATGCTCGAGGACATCGCGGTTCTCACCAAGGGCCAGGTCGTCTCCGAGGATCTCGGGATCAAGCTCGAGAACGTGACGCTCAACATGCTCGGCCGCGCCAAGAAGGTGGTGATCGAGAAGGAGAACACCACCATCGTGGATGGTGCCGGCGATAAGCGCGACATCGAGGCCCGCGTCGGCCAGATCAAGGCGCAGATCGAGGAGACCACCTCCGACTACGACCGCGAGAAGCTGCAGGAGCGTCTGGCCAAGCTCGCAGGCGGCGTCGCGGTGATCCGCGTCGGCGGTGCGACCGAGGTCGAGGTGAAGGAGAAGAAGGACCGCGTCGATGACGCCATGCACGCCACAAAGGCGGCCGTCGAGGAAGGCATCCTGCCCGGCGGCGGCGTGGCCCTGCTGCGGGCATTCAAGGCGCTCGATACGGTGAAGCCCGCCAACGACGACCAGAAGACCGGCGTCGAGATCGTGCGCCGCGCCCTCCAGGCTCCTGCCCGCCAGATTGCCATCAACGCGGGCGAGGATGGCTCCGTGATCGTCGGCAAGGTGGCCGAGGCCGCTGACTACGCGGCCGGCTGGAATGCCCAGACCGGCCAGTATGGCGACCTCTACAAGTTCGGCATCATCGACCCGGCGAAGGTCGTGCGTGTCGCCCTTGAGGACGCTGCATCGGTGGCTGGCCTCCTCATCACCACCGAGGCCATGATCGCCGAGAAGCCGAAGAAGGAAACCGCTCCGGCCATGCCTGCCGGCGGCATGGACTTCTAAATCTCAAGCCTTCATCGACCAATAGGACGGCGCCGTGCAAGCGGCGCCGTTTTCTTTGCGCCCGTGATCTGCGAAGAATAGAACGTTCGCTTTGCAGGAGACGTCATGGCGGATCGTTGGTGGCAGAGACCTCTCGTCAAACCTCAGGCCCTTCGGCCGGGTGATCGCGTCGCCATCGTGTCGACGAGCTGGGGCGGACCGGCGGTTTTCCCGCATCGCTACGAGGCCGGCAAACGCTATGTGGCCGATGCGTTTGGGCTTGTGCCCGTCGAGATGCCTCACGCGCTAAGCGAAGCGGATTGGCTCGACAGGAACCCCAAAGCACGAGCTGAGGACATCAACGCCGCTTTTGCCGATCCTTCGATTCGAGGCATCATCGCGAGCATCGGTGGTGACGATGCGATCCGCCTGATCCCGCACATCGATCTCGACGTGATCGCGTGCAACCCAAAGGTGTTTCTCGGATACTCTGATCCGACAGTCCTGCATTTCGGCTGCTTGAAGGCTGGTCTCTGCTCTTTCTACGGCCCGACGATCATGTCGGGATTTGCCGAGAATGGCGGCATGCACGCTTACGCGGAAACCTTCCTGCGCAAGGCTGTCTTCGAAACGGCTCCCATTGGCGAGATCGAGCCGAATGGAGACGGGTGGACTGTCGAGCATCTGCCCTGGAAGGATCCCGCGAACCAGAAGAAGCGTCGCAAGCTGACACCCTCCACCGGTCCGCGAACCCTGCAGGGAACGGGCACTGTCCAGGGGCACCTGATCGGCGGCTGCGCCGAAGTGCTGGAGATGCTGAAAGGCTCCGACTGGTGGCCACCTGCGGAATACTGGAATGGTGCCATCCTGTTCTACGAAACCTCCGAGGAGGCGCCGGCGGCCACACAGGTTCTCCGCTGGCTGCGCAACTTCGCAGCGCAGGGCATCCTGCATCGTCTGTCCGGAGTCGTTCTCGGGCGGCCCGGCGGGCAGACGGACGAGGCTTACCGTCAGGAACAGGAGAGGTCGGTCCTGCGCGCCCTGAACGAGGCTGGCCTCCAGCATCTGCCGGTTCTGGCCGAACTCGACTTCGGCCACACCGATCCCATCGCGACGCTGCCCTACGGGGTCGTGGCCGAGATCGATTGCTCGCGCTCTCGCCTGTCGATCCTTGAGCCGGGCGTCTCACCTCGCGACGAATAATGCCGGAAGGAGATCGGAACTCATGCTTCGTGTGCACGCTCGCTTGCATCCTTCTGCGCTGATCTCATAGCTCGCAGCAGTCATCGGCTCGCTTACACCCGGTAGATCGAGCGGCCCGCTGAGAGTGTGTGAAGCTTATCAATAACTTAGTCTGGAACCATCAGGAAGGCCGGTGATTGGCTCGCCGGAAGCCGCCGCGCGTGGGACATCAAAACTAAAACTTTAGTCTGACTTTACTGAGGATCGTCGATCCCTTGTACCGGGCCTCCTTCAAAGCGCGACATGCCCCCGAACAGGAGTAGGCAATCATGAAACGCCGCAACTTTCTCGCCACCGCCGGTGCAGGCCTTGCAGCCGGTGCCATCGCCAAGCCAGCCATCGCCCAATCCAATCCGGAGATCCGCTGGCGCCTGACATCGGGCTTCCCGAAATCCCTCGACACGATCTATGGCGGCGCCGACTTCCTGGCGAAGTACGTGTCCGAGGCGACTGAGGGCAAGTTCCAGATCCAGCCATTCTCCGCAGGCGAGATCGTCGGCACCTTCCAGGCCGCCGACGCCGTCAGCTCCGGCACGGTCGAGATGGCCCACACGGCCGCCTATTATTACGTCGGCAAGGATCCGACCTTCGCGGCCGCTGCGGCGGTGCCGTTCACGCTGAATGCCCGCCAGCTCAATGCTTGGCAGTATCATGGCGGCGGCATCGGCCTCGTGAACGAGTTCATGGCCAAGCACAACCTCTATGCTCTGCCGGGCGGCAACACGGGTACCCAGATGGGCGGCTGGTTCCGCAAGGAGATCAAGACCGTTCAGGACCTGCAGGGCCTCAAGATGCGCATTGCCGGCATTGCCGGTCAGGTCATGGCGAAGCTCGGGGTGATTCCGCAGCAGGTAGCCGGTGGCGACATCTATCCGTCCCTCGAGCGCGGCACCATCGACGCCGCCGAGTGGATCGGCCCCTACGACGACGAGAAGCTCGGCTTCCAGAAGGTCGCGCCGTACTACTACTATCCGGGCTTCTGGGAGGGCGGCCTGACGCTGCACTTCCTGTTCAACAAGGAAAAGTGGGAATCCTTGCCGAAGCACTACAAGGCCATCGTGGAATCCGCCGCCATGGCGGCGAACCAGGATATGTTGGCCAAGTACGATGCCAAGAACCCGGCGGCACTCCGCAGCCTCGTGGGTGCCGGTGCGCAGCTGCGTCCATTCTCCGCAGAAATCCTCGATGCCGCCTTCAAGGCAACCAACGAGGTCTATGCGGAAATTTCGGCCCAGAACGCGGACTTCAAGAAGCTGATCGACTCGCTTCGCGCTTTCCGCAACGAGGAATATCTCTGGTTCCAAGTGGCTGAATACGCCTTCGACACCTACATGATCCGCGCCCGTACGCGCGGCTGATATCCGGTCGATTAAGCCATCGCAAACCCGGCGCCACAAGCGCCGGGTTTTTGCTTGCAGGGCTGGTGTGCCCTAAGCGGGAGGCTTCACGGGTTGCATCCGAGGCCTTGAATGATGATCTCATGATCACCCTTGTTCGGCCTTGAACCGCACCAGAAAGATTGCCCATGCCTCCTATCTCCGTTCTCGATCTCGCGCATATTCCTGAGGGCTTCACGCCGTCGGATGCCCTGCGGAATTCCCTCGATCTGGCACAGCATGCCGAGAAATGGGGCTACACCCGGTTCTGGCTCGCCGAGCACCACAACATGGTGGGCATCGCCAGCGCTGCGACGAGCGTAGCGATCGGCCACGTGGCCGGGGGCACGAGGACGATCCGCGTCGGAGCCGGCGGTATCATGCTGCCGAACCATTCGCCCCTGGTGATCGCCGAGCAGTTCGGCACTCTCGATGCGCTCTATACGGGCCGCATCGATCTCGGAGTCGGTCGGGCACCGGGCACCGATCAGCGGACGCTCCGGGCCCTGCGCCGGGATCCAGCTGCCGCCGATACCTTCCCGCAGGATGTGCTCGAACTGCAGGCGCTGCTCGGGCCCGTGCAGCCGGACCAAGTGATCCAGGCGGTGCCGGGAGCGGGCTCCAACGTGCCGATCTGGATTCTGGGCTCCAGCCTGTTCGGTGCGCAGCTCGCGGCGATGTTGGGCCTGCCCTACGCCTTCGCGTCGCATTTCGCCCCGGGCGCCCTGATCCAGGCGCTGCAGGCCTATCGCGAGCGCTTCCAGCCCTCCGCCCAGTTCGATCGGCCCTATGCCATGGTCGGCGTCAACGTGATCGCGGCGGATACCGACGAGGAGGCGAAGCGCCTCTTCACCTCCGCGCAGCAGGCCTTCACCAACATGTTCCGCGGGACGCGCGGCAAGCTCCAGCCGCCCATCGACGATATCGAGAACTACTGGACGCCGCACGAGAAGGCCCAGGCCATGAATATGCTCTCCTGCTCCTTCGTCGGTTCAGCGAAGACCGTGCGGGAGGGGCTTGAGGGCTTCATCGCCGAGACCGGCGCGGACGAGATCATCGTCGCTTCGGCGATCTACGATCATGGGAAGCGGTTGCGCTCGTATGAGATACTCGCCGATGTGCAGAAGGGCATGAGCAAGGCGGCCTAAAGCGGCTTCCAAAATTCAGTCCTCATCCTGAGGAGCAGCCCATGAGGCTGCGTCTCGAAGGAGGATCCAGAGACCACTGGAAGCTCCTTCGAGACGGTCGCTCAGCGACCTCCTCAGGATGAGGTGTGTGCTTGTTAAGAAACTGTCTTATGCAGTCGCGCCACGACCCTTCAGCGTCGGATCCAACGCGTCGCGCAACCCATCGCCCAAAAGATTCAGGCCCAACACCGAGAGGGCGATGGCGATGCCCGGCGCGATGGCAAGATGAGGCGCTTGCGAGAGATAGGTCTGCGCATCGCTGAGCATCCGACCCCAGCTCGGGTTCGGCGGGCGCACGCCGAGGCCCAAATAGCTCAGGCCGGCTTCGGTCAGGATTGCGAGTGCGAGCTGGATCGTGACCTGCACGATCAGAGCGCCGGCGATGTTCGGCATCACGTCTTCCCAGGTGATGCGCAGGGGATGCTTGCCGATGGCGCGCGCCGCCGCAATGTAATCGAGCGTCCAGACCTGGAGCGCGACGCCGCGGGTGACGCGGGCGAAGACCGGGATGTTGAACACCGCAATCGCCAGGATAGCGGCGAGCGGTCCCGACCCCACAAGTGCGCCGATCATGATAGCGGACAAAACCGCCGGAAAGGCGAAGACCACATCGGACACGCGCATGGCGATCTCGTCCGCGATGCCTTTCCACGCTGCTGCCGCGCAGCCGATGGCAGTGCCGATGGCGGCACCCAGCAGAACCGCAGGCCAGGCGATGGCGAGGGAGTTCCAGGCGCCGACCATGAGCAGCGAGGCGACATCGCGGCCGAAATGATCGGTCCCGAGAAGCCCGACCTCTCCAGGGCCTTTCAGGCGCATGACCACACGCACGCGGGTCGGCACCTCCGGCGTCCAGACGAGCGACACAAGGGCGGTGACGACGAGCAGCATTGTCAGAATGCCGCCGACGACCAGTGCGGAGTTCAGCCGAATGCGGGAGCGCTTCGTCATGCGCGGCTCCTCAGGCGCGGATCGAGGATCGCGTAGCCGACATCGACGATGAAGTTCACCACGATGACGAGTCCGGAGAAGATCAGCACGATGTCCTTGATCACCACGAGGTCGCGCTGGTTGAGCGCCTGATAGGCGAGGCGCCCGAGGCCGGGCAGGTTGAACACGTTCTCCACCAGGATCGCGCCGCCGAAGAAGAACGAGAGCTGCAATCCGAGGATCGTCGTCACGGGAATGAGTGCGTTCGGCACCACGTGGCGGCGCAGGGTCGAGCCCTTGTCAACGCCCTTGGCGCGGGCAGTGCGCACGAAATCGGCGCCGATGACTTCGAGGGTGGCCGAGCGCGTCACCCGCGTCAGCACGGCGGCCTGGGGCAGGGCGAGGGCGACGGCGGGCAGGAGAAGCGCCTGCAGGGCAGGCCCGATGCCGGCATTCCAGCCGGGAAACCCGCCGGCCGGGAACCAGCCGAGCCAGGTGGAGAAGAACAGGATGAACAGAAGGCCGATCCAGAAATTCGGCACCGCGACACCGAGCTGGCTGAACACGAGCACGGCCCTGTCCACTGGTCCATCGCGCCGGGCGGCGGCCGCGACGCCGAGCGGCAGGGCAAGGGCCGTGGAGATGAGGATAGCGAGCAGGCTCAGGGGCAGCGTCACGTTCATGCGCTCGGCCACCAGCGTCGAGACCGGCATCTTGTATGTGATCGACGTGCCTAGATCGCCCTGGAGGATCCCGCCGATCCATTGCAGGTAACGCAGCAGCGCCGGCCGGTCGAGCCCGAGCTCCTGGCGCAGCGCGGCCAGCGTATCCTCCCGCGCGGCGGTGCCGAGCATGATGGCCGCAGGATCGCCCGGGAGAACCTCCAGGATCAGGAAGATCGCCAGCGACACGAACAGCAGCGTCACGACGAGCGAGATCAGGCGGGAAAGGATGAGGCGGAGCATGAGTTCAGGTTGTCCCGTTCCCCTCTCCCTCGTGGGTAGGAGCGCGGTTAGGGGATGGTCGACCCAGTGAAGCCTTTCCGTCATGGCCGGGCTTGTCCCGGCCATCCCCGTCTCTGAGCGGGGTAAAAATGTGGATCCCCGGAACAAGTCCGGGGATGACGGAGGGTGTCAAAGGCGGCGGCGTGAGATCATAGGCGCGTCTTACTCCGTCCACGATACTTCCGTCACGTCGTTCACCGGAATCGGCGAGTTCTCCCACAGGCCTTTGACCTTCGCGTTCCACACGCCGAGCTTCGGCAGCTGGAACAGGAAGAGGGCCGGAACATCCTCGGCGAGGATCTTCTGCGCCTGAGCGTATTTCTCGAAGCGTGCCTTCTCGTCCGTGGTCTTGGCAGCGTCCGCGATCAGCTGCTTGAAGGTGTCGTTCTTGTAATTGAAGTAGTAGCTGTCGCGGGCGAAGATATCGATGTCGAGCGGCTCCGTGTGGGACACGATGGTGACGTCGTAATCCTTGTTCTTGAACACCTCCTCGATCCACTTGGCCGGGAATTCGGTGGGGACGATCTTCAGCTCCACGCCCACCTCGGCGAGCATGGCCGAGATCAACTCGGCCGAGCGGCTGGCATAGGCCATCTGCGGCGCCTTGATGGTGATGGAGAGGCCGTTGCCGTGACCGGCTTCCTTCAACAGCGCCTTTGCCTTCTCCACGTCGTAGGGAACGGCGCCGGTCATGTCCACATAGGCCGGGTGGTTCGGCGAGAAGAAGCTGCCGATGGGGGTGCCGAAGCCGGAATAGGCGCCCTCGATCAGCGTCTTGCGATCGATGGCATGCATCAGCGCGCGGCGCACGCGCACGTCGTCGAACGGCTTCTTGGCATTGTTCATGCCGGCGACCGTCTCGCCCTCGGTGTTGCCGGCGACCGCCTTGAAGCGGCTGTCCTTCTGGAACTCGGCGAAGAGTTCGGGTGCGCCGAGATTGGGGAACGCATCCACGTCGCCGGCGCGCAGGGCCGCCACCTGCGCCTGCGCGTCGCTGATGAAGCGGAAGGTCACGGTGTCGAGCTTCACCTTGTCCTTCTGCCAATAGTCGGGATTCTTCGTCAGCTCCACCCGGTCGCCGCGGGTCCAGGACTTGAACTTGAACGGCCCGGTGCCGACTGGATTCGCCGCGTTGCTGGCGGCCGTCTCCGGCGCCACGATAACCGCATCGCCCCAGCCCAGATAGGTGAGGAAGTTGCCCGACGGGTTCTTCAGCTTGATCACCACCGTGGCGGGATCGGGCGTCTCGATGGTGTCGATGGGCGCGAAGATCTGCTTCTGGGCATTGGTCGACTTGGGGTCGCGAGCCCGGTCGAAGGCGAACTTCACGTCGGCCGAATCGAAGGCCGTGCCATCATGGAACTTCACGCCGTCCTGAAGGCGGAAGGTATAGGTCAGCCCGTCCGGCGAGACCTCCCAGCTCTTGGCCAGCAGCGGCTGCACCTTGCCGTTCCGGTCGATCCGCACCAGACCCTCGTACAGATTGGCCAGGGTGACCTCGCGGATGGCCACGGGGGCGGCAACCGTCGGGTCGAGGCCCGGGGGCTCAATGGGCATGCCCACCACCAGAGAGGTCTTGGCGGCAAAAGCCGGGATGACGCTGACGGAGAGGAGTAGGGCGGCGGTCAGAAGGCGCTTCGTCATCGGGCGTGAACTCCATCCGGTATGGGCTGCGACAGGTCGCATTCGCCTCAGCTTACGCAGGATGGCGCCGGATGGAAGAGCGTCATCACCGATTGTTCACTTAACTTCAGGCGGGCAGGATCCTAAGCAGCTTTGTCGACACATGCGTGAGGCCAGCCCCTTCAACCGGCTTCAGCGGCACGGAAAGGCTTTGACATGGCTCTTGAAACGGCACGGGTGCCCACTGCGAACGGTGCCCGATATCTGCAGCAGCTCTGCAAGCACTGGAGCCACAAGCTGGACGTTCAGCTCTCCGGGAATGAGGGCATCGTGCGCTTCCCGAGCGCCGTCGCCACCATGAGGGCCGAATCCGACGCCCTGATGGTCTCGGTCGAAGCGTCGGACGACGAGACCTTGCAGCGGATGAAGGGCGTGGTCGCCTCACATCTCGACCGCTTCGCCTTCAAGGAGGCGCCGCTGCCGTTCGAATGGTCCAAGGGCTGATGGAGGGCTCTCTGTCATTCCGGGGCGGCTCATCAGAGCCGAGCCCGGAATGACAGGGCGTTTCGTTTCAAATCGATATCACCGGCACAGGGCCGGTGATGACGTAGAGGTTCTTGCTGGCCTTAAATACACCGCCCGCCATCGACCTCCAGCACCACGCCGGTGATCATGCTGGCTTCGTCGGAGGCCAAGTAGAGGGCCGCGTTGGCAATGTCCTGCGGGGTGGAGAAGCGGCCGAGGGGAATCGAGTTGACGAAGAGCTCGCGCTTCTGGGGCGTGTCCTCGCCCATGAAGGTGGCGAGCAGCAGCGTCTCGCCGGCCACGGGGGCCAGCGCGCAGACGCGGATCCGGCTGGGGGCGAGCTCCACGGCCATGGATTTGGTCATGGTGTGCACGGCGCCCTTGGTGCTGTTGTACCAGGTGAGGCCGGGGCGCGGGCGCAGGCCCGCCGTGGAGCCCACATTGATGAACACCCCGCTGCCCTGATTCTGCATGAGCGGCACGGCCGCCTTGGCGAAGAGGTAGATCGACTTCACGTTCACCGCGAAGACCCGGTCGAACTCGTCCTCCTCGACCTCCAGCATCGGCCGGTTGCGATGGCTGATGCCGGCATTATTGACCACGATGTCGAGCTTGCCGAAGGCGGAGACGGTCTGCTCCACCGCCGCATTCACGTCGGCGGCCTTCGACACGTCGGCGGCCAATCCGATGGCGGAAGCGCCGATTGTCTCCGCCGCGCTCTTGGCCGCCGCCTCGTTGATGTCGATGATAGCGACTTTGGCGCCTTCGCGGGCGAATGTTTCAGCGATACCCAGACCAAAACCTGAGCCGGCGCCCGTGACCAGCGCCACCTTGCCTTCAAGGCGATTCATGCGTTCTTCCCCTGATTGAAACGTGTTGATTTATCCGTGCGCGATGACCAGCGTGCGGGTCGTGGTGAACTCGATCAGGCCCTCGAAGCCCTTCTCGCGTCCATGGCCTGAGCGGCCGAAGCCGCCGAAGGGCAGCTCGATCCCGCCGCCGGCCCCGTAGCAGTTCACGAAGACCTGACCTGCGCGCATGGCACGGGCGACGCGGGTGGAGCGCATCCCGTCCCGGCTCCAGACGCCTGCCGCAAGGCCGTATTGCGTGCCGTTCGCGAGACGGATCGCCTCCGCCTCGTCCTCGAAGGGCGTTGCCACCAGCACCGGTCCGAAGACCTCTTCCTGGGTCAGGATACTCTCATGCGGAACGGGGGCCAGGAAGATCGGCGCCACGTAATAGCCGCCGGGAGGCGCATCGAGCGCCACCACGCCTTCGCCCACGATGGCAAGACCCTCGTTGCGCCCGCGCTCCAGGTAGCTGAGGACACGGCGCTGCTGCGCCTGGTTGATCATGGGGCCGAGGTCGGGCTCATGCTCGGGATGTCCGGCGCGCAAGGTCCGGAAACGCTCGGAAACCGCATCGACCACATCCTGGAAGATGCCGCGCTGAATCAGCAGGCGGCTGCCGGCCGAGCAGGTCTGGCCGCCGTTCTGGATGATGGCGTTGACGAGGGTGGGGAGCGCGCGCTCCAGATCCGCGTCGTCGAACACCACCTGGGCCGACTTGCCGCCGAGTTCGAGGGTGACGCCCACATGGTTCTGCGCCGCCGCCACCTGGACCGCCGTGCCCGTCTCGGGGCTGCCGGTGAAGGACAGGAAGTCGATGCCGGCATGACCGGCGAGCGCCGCGCCCGCCGTGCGGCCGAGACCCGTCACCACGTTGAGTGCGCCATCCGGGAGGCCGACCTCCTGGGCAAGCGCCGACACGCGCAGGATCGTCAGCGAGGCGTCCTCGGCAGGCTTCACCACGGTGGCGTTGCCGGCAGCAAGCGCCGCGCCGACCGAGCGGCCGAAAATCTGCATCGGGTAGTTCCAGGGCACGATATGCCCCGTCACCCCATGCGGCACCCGCTCGACACCGATGAAGTGCGTGTTGAGATAGGGGATCACGTCGCCATGCAGCTTGTCGGCGGCGCTGCCGTAGAATTCGAAATAGCGGGCGAGCGCGATGGCATCGGCGCGGGACTGGCGCAGGGGCTTGCCATTGTCGCGGCTTTCCAGAAGCGCGAGTTCGTCTGCATGGGCTTCGACCGCGGTGGCGAGCTTCATGAGCAGGCGCCCGCGCTCGGTCGCCGTCAGCTTGCCCCATGCGCCGTCGAGTGCTTCACGGGCAGCTTTCACGGCCTCGTCGATGTCATGAGGCGTACCAGAGGCAATGCGGGCGAAGAGCGTGCCGTCGACGGGTGAGAACACATCGAGCGTCATGCCGTCAGAGGCGGGGCGGTCGCGCCCGCCGATGAAATTCTGGAACACCATGTTGGGCGCGACTGACGCGCTGACCTGATCATTCACGGGTGTCGTCTCCCTAAATCATCGTATGCATGCCCGGCACGGCGGCCAGGAGCTGGCGGGTATAGGCATCCCGCGGATCGGCAAAGAGTTGCGCGGTTTCGGCCATTTCCACAATCCGACCTTTTTGCATAACAGCCACGCGGTCGCAGATCTGGGCGGCAACCCTCAGGTCGTGGGTGATGAACAGAATGGCAAGGCCGAACTCTGCTTGCAGGCCCTTCAGCAGCTTCAGAATCTCGGCCTGAACCGACACGTCGAGGGCCGAGACGGCCTCATCCGCCACCAGCACGTCGGGCCGCATGGCGAGCGCGCGGGCGATGCCGATGCGCTGGCGCTGGCCGCCGGAGAACTCGTGCGGATACCGTTCGATAGCCTGGGCCGGGAGCCCGACCTTCTCCAGCAGGATGCGTGCATCATCGAGAGCCTTGGCCGGATCCGTTCCCTGCGTGACCGGCCCCTCGGCGATGATGCGCCCGACGGTGCGGCGCGGATTGAGGGAGGCGAACGGGTCCTGAAACACCATCTGGATCTTGCGGCGATAGGGGCGCAGGTCGCGCTGGGACAGGGCTCCGAAGTTGAGATCGCCGATGGTGATGGCGCCGCCGTCGGGCTCGATCAGCCGCAGCACGCAGCGCCCAACTGTCGACTTGCCGGAGCCGGATTCGCCGACAAGCCCGAGCGTCTCACCGCGACGGATATCGAAGCTCACCGCATCGGCCGCTTGGACTTCGCGGCCTTTGCGGAAAAAGCCGCGTCCGCCATAGGTCTTGGTGAGAGCGTCAACCTTCAGAGCGATGGGTTCGCCTGCAAGCTCTTTAGGAGCAGGGGGCTTCAGGGAGGGGACAGCTGCGAGAAGGCGCTTGGTGTAAGCGTGCTGCGGGCGGGTGAGCACCTCTTCGACAGTTCCTTCCTCGACGAGCTCGCCCTGCTGCAGCACCGCAACCCGGTCGGCGATCTCGGCCACCACGCCGAAATCATGGGTGATGAAGAGCACCGCTGTGCCCATCTTGCGGCGCAGGTTGTCGATGAGCTTGAGCACCTGGGCCTGTGTGGTCACATCGAGCGCCGTGGTCGGCTCGTCGGCGATGAGGAGCTTCGGCTCGAGCGCCAGCGCCATGGCGATCATCACCCGTTGGCGCTGGCCGCCGGAAAGCTCGTGCGGATAGGCTTTGGCGATCAGCTCCGGATGGGGCAGGTGCACTTCGCTGAGGAGATCGAGGACGCGCCTGTCCCGCTCGGCAGGCGTGAGCAGCCCATGAGCCCGGAAGGTCTCCGAAATCTGGTCCGCCACCCGCATGACTGGGTTCAGGGAGGTCATGGGCTCCTGAAACACTGTCCCGACCTCCCGGCCGCGAACATCGCACCAACCTGTTTCGTCGAGGCCGAGGAGATCGCGCCCAGCCAGCCTGATCGAGCCCGACAGGACCTGGACGCCCCCCGGCAGCAGGCCGATGGTCGCCATGGCGGTCATGGACTTGCCGGAGCCGGATTCGCCCACCACGCACAGGGTCTCGCCCGGATTGATGGAGAGCGACAGATTCCTGATCGCGTGCTGCCGGTCAGCCAGGGCGGGCAGGCCGATGGAGAGGTTCTTGATCGACAGCACGGGGGAGGGGCTGTTCACTGTCGTTCTCCTGCGAGACGGGTCAAAGGGTTATCCTTGCGATCCCGAACGCCCCGTCAATCCGTTCGGGCGGATGCCGTGTTGAGAATGATGTTTCCTCCGCCATATCATGGCTGGACTCAGAGGAGCCCTCGAACCGTGCATGATGCCGTTCCCAATCCGGCGAAAGACAGGCTGCAGGCCTGTTTCAACGCCCAGAAACGCGCCTGGACGGATCAGGGAGGGTTGTCGCCTGAGCGGCGCGACGAGGCGCTCGGAGCGCTCGCCGAGACGCTTGTGCGCCATACCGAGGGCTTCACGAAGGCCATCGCGGCCGATTTCGGGCATCGCTCGCCGCATGAGACGAAGCTCGCCGACCTTTACCCGGTGATCGCCGCCTTACGCCATGCGCGCAAGAATTTCCGTCGCTGGATGAAGCCGCGCCGCCGCACCATCCAGTGGATGTTCCAGCCCGGCACCGGGCGCGTTCTCTATCAGCCGTTGGGTGTCGTGGGCATCGTGAGCCCGTGGAACTATCCGGTCCAGCTCGCGCTCTGGCCGCTCGCGGGAGCGCTGGCAGCGGGCAACCGGGTGATGATCAAGCCCTCGGAGGTCACGCCGCGCACATCCGCTCTGCTCGAGGATGTCATTGCGGAGGTTTTCGACCCGACCGAAGTGGCCGTGGTGCAGGGCGGACCCGATGTGGCGCGGGCTTTCACGCATCTCCCGTTCGATCATCTGCTCTTCACCGGCTCGACCCGGGTGGGGCGCCAGGTCATGCAGGCGGCGGCCGACAATCTCGTGCCGGTGACGCTGGAGCTGGGTGGAAAATCGCCCGCGCTCATCGCGGCGGATTACCCGGTCATGCAGGCGGCGGAGCGGATCGCCGTCGGCAAGCTGTTCAATGCCGGTCAGACCTGCATCGCGCCCGATTACGTGCTTGTGCCGCGTGACAAGCAGGAAACGTTTGTCGCGGCCTATCGGGATGCGGTCGCAGGTCTGTACCCGACCCTTGCGGCCAATCCCGATTACACGGCGATCGTCAGCGATCGTCATCATGCGCGCCTTCGCCAACTGATCGACAATGCGCGAGAGCGCGGCGCACAGGTGCACGAGATCAATCCGGGCGGCGAGACCCTGGACCCGGCCCAGCGCAAACTCGCGCCCGTCGTGCTGACCGATGTGCCCGATCACGCGCAGGCGATGCAGGAGGAGATCTTCGGCCCTGTCCTGCCCATCATCCCCTATGACGATGTCGAGCAGGCCTGCCGCTTCATCGGCGCGCGTCCGCATCCATTGGCGCTGTACCTGTTCAGCCATGACAAGGCGACCGCCGAGCGCATTCTGGCCAGGACGCAATCCGGCGGCGTCGCGATCAACGATACGCTGCTGCATTGCGTGCAGGAGGAGCTGCCCTTCGGCGGCGTGGGGCCGAGCGGCATGGGAGCCTATCACGGCGAGGCGGGGTTCAAGACCTTCAGCCATGCCCGGTCGGTGTTCCGTCAGGCGCGCTTCAACGGCGCCGGCATGACGAAGGCGCCCTATGGCAGCCGCATGAACCGCCTTTTGTCTATGCTGCTGCGCTAGCCGGCGGGGTCAGCGGAACCGAGATGTCGTAGGCGACCCCGCTCTCGGCGAAGTTCAGCACCATATAGCCTCCGAGCTCGCCCTCGATGCTGCGGCGGATGAGGCGCGAGCCGAAGCCCTGGCGCTTGGGCGGTGCAACGGGCGGCCCGCCGCTCTCGGACCAGTGAATGCGCAACTGTTTCGGGCGATCCTCGCTCTCGACAACCGACCATGCCACTTCCAGATGACCCGCATTGGTGGAAAGCGCTCCGTACTTGGCGGCGTTCGTCACCAGTTCGTGCAGCACGAGGCCGAGATTGATGGCGTAGCGCGCCGGCAGCTTCACGTCCGGCCCGTCCAGCACAACCCGCTCGTCGCCGGCCTTGCGGTAGGGGGCCAGTTCCTGTTCCGCCACGTCGCGCAGCTCGGCCTCGCGCCAGGATTGTCGCGTCAGGAGATTGTGGGTTTTCGACAGGGCCAGGAGCCGGCCTTCGAACGCTTCCCTGAACTGCCCCGGCGTCTCCGTCGTGCGCAGGGTCTGGGACGCGATGGACTGCACCGTCGCCAGGGTGTTCTTCACCCGGTGGTTCAGCTCGTTCAGGAAGAAGCGCTGCTGCTCCTCCGCGTGCTTCTGCTCGGTGATATCGTGCAGGATGCCGACGAAATAGACCGGCCGCTTCTGTGTATCGAGGAAGACACGGCCCTTCGAGTTGATCCAGCGGATGTCTCCATTCGATCTCCGGATGCGGTACTCGTCTTCGTAGTCGCCCCGGCTCCTCACCGCCGTTCGCCATTTCTCCACGACACGGTCCGCGTCCTCGGGGTGAAGGATGCCCAGCCAATCCTTCGGGTTCATCGTCGCCATTGCTTCGGGCAGTCCGATTATGGCCGCCGCCTGGGGGGACCAGCCGCCGGCATTCTTGTCGGGATCGTACCACCAGGTTCCCATATGACCGGCCTCGAGAGCCAGACGCGCGCGTTCCTCGCTGACCTGAAGCGCCTGCTGGCGCTCGGCCACATCGTCCATGAGGTCGTTGAAGGCTTTGGCCAGGATGCTGAACTCACCGGATTTGCGCGGCAGCGCGATCCGCGCCTTGTAATCGCCGCGCCGCCAGGCCTGGATGCCGTCCGTCACCATTTCGAAGGGTTTGGTGATGAAGGCGCGGCTCAGCAGCGCCGACAGGGACAGGGCCAGAATGAGCGCTGCCGTGATCAGCATGAAGCCGCGTCGGGCGGCCTGGTTGATGGACGCGAAGGCGGCTTTTGTCGACAACCCGACATTAACGTAGATGTCCCTCGGTGGGAGCTGCAGCGGCACGTGGGCGAGCACGCGCCTGACCCCGTCGGGAGTCGTGCTTTGAGCCGTTATGGCTTCTCCGGCCCTGGCCTGCGCCAAAAATTCCGGCGGCAGCAGCCTGCCTAGGAAGCGCTCGGGCTGGGGCTCTTGCACGAGAACGATGCCGTTTCGGTCTGCAACGGTAACCGAGCCGTTCTCCGGCACGGTGCGCTCCTTCAGCTTCTGGCCGAGCCATCTCAGGTCGAGAGCTGCGGCCAGCACACCGACCACGTCGCCCCTGTCATTCCAGATCGGCAGGGCGAGCGGCAGAACCGGATGCGGCCCGATCCCGCCTTCCTCGAAGGCTGGCGTATACTCGCCGACCACAAACCCCTTCTGGCCCAGGGCGTTGTGAAAGTAAGGCCTGTCCGCATAGTAATATCGGGTGTCGACGGTGCCGGTCGGCCGGCAGCGGATGTGTCCGCTGATGTCCATGGCGACGATGGACAGGATGTAGGGCACCTTTTCCTGAACGGCCTTGAGATAGGGGCTGCAGACCGGCGTGTCGAAGGTGCGAATGGATCGGGTCTCGTCGATGGCGAGCAGAAGCCCCTGGACGCCGTCGAAGATCCGCTCAAGCTCCGCGCTCACCAACTGAGCCTGCCGGATGGCGAGGTCGTTCACCTCCGCTTCCCGGGCCCGGCGAAGAGAGACTTCCGTGTAAGTCCAGATGACGATGGCCGGCAGAACCGAAATCAACGCCAGAAGGAGCAGACGCTTCGTCAGGGTCATTCAAACGCTCAGCTTAACTTCAGCAGGGGAGCACAAAGACCGGAGACCGTCCACCCCGTAACAGACCGGAGCGGCCTTGCATCTGCGGCGAAGAGGTGTCAGGGGAGCAGGAATGGCGCTTCCTCCTCTTCTGACCCTCCAGGACATTGCTCTCACGTTCGGCGGCACGCCCCTTATCGAGAGTGCGGAACTGTCCGTCTCTCCGGGCGAGCGGGCCTGCCTCGTGGGCCGCAACGGCTCGGGCAAATCCACCCTGTTGAAGATTGCCGCAGGGCAGATCGAAGCCGATCGCGGCAAGCGCTTCGTGCAGCCGGGTGCGACCGTCCGCTACCTCGCTCAGGAGCCTGACCTCACCGCGTATCCCTCGACGCTCGCCTATGTGGAGGCGGGGCTCGGGCCAGGGGACGATCCGTACCGGGCACGTTACCTGCTGGAGCAGCTGGGACTGACCGGGGAAGAAAAGCCCACCGACCTCTCCGGCGGCGAGGCCCGCCGCGCGGCGCTCGCCCACGTGCTGGCGCCCGAGCCGGATATCCTGCTCCTCGACGAGCCGACGAACCACCTCGACCTGCCGGTCATCGAATGGCTCGAAGGCGAGCTGAAGAGCCTGCGCTCGGCCCTCGTTCTCATCAGCCACGACCGCCGCTTCCTGGAGAGCCTGTCGCAGGCCACCGTCTGGCTCGATCGCGGCAGAACCCGCCGCATGGACCGGGGCTTTGCTCATTTCGAGGAATGGCGCGATCAGGTGCTGGAGCAGGAGGAGGCCGAGCACCACAAGCTCGGTCGCAAGCTTGTGGCCGAGGCCGACTGGCTGCGCTACGGCGTGACCGCCCGGCGCAAGCGCAACGTGCGCCGCCTCGGCAACCTCCACGCCATGCGCCAGCAGTTCCGCGACCGCAACCGCGCCGTCGGCAAGGTGAACATCAGCCTCGCCGAGGCCGAACAGTCCGGCACCCTCGTGGTTGAGGCGGAGGGTATCTCGAAGGCCTATGAGAGGCCCATCGTCACCAACCTGTCGTTACGCGTTTTGCGCGGGGATCGGCTCGGTATCATCGGGCCGAACGGTGCCGGCAAGACGACGCTCATCAACATGCTCACGGGCGTTCTGGAGCCGGACGAAGGTCGGGTGCGCCTCGGCTCCAACCTGCAGATGGTTACCCTCGACCAGCGTCGGGCAAGCCTCGATCCCACCGCGACCGTGGCCGAGACGCTCACCGGTGGACGCGGCGACACGGTCACCATCGGCGGCCAGACCAAGCATGTGATAGGCTACATGAAGGACTTCCTGTTCTCGCCCGAGCAGGCCCGCACCCCCGTGGGCGTCCTCTCCGGCGGTGAGCGCAACCGCCTCATGCTGGCCCGCGCCCTCGCGCAGCCCTCGAACCTGCTCGTGCTCGACGAGCCCACCAACGACCTCGATCTCGAGACCCTCGACCTGCTCGAAGAGATGATCCAGGATTATTCCGGCACGGTCATTCTCGTCAGCCACGACCGCGACTTCCTCGACCGTACGGTGAGCTCCGTCCTCGTGTCGGAAGGCGAGGGGCGCTGGCTCGAATATGCGGGCGGCTACACCGACATGGTGTCCCAGCGCGGACGCGGCGTGCAGGCGCGAGTGGTCGAGAAGGAAACTAAGCCGAAGAGCGCCGATAAGCCGACGGCCGCGACTCCGGCGCAGAACAAGCGCAAGCTCTCCTTCAACGAGCAGCACGACCTCAAGACGCTGCCGAAGCGCATGGAGGAGCTGACTGCGAAAATCGACAAGGTGCAGCAGATCCTCGCCGATCCGGAGCTTTACGCACGCGACCCGGCGCGCTTCCAGAAAGCCATGGATGCGCTTACGCAATTGCAGACGGAACTACACGCGGCGGAGGAGCGATGGCTGGAGCTTGAGATGCTTCGGGAGGAGTTGGAAGGCTGAAGCCCTTCAGCCTTCATCCAGCGTGAACCCGGCCTTCAGCACGACCTGGTAATGGCGCACCTCGCCGTCCTCCACATGGCCGCGGGTCTGGATGACCTCGAACCAGCGCAAATTTCTCAACGTCGCGTTCGCCCGCCGGATCGCGGTCTGAATGGCATCCTCGATGCTGGTCTCCGACGAGCCGACGAGTTCGACGATCTTGTAGACGTGGTCGCTCATGAAGCACTCCGTGGAGTTTCGAGAGAAACGAGGCTCCACGGGATTTCCATGGAGCCTCCTGGATCGGATCAGACGCCCGTGCCGGTGGCGACGGTTTGGCGGACGGCGCCGATCTGCGCATCGAGATGGGTGACCAGGTCGGGCGGAAGATCCAGGAGCGCCACGAGACGGTCGAGATAGGCCTTCTCCTCCGGGGTGTCCGCATCGCCGATGGCGACCCGGGAGGCCACGTAGAGCTCGGCGGCCTGCTCCTTGGTCTTGGGCAGGCGCGCAATGGCGGCGGCATCGGCGGGCTTGGCCATCATGTCAAGCAGGAAGCCCTTCTCCTCGTTGCCGAGGCCGAGCTGCTGGATCTGCTCTTGGATGCGGGCGCTTTCCTCGCCGTCGAGATGTCCGTCGGACTTCGCCGCCGAGATCATGGCCTGCACGAGGGCGAGACCCATCTCATGGCCGTTCTTGTCCTTCTCCTCCTCAAGGTGAAAGCCGCTGCCGGCGGGCGGCTGCGCGGGTACGCTTCCGGGCCGGCCGGCGCCCGGCGCCTGGTTGGCCTGCCAGTCCTGATAGGCCTTGAAGGCCACGCTCGCGAGAACGGCAAGGCCGCCGGCCTTCATCAGGGAACCGCCGGCGGAGCGCCCGCCGCGGGAGCCCAGGATCAGGGACAGAAGGCTTCCCGCGGCCAAGCCGCCCATGCCGCCGGGGATCTGGGAGCCCAGGCCGCCGGAGCCGCCGAGCATTCCGCCAAAGCCGCCCTGCTGCGGCCGCCGCCCACCGAGCGAGCCCTGGCTGCGCATTAGGCCATCGAGGATGCTGCCGAGATTCATGTGTATTCTCCCTGTGCTTAAGGATGTGCATCAGGAAAAGGCAGGTCATTTCCAAGAGTTCCGCACGGCGGCGTTCACCGATTGGTTAGGAATTCAGGCAGCCGGGGCGGAACTTGAGGCGTGTTCCCTAGTTGGAGAGCCGTTAGCTCGGCCGTTCGGACCGGGCGCAGGAAGGGAACTCCCGCGATGAACCTCAAGATCGCTCTTGTCGCCGGTGCCATGGCACTCGGCGTTGCCGGCTGCATGACGCCCATGGCGTCGGCTCCACCCCCGATGGCCGTCACCACCGCGGCCGTGTTCGTTCCCACCGCTGTTTCCTCCAATCTCCTGGAGATCGAGTCGAGCCGGCTCGCCCTGGACCGCGCCCGGAATCCCGAGGTTCGCCGCTTCGCCCGGCAGATGATCCGCGACCACAATCTTGCGACTCGCCGCATGGCAGCGGTCGTGCGCCGCTCGGGCCTGCCGATGCCGCCTCCTGCGATGATCCCACGTCACCAGCAGATGGTGGCCTCGCTCCAAACCGCCTCCGATTTCGACTCGGCTTATATGGGCGCTCAGGTCATGGCCCATCAGGAATCCGTGGCCCTGTTCTCGTCCTACGCGTCCAACGGCGATGTTCCGCCGCTCGCCGCCTTTGCCCGCCAAACCCTGCCGAACCTGCAGATGCACCTGCAGCATGCGCAGGGCATCGCTGGCGGTGGCCGCGGCATGTAAGGTTTCGATGCTTAGGGGAAAAGGCCGCCGGGTTCCCGGCGGCCTTTTTCATGTGAGGCGTCAGCCCTGCATGAACTCGATCCGGTTGCCGACGGGATCCTGAACGTAGAAGCGCCGGACATCCGGAATGGCATCGTCCCAGGCGGGATCATGGCCGGCCCCGGACAGGAGCCGCGCCAGGGCGTCGAGATCGGCCACCGCAATGGCCGGGTGAGCCTTGCGGGCAGGGCGGAAATCCGCCTCGACCCCGAGATGGATCCGCACCTCGCCGCTCTCCAGCCAGAGGCCGCCGCGCTTGGCGAGGAGGGGGGCTTGGGCATCTCCCTCATGCCGAGCAGGCCGGCATAGAACGGCCTGCACAGGTTCTCCCCGCCTTCGGGAATCGCCAGCTGGACATGGTCCAGGCGCAGCATCACGCCTCCTTGCGGTAGGCCTGGACCTCCTGCTCGATGGCCCCGAAGATCGAGTGGCCGGCCTCGTCCTTCATCTCGATGCGGATCGTGTCGCCGAAGCGCATGAATGGTGTGCGGGCCTCACCCTGCACCAGCGTCTCCACCGTACGCAGCTCCGCCAGGCAGGAATAGCCCAGGCCGCCCTGTTCGACAGGCTTGCCCGGTCCGCCGCCCTCGTCCTTGTTGGAGACGGTGCCCGAGCCGATGACCGTGCCGGCTCCCAGCGGCCGGGTCTTGGCTGCATGCGCGATCAGGGTCGGGAAGTCGAAGGTCATGTCCACGCCCGCATTGGGCCGGCCGAACGGCTTGCCGTTGAGGGTGGAGAGCAGGGGCAGGTGCAGCTTGCCGCCATCCCAGGCTTCCCCCAGCTCGTCTGGTGTGACCGCCACCGGCGAGAGGGTGGAGGAGGGCTTGGCCTGGAAGAAGCCGAAGCCCTTGGCGAGTTCGCCCGGGATCAGATTGCGCAGGGACACGTCGTTCACGAGAACCACCAGCTTGATGGCAGCCGCGGCCTCTTCCCGAGTGGCGCCCAAGGGCACATCGCCGGTGATCACCGCCACCTCGGCCTCGAAGTCGATGCCGTGTGCCTCATCGACCGCCGGGATCGGATCCCGCGGGCCGAGAAACGAGTCGGAGCCGCCCTGGTACATGAGCGGGTCGGTCCAGAAGGAGGCGGGCATCTCCGCCCCGCGGGCTTTGCGCACGAGTTCCACGTGGTTCACATAGGCCGAGCCGTCGGCCCACTGATAGGCGCGGGGCAGGGGCGAGGCGCAGTCGTGCTCGTGGAAGCGGAAGGCGGGAACCGAGCCGTGCTCGAGCTGCTCGGCCAGATCGCGCAGCCGGGGCTCGACTTTTTCCCAATCGTCCAGGGCTTGCTGGAGCGTCGGAACAATGAAAAATGCATCTGTCGCGCGGGTCAGGTCCTTCGAGACGACGACGAGGCGGCCATCACGGCCTTGATTCAGGGAGGAGAGCTTCATTGCCACCGACCGGGTTGTTATGGTCCACTCAGCTTGCAACGAATTACTTTCCGGGGAAACGCCAATGACGACGATGAAGAGAAGAAACTTTCTGAAAGGCGCCGGTCTCGCCGCGGCGGCCGGCACGGTGGCGGCTCCCGCGATCGCCCAGACGCAGCCGGAAATCCGCTGGCGCCTGACCTCAAGCTTCCCGAAGTCCCTCGACACGATCTTCGGCACCGCTCAGACCTTCGCCAAGTACATGGCGGATGCGACCGACGGCAAGTTCCAGATCCAGGTCTTCGCGCCGGGCGAGATCGTCGGCGGCCTGCAGGCGATGGACGCGGTGCAGAATGGCTCGGTGGAATGCGCTCATACCCCGACCTATTACTGGGTCGGCAAGGAGCCGGCGCTCGGCATGGGCACCGGCCTGCCCTTCAGCCTCAATGCGCGCCAGCTCCATTCCTGGTGGCACTTCGCCGGCGGCAAGGAGATCATCAACGAGATCCTGGCGAAGTATAACTGCACCTCCCTGGTCTGCGGCAACTCCGGCACGCAGATGGGCGGGTTCTTCCGCAAGGAGATCAACACCGTCGAAGATCTGAACGGCCTCAAGTTCCGCATCGGCGGCCTCGGCGGCATGGTGCTCGCCAAGCTCGGCGTGGTGCCGCAGCAGGTCGCTCCGGGCGACGTCTATCCGGCGCTTGAGCGCGGAACCCTCGACGCCGCCGAATTCGTGGGCCCCTATGACGACGAGAAGCTCGGCTTCCTGAAAGTGGCCAAATACTACTACGCCCCGGGCTGGTGGGAGGGCGGCGCCATGCTGCATCTCGTGGTCAACCAGCAGAAGTTCAATGAATTGCCTAAGCACTATCAGGCCATCATGTCCAATGCCTGCGAGGCGGCGAACAACTGGATGCTGGCGAAGTACGATGCGGTGAATGGCCAGGCGCTGCGCCGCATGGTCGGCGCGGGCGCGGAGCTGCGCACCTTCTCGCCAGCCATCATGGAGGCGTCGCTCAAGGCAGCGAACGAGCTGTATGGGGAGCTGTCCGCCAAGGACGCGAGCTTCAAGAAGGTCTACGATTCGATGGTGGCCTACCGCAGCGATGTCCTGCCCTGGTGGCAGCTCAACGAATACGCCTTCGACACCTTCATGATCCGCACCCGCGGCCGGGTGTAACATAATGCGCCGTCAGGCAAGGCTCGCCTCCTGCCTGACAGCTATGCTCTCTTGCATGACTTCTGCCGCTGCGACTCTCTTTTGCACCGTCGCAGCGGCACAGGACCTCACCCTTCCCGAGGTCACTTACCCGAGCCTGCCGCGGCAGGCAGAGACGGCTGAAGGCTTCGTGCCATCGGGGTGGATGCTCGAGGTGCAAGCGTCCGGCGATCTCAACCAGGATGGAAATGCTGATCTGATCCTCGTCCTGCGCCAGAACAACCCTGCAAATGTCATCGAGAATTTCGAAGGGTTTGGCGAAAAGCCGTTCGACACCAATCCACGCATTCTGGCCATCGCCTTTCGTGATGGGCTTTCAGGCAAGTTCAGTCTGCAACTCGAAAACCATACCCTCATTCCACGCCGAACAGAGCCTGCTGCCGATGATCCTTTCGACAAGGAGAGCGGAATTGCCATCGCGCGCGGCAGCTTTCAGGTGCGCCTGAATTGGTGGATGAGCGCGGGAGGATGGGAGACTTTCATCACGACCTATACCTTCCGGCACAGATCTGGCCGCTTCGAGCTGATCGGTTACGACCGATCTACAACTCACCGGGGGAGTGGCGACACGGCGTCTCTCAGTATCAACTACCTGACACGCAGAGCGAAAAGGACGACCGGTCACATCAGTCGCGACGCCGACAGGGTTCGTTGGCAAACGCTCCCGGAGAGGCCGGCTCCAACCCTCGAAAGCGTAGGCGATGGGCTGAGCTTCGAGCCCTAGCTCTTTCCTACTTAATTCGAACGGGGCTGCCTTGACGTTCCGTCAGGAAAATCTAGTTGCTTGTGCAACAAATCCTGTTAATGGTTGCAGAAGCAACGAACGGAATGGCGATGGCGAGCGGATCTGCAGCGAGGAAGCCGGTTTCCGAGCCCCTGGTGGTTCTGGAGGAGTTTCTGCCCTACCGGCTCAATGTGCTGGCCGGGCTGACGTCGAGCGCGCTCGCCCAGATCTATGCCGAGCGGTTCGGTCTTTCGATCCCCGCATGGCGGGTGATCGTCACACTCGGGCAGTATGAATGCCGAACGGCCAGAGACATGGCTCCTGACGGCGTCATGCACAAATCCACGGTCTCACGGGCAGTTGCGGCGCTTGAGAAGCGCGGCCTCGTCAGGCGGCGCCCGAACCTGGACGACCGCCGCGAGGAATGGCTCGCCCTGACGCCGGAGGGACGTGCGATCTACGAGGCGGTGGCTCCGGAAGCTCTCGCCGTCGGCGAGCGCCTCCTGTCGGTGCTGACCGCTCAGGAGCAGAAGACGCTCTCCACCTTAATCGACAAGCTCACCCGGCAGGCTCGATTGCTGGCGCCGCAGGACGCAGAGGGGGAAGAGGCGTGAAACTCTACACCTATTTCCGGTCGTCTGCGGCTTACCGGGTGAGGATCGCCCTTAACCTCAAGGGCCTCACCTACGAGTCCGTGCCGGTGAACCTGCTGAAAGGGGAGCAGCGCGAGGCGGGTTATAAGACGCTCAACCCCCAAATGCGCGTGCCTTCGCTCGACATCGGCGAGTCTACACTGATCCAGTCGCCGGCCATTCTCGAATATCTGGACGAGGCACATCCGGAGCCGCCGCTGCTGCCGATGGGTGCGGTCAACCGAGCGAAGGTCCGGGCCATCGCCAGCCTGATCGCCTGCGATATCCATCCGCTCAACAACTCCGGAACGATTGGTTACCTCAAGAATCGTCTCGGGCACGATCAGGCGGCTGCGGACGAATGGTATGCCCATTGGGTGCGTGAAGGATTCGACACCATCGAGACCATGCTTGGGCCGGGGCCCTACGCCTTTGGAGCCAGGGTCACGATGGCCGATATCTATCTCGTGCCGCAGGTCTTCAATGCGCGGCGCTTCAATGTCCCGCTCGATGCATACCCAAAGATCGTCGCGGTGGATGCAGCCTGCGCCGAGCTCCCGGCTTTCCACAACGCCGCGCCGGCCAACCAGCCGGACGCGGCCTGACGAGGAACTGCATTCGCCCCAGGGCGAATGCGTTGTTTTCACATGCAAAGGCCTCTCATGGGAGGCATGACAGGGGAAGACCATGGGACCGTTCCCGCACGATGCGCCCCCGGCCGCCATTTCCGAAGAGAACCCGATGGGGACGGATGGCTTCGAGTTCGTGGAATACTGCCACCCCGATCCGCAGGCCCTCGATCGGCTCTTCAAGACCATGGGTTTCAGCGTTGTCGCAAAGCACCGTTCGAAAAACGTGTTGCTCTACCGGCAAGGCGACATCAACTTCATCGTCAATGCGCAGCCCGGCTCCTTCGCCGAGCGGTTTGCCGCCCAGCACGGCCCGTCCGCTCCGGCCATGGCCTTCCGCGTCGCCGATGCGAAATATGCCTATGAGCGTGCGCTCTCAATGGGGGCCAAGCCTGTGCAGACGCAAGTCGGACCCAATGAACTTGAGATTCCTGCGATTGAAGGCATCGGTGGCCTGCAGATCTATTTCGTCGATCGCTACGGCGCCAAGGGCTCGATCTACGATGTCGACTTTGAGTGGCTCGGCGAGCCGGACCCAAAGCCGAAGGGCGTCGGTCTCTATTACATCGACCACCTGACCCACAACGTCTATCGCGGACGGCTGAACGAATGGGCCGGCTTCTACGAGCGCCTCTTCAACTTCCGCCAGATTCGCTACTTCGATATCGAGGGCAAGCTGACGGGGCTTCACTCCCGCGCCATGACGAGCCCGGACGGCAAGATCCGCATCCCGATCAACGAGGATGCGGGTGAGACCGGGCAGATCGAGGAATATCTGCAGGAGTACAAGGGAGAGGGCATCCAGCATGTGGCTCTGGGCTCGCACGACCTCTACGAATCCATCGAGTCGCTCATCGATGCCGGTCTCGAGTTCATGCCGGCGCCGAACGAGATCTACTACTCGCGCATCGACAAGCGCCTGCCCAAGCATGAAGAGCCGCTCGACCGACTCAGGAAGAACGGCATCCTCATCGACGGGGAGGGCGTGGTCGAAGGCGGCTTCACGAAGGTGCTCCTCCAGCGCTTCGGCAAGACAGCCATCGGGCCGATCTTCTTCGAGTACATCCAGCGCAAGGGCGATGACGGATTCGGCGAGGGCAACTTCAAGGCTCTCTTCGAATCCATTGAGGAGGATCAGATTCGCCGAGGGGTGATAGGCCCGAAGGTCGCCTAACCCTCACGTCGATCGCGATTCGAAGGAGGCCGGACCCGCTCCGGCCTCTTTTCTTTTTGGAATTTCGACGAAGCCGTGGCCGCCGACGTGATGCTGTTATTCACAGGGCTGCCCTGCACCCGGCCAGTTAAACAGGACCTTTCCGGTGATCACGAGACTTTGAGAAGGCGCCAAAAGCCTTTTTCCTTAAGGATTTATGAAGGCCTGGACCGAAGTCTTAACGAAAAGTAAAGAAGTCGGCTGTGAACGTTGCGTTTGTGCAACATGCCCCTGAAAAGCCCCCGCTGCTGCCCGTTTTGCGCCTTCATTCGGTTGCTTGCGGGGCGGTGCTGGCTAATGTGGCTCCAGCGACGGGGGCACCCCAGTCGTGATCCTGGTGGGTTCGACCGAGAAGGCGAGCCGC
>NZ_JAFBID010000068.1 GCF_016811235.1 Microvirga arabica
AGCTGAGAAAATTCGCGCCGTACTTCTCCCTGCTGCAGCCTACTACTTCCTGAAGGTCAGGGATCCCAAAGGTCGTCAGGTCGATCCGGTCGCCCGCTTCCATCTCGGCAACGGGGCGCGGCTCGAGCGCTTGAACTTCCTTGGCGACGTTTCGGCGAAAGGCCTGAAGCAGGCCCATGGACTGATGGTGAACTACCTCTACGCTCTCGATGAGATCGAGAAGAACCATGAGGCCTTCGCTGAGAAGGGCGTGGTGGCTGCCTCGCCTGGAGTCCGCAAAGCTCTGTCAACCGATCTACCCTCCCGCGATCTTGTGTCCACCCCATGACCGCAACGATCCTAAATTCCTTGACCGGGTCGATCATCGACCCTCGCTTTGGAGCCCATGCCATGAACGCGAACCTGTTCGACCGGCTCGAACGCTCGATCACCGATCCAGCGAAGACAGCCATCACGACACCGGACAGTGAGACGATCAGCTATGCCGACCTGATCGCTCTATCCGGCCGGTTGGCCAACGTCCTCGTCACCCGCGGGGTCAAGCCAGGCGACCGGGTTGCCGT
This sequence comes from Microvirga arabica, assembly GCF_016811235.1. Classification (GTDB taxonomy): domain Bacteria; phylum Pseudomonadota; class Alphaproteobacteria; order Rhizobiales; family Beijerinckiaceae; genus Microvirga; species Microvirga arabica. The sequence continues at coordinate 564 of NZ_JAFBID010000068.1, forward strand.
TCAGGTCGAAAAATCGGTCCCGGCTCTCGTGCTGTATCTTGCCACCGTCCGGGCGGGAGCGGTCTATCTGCCCCTGAATACAGCTTACACGCTGGCGGAGCTGGAGTACTTCATCAGCGATGCGGAGCCGTCGCTTGTCGTCTGCAATCCTTCCAAACGCGAAGGGATCAAGCAACTGGCTGCGAAGGTGGAAGCGTCAGTTGAAACCCTTGATGCCGCAGGGCAGGGCTCGCTCACGGATGCTGCCGCCGATAGCGCTGACGTGTTCAGGACCGTGCAGCGGGCCGGTGATGATCTGGCGGCGATTCTTTACACCTCGGGGACGACCGGCCGCTCCAAGGGTGCCATGCTGACCCATGACAATCTCGTCTCCAATGCCCTGACTCTGATTGATGCTTGGCGCTTCACGGCAGACGATGTGCTGATCCACGCCCTGCCGATCTACCACACCCATGGGCTCTTCGTCGCCAGCAACGTCATCCTGCTCTCCGGCGCGTCAATGATCTTCCTGCCGAAGTTCGATGCCGACGAGGTTCTCGGGCTCATGCCTCGTGCCACGGCGTTGATGGGAGTGCCGACCTTCTACGTTCGGCTGCTGCAGCATCCAGGCCTCACCAAGGAGATGACCTCCGGCATGCGCCTGTTCGTGTCAGGCTCGGCGCCTCTGCTGGCCGAGACCCACCGGGAGTGGAGCACCCGCACCGGCCATGACATCTTGGAGCGCTATGGCATGACCGAGACGAACATGAACACCTCCAATCCCTATGACGGTGACAGGGTACCAGGTGCCGTCGGCCTGCCGCTGCCGGGCGTGTCGGTGCGCATCACCAACCCGGAGACCGGTGAAGAACTGGGAGCGAACGAGATCGGCATGATCGAGGTGAAGGGCCCGAACGTGTTCAAGGGCTACTGGCGCATGCCGGAGAAGACCGCCTCCGAGTTCCGCCCCGACGGCTTCTTCATCACGGGCGATCTCGGCAAGATTGATGAGCGTGGTTACGTGCACATCCTCGGCCGCGGCAAGGACCTGGTGATCACCGGCGGCTTCAACGTCTACCCGAAGGAGATCGAGGACGAGATCGATGCCATTCCAGGGGTGCTCGAGAGCGCAGTCATTGGGGTGCCGCACAAGGACTTCGGCGAGGGGGTGACGGCTGTCGTCGTGCGCTCGAAGGAGGCAGAGGTCGACGAGAAGGCAATCTTGGCGGCACTTGAGGGGCGCCTGGCGAAGTTCAAGCTGCCGAAACGCGTTGTCTTCGTCGACGAGCTGCCGCGCAACACCATGGGCAAGGTGCAGAAAAACGTACTGCGTGAGCGGTTCTCTGACCTTTATACGCTGGCAAGCGTGTCGTGACGTCCAGTCGCTGAGGTGACGCTGTGAAGCTTTATACCTACTTCCGTTCATCGGCGGCCTATCGGGTTCGGATCGCGCTTGCGCTGAAGGGACTGGCCTACGAGTCTCTGCCGGTCAATCTCATCAAGGGCGGGCAGGACGAGGCTGAATTCAGAGCCATCAACCCACAGGGCCGGGTTCCGGCCCTCGACGTGGATGGTAACGTTCTCACCCAGTCACCTGCGATCCTGGAGTATCTTGAGGAGTGCTATCCCGATCCGCCGCTCCTCCCGGCAGAACCCTTGGCCAGAGCCAGGGTAAGAGCCGCATGTGCGGTCATTGCCTGTGATATCCATCCGCTCAACAACATCGGAGCTCTGCGCTACCTGAAGCGTCGGATGGGACAAGATCAGGCTTCCATTGATGCCTGGTGCACTACTTGGATTAGAATAGGCTTCAGTGCTCTTGAGGATCTCCTGCAACCCGGTCCTTTCGCCTTCGGTTCGCATCCAACTCTGGCAGACGTGTATCTCGTACCGCAGGTCTATAATGCACGGCGCCTCAACCTCTCTCTGGATGAATATCCGAATATTGCCGCAGTCGACGCAACCTGTTCTACGCTGTCGACGTTCGTTGCAGCACGGCCAGACAACCAAATTGATGCGGTCTAAGACAGCAAACGCCAGTCCTGTAGGGCAGCTAATCCGTCGCGAGCCACATGTGTAGATTGGGTTCAAACGGCATCGTCAGCTTAACCAAGTAAAGACTGCTTTGTAGCGAGTTCAGCTATCCCCTGCCGGTCTAAGCTATTGAAAATGCGTGGTTGGCGCCAGACCTAAATATCAGAAAGGGCAAGTAAAAGCGTTAAGTTGGCGAAACCCTTCCGTGACACCTACATCGCCTCTCTGGAGCAGCGGTCCGGCAAAGCTGGAAAAACGTTCATCGGAGATACCTCCGGTCTAACCAGACCAGAGCCGGCTGAATGAAAATTACTCCGAACATTGGGTCGAAGCTAGCGGAGGGCTCTATCACATGAATGGTTTCTCCTTACCTATAATGCCCTCGTGTGAATGCTGGATGGGGCGCTTTCGATGACAATTAGGCCGGAGGGCGCATGAGCCAAATGGAATTTACTTGCATGATGTGATAACGCCTGCGACAGGCTGCCTCAAAGCTGTTGGCCGACGCCGATCTGCGCCGCCAGTATCCGCTCCGGCGGACGTCGGCTTTCCCTGTGGGAGGAACCTTCCAGGAGAACTTATAGCTGCTCCAGGCTGACTTGCGAGCTGTCCGGCACCAATTCAAATGGTGCTATGTAGCAGGGCTCCACTTCAAGATGAAGAGCGCGTCAGGTGCTCTCTCCATACGCGGCTAAAATTACTTGCTTCTTGCCGCGGATGTGCTCGCGCATCAACTTCGCAAGATTTTCGGCATCGCGAGATTTGAGAAGTTTTACCATCGCCTCATGCTCGTTAACTGCCCTATGCCATTGCTCAGGTGTCTTATGCGCCGAGTAGCGCGTGCGTTGAATACGCCCAGATAAGCCCTCGTAAATTCCCTGCAGCGTCGCATTGCGGCTCGCAGCCATGATTGCTTCGTGGATCTCACGATTAAGCGTGAAATAGGTGGAGTGGTCCCCCTGTTTCCAAGCCGTTATCATCCGGTGATGGAGTGCCTCGATCGACGCAATCTCTTCATCCGTAATCCGCCGACAAGCGAGGTCGGCAGCCGTCGCTTCAAGCCCAGCTACCACTTCGATCATTTCGTCGATCTCATGATTTGTGATGCTGGCGACCCGTGCACCGCGATTGGGAAGTAGCTCCAGCAGACCTTCAGTCGCAAGGATCTTAATTGCCTCGCGCAGTGGAGTTCGGGATATTCCAAAGCGTTCGGCAAGCTCCAGCTCATTGACGCGCGACTTCGGTTCGAGCTCGCCGGAGTGGATCAATTTCCGCAGACGCTCTGCCACTTCGTCATGAAGATAACGCCGGCTGATACTGGTAGTCGTTTCCAAGCGGTTCATTATACAGCCATATCTACAAAGGTCTTGGGCATCGTGTTCATGTCAGGGGCTTGCAGCCGGGGGTGAGAGCCTTGTCGAGCACGCGGGCGACATGAATTGCCTCGCGTTGGGCACCATCGTGTATCTGGTGGCGGCAACTCGTTCCGTCTGCGACCACAATATCTTCAGGCCCGGCCTTGCGCACCGTCGGCAACAGCGACAGCTCTGCCATAGCGTAGGAGACATCGATCGTCTGTGCGCCATAACCGAACGCACCTGACATTCCACAGCAACTCGACTCGATGACCTGCACGTTGAGGCCGGGCACCCTTCGCAAGACACTCTCAACTGCCCCCATTAATCCGAATGCCTTCTGGTGACAATGGCCGTGCAAGTGAGCCGTCCGTCCGCCCTGGTCTGTGAGTGGCAGTGAAATCCTGCCAGCTTCCAGATCGGTGGCCAGCACCTCCTCCAAGAGGAAGGCAGCTTCTGCTAACGGCTCTACTTCCTTCTTCGGCAGCAGCGCCCCAAACTCATCTCGGAAGGTTAAGAGGCAAGATGGTTCAAGACCGATCACCCGAGCGCCCCGGTCTACAAAGGGCTTCAGCGCATCAAGGGTGCGCTGCGCCTCTCGGCGGGCTTGGTCAACAAGTCCGGCGGACAAATAGGTCCGACCGCAGCACAAGGGACGCTTTCCGCCGCTGGCCTGGACCCGGTGCAGACGGTAACCGGCCGCTGTCAGGACGCGCTCTGCGGCCTCCAGGTTCTCGGGCTCGAAATAGCGGTTGAAAGTATCGCCGAACAGCACGATGTCGCGACCGTCGCCAACAACGTCTTCCACGCCCGCCACTTCGCCGATCTGCCGCCACGGGCGTCCCCATTGCGGCAACGAGCGGCGTGCGCTGAACCCGAGCCAGCGTTCCGTTGCTTTTGCCAGGAAGGGGAGGGTGTCGCGCAGGTTCAGGAGCGGTGCAATCAGGCTCGCGAGAGGTGCGTAGCGTGGCAGATGGGCAATCAGCCGCTCCTTGAGGGGCAGGCCGTGGCGTGCATGGTAGTGATGGAGAAACTCGATCTTCATCTTCGCCATATCGACGCCAGTCGGACACTCGCGCTTGCAGCCTTTGCAGGAGACGCACAGATCAAGCGTCTCCTTCATCTCGGGGGAGGTGAAGGCATTCGGGCCAAGCTGCCCGGTGATTGCCAGGCGTAGCGAGTTGGCGCGGCCGCGGGTAACATGCTGCTCCTGGCGGGTGGCGCGATAGGACGGACACATGGTTCCGCCCAGTGTCTTCCGGCACGTGCCGTTGTTGTTGCACATCTCGACAGCTTGGCCAAAGCCGCCCCAGTCAGACCAGTCCAGAGCCGTCCTGCGGGGCTCCACGCTGTCGTAGGCCGGCGGAAAACGCATCAGGCTTCGATCATTCATCCGATAGGGACGGACGATCTTGCCGGGGTTGAGCTGGTTCTCAGGATCGAACCCATCCTTCACGGCCTCGAAGGCGCGCACCAGGCGGGTGCCGAACATGCGCTCGTGAAATTCGGAACGCGAGATGCCGTCGCCGTGCTCTCCGGAGTGGGAGCCTTTGAACCGCCGCACGAGATCACAGGCATCCTCCGCAATGGCACGCATCGCACCGACATCAGTGTCACTCTTCATGTTCAGGATTGGTCGAACATGAAGGCAGCCCACAGAAGCATGAGCATACCAGGTACCGCGTGTGCCATGGCGCTCAAACAGCTCTGTAATGGCATCAGTGTAGTCGGCAAGATGCTCCAGGGGGACTGCGCAATCCTCAATGAAGGAGACAGGCTTGGCATCTCCTTTCATGGACATCATGATGTTGAGGCAGGCTTCGCGAACCTCCCAGACCTGGCGCTGACGCGGCGGCTCGACAACCTCGACGACGGCATCCGGGAAGCCGAGATCGGCCATGCATTGGTCCAGGCGCTTCAAATCCGCCTTGAGTTCGTCCAGCCTGTCGCCTGCAAACTCAACAAGAAGCAAACAATTCGGCTCGCCTTTGGTAATGTCGGCAAGCGTTCTACGGAAGAGGGGGATGTCAGCCCCAAGCACCAGGATGTTGTTGTCGACGAGTTCGACCGCAGTCGGCCCGAGCGCCACCAAGTGACGCGTGGTCTCCATGGCCGCACGGAATGAAGGGAAATGGCAGACACCCATGACGCGGTGAACCGGGATGGTTGAGAGCCTCAGGGTGACGCCCGTGGTCACCGCGAGCGTGCCCTCTGAACCAACCAGGAGATGCGCGAGATTCGGCTGCTCGAGAAGAAGCGCATCAAGATTGTACCCGCCAACCCGGCGCTGCACCTTCGGGAACATGCGCTCGATCTCGGTGCGCTCGCGGTGAGCCAGCGCAATCATTTCGGCCGAAAGCCGTGCCGCACGCTCTGAGCCTGCTGTCTCAGCCCCATCGAAGCGGAATGCTTCGCCATCCGAAAAGAGGCCCGTTGTAGAAACGACATTATCCACCATCTTCCCGTAGCGCAGGGAGCGCGCGCCGCAGGAGTTGTTGCCCGTCATTCCACCAATCGTGCAGCGGCTTGCCGTCGACGGCTCAACGGGGAAAAACAGCCCATCCGCCTTGAGCTTGGCGTTGAGGTGTTCCAGCACAATGCCGGGCTCGACGGTGACTGTCCGCGCCTTTGGATCGTATGACGTGATCGCGTTGAAGTGCCGGCTGCAATCGACGATCAGCCCAGCCCCGATAGGCTGTCCATTTTGCGAGGTTCCCCCACCGCGCGCGATGACCGAAACCCCATGCTCGCGGGCAATTTTCAGGCTGGCCTCAATGTCTGCGGCGCTCTTCGGAAAGACGACGCCGACGGGCATGATTTGATACAATGATGCATCTGTCGCATATCGGCCGCGTGTGAAGGCGTCGAAGCGAACCTCACCCTCCAGAGCATTGGAGAGCCGCCGTTCCAAACCGAGGTCGCGCCTTTGAGGATGCTGTGGGGCGGCGGGGGAAGAGAACGTGCCATGCATGGGAAAGGTCCTAAATGTGCCGCTCTTACGCCGGCTCTTGCGCACTTGGAATTCATAATACAAAATTCAAAACTAGCAAATCGGCGGGTCTGACGTCACTTCAAGGCCTGCGCAAGGGAGGATCATGTGACACACCATACAGGCCGCCATTTCCTGCAGATTCCTGGGCCCACTAACACGCCCCTGCCGATCCTTGCTGCAATCGCGAAGCCGACGATCGATCATCGGGGTCCGGAGTTCGCCAAGCTTGGGCTGGAAGTTCTCACGGGCATTCGCACGATCTTCAAGACATCAGGGCCGGTAATCATCTATCCGGCCTCCGGAACCGGCGCCTGGGAGGCCGCCCTCGTCAATATACTCTCGCCCGGCGACAACGTCTTGATGTTCGAGACAGGATGGTTCTCAACCCTTTGGAGCAAGATGGCGAAGCGTCTTGGGATCGAGGCGGAGTTCATCAAGGGCGATTGGCGCTCTGGCGTAAATGCTGATGCGATCGAGGCTCGACTGGCAGAGGATAAGGCCCACACGATCAAAGCTGTCGCTGTCGTGCACAATGAGACATCGACAGGAGCGACCTCCAATATTGCCGCCGTGCGACGAGCCATCGACAATGCAGGCCATCCGGCTTTGCTTCTCGTCGATACGATATCGTCTCTCGGGTCAATTGATTACCGGCACGAAGAGTGGGGTGTGGACGTTACGGTCGGAGGATCCCAGAAGGGGCTGATGCTTCCGCCGGGATTGTCCTTCAATGCGGTCTCGGATAAGGCCCTTGCCGCTGCAAAGAAAGCGAAACTCCCGCGCTCGTTCTGGGATTGGGAGGATATGCTGGCGATCAATGCAAAGGGCTTCTTCCCCTATACCCCGTCGACAAACCTCCTGCAGGGGCTCAGTGTTGCGATCCAGATGCTGCACGAGGAAGGTCTCGACAATGTCTTCGCCCGGCATGATCGCGCCGCTGAAGCAACCCGGCGTTGCGTGCGTCATTGGGGTCTTGAAATCCAGTGCCAAAACCCACTGGAGTACTCATCCTCACTGACCGCGGTGCGGCTTCCCGAGGGATATTCCGCCGATCGGTTGAGGGCAGAGATCCTGACGCGCTGCAATATGTCCCTCGGCAATGGTCTCGGTCCCCTTGCCGACCGGGTCTTCCGGATTGGTCATCTCGGCGATTTTCATGATCTCATGGTAACCGGCGTTCTCTCCGGGATTGAGATGGGCTTGCGCGTGTGCGGAATTCCTCACCGGTCCGGAGGTGTCGAAGTGGCCATGAACTACTTGAGCGGCAATGCCGGAGCCACGTCCCAAGCGGCCGAATAACACTCCGGCCGGGCTGGGAGAGCCTGTGCCAGTTTGGCCTGTGGCCCAGCCCACTCTCCTTACAAGGATATCCTTACTGGAAACGACCACTGTCGGAGGAGTTCATGCTCACGCTAAAGGCAGCCCAAGAGATCATCCACGCAGCCCTCGAGGAGGCTGCCCGACGTAGGCTCAAACCACTTGCTGTTGTCGTTCTGGACAGCAGAGGCAGTGTCAAGGCATCGGCTGCTCAGGACAGGACGTCCTTGCTGAGGGACAAGGTGGCGCACGGGAAAGCATTCGGGGCCTTAGGTCTTGGTCTTGGGTCGCGAGCAATTTTCAGGCGTGCTCAAGAGCAGCCTTATTTTGTTTCTGCCGTGAACGCGATCGCCGGGGGGGCCCTTGTCCCCGTTCCCGGCGGCGTTCTCATCAACGGACCCTCAGGGGAAACCATCGGCGCAGTTGGGATCTCCGGCGATACCTCCGACAATGACGAAGCGTGCGCTGTTTCCGCGATCAAGGCCGCATCGTTCGAGCCAGAGGTCGGGTAGCAGAGAGAGGCAGTCTCTGCGGCTGTTTGACATGCCTCCAGCATGTATTGGACGGGGCGGCAGCCGTGAGCCGTTCAAGCGATGCTGCCTAGGCAGGTGCTGACTTGCTTGGAGCGCTCCAGCTATTCGCTCTCGTGATGCAGCGGCCGCAACAGGTGGCATTCTGGCCCTGATGGTGCTCGTGGGTGTTCTCATGTGCCTCCAACAATGAGCTTGTTTTTGCCTGACGCCCTCAACAAGCGCACTTTCGACAGTGCCTCTGGGCGATAGGGTGAGAAGTTCTCGGTAACAAAAGCACCGACATCGGGCTTGGCTTTGCTTCAATGATAGGGCCCTCAACCCCTGCTGCCAGCGCAGGAGCTTTCGAATATCTGGCAGTATACCGAAGCCGGCTGAGCACTCCATTGCTGCTCCCCACTTCGGGAAGAAAAGGCTTGTCACAACCGGTTTTTTGAATTCATAATTACGAAAACCATAAAAGAAGACCGTCTGCGAGAAGGCGGTAGGTAGGGAACGTCGAATGTCGCGTTTGCCGCTTCGGTCAAGCGCGCAAGGAGGACTGAATGATTCCGAAGGTAATTAATGCACAGCGTGCACTCGGCTTCGCAGCGTCGGCCGCAATGGCCCTGGTCCTGGGAACTGCACCAGCCTTTGCGCAGGCCGAGTGGAAGCCAACCAAGCCAGTGGAGTTCGTCGGCGCGGCGGGGGCGGGCGGTGGCACAGACATCTTTGCGCGCGCAGTACAGCTGGCAATCCAGAACAACAAGTTGATAGATCAGCCGATCCTGGTCTCGAACAAGGGCGGTGGCAGCGGAGCCGAGACCTTTGTTTACGTCAAAGCTGCAGAGGGGGATGGTCACAAGCTCGCATTTGGCACCTCCAATCTTTACACACTGCCCATGGTTGCCAAAGTGGCATTCAAACATACGGATTTCATGCCCGTCGCCGCGATGGTGTTCGACGAGTTCATTCTCTGGACCAAGGGTGACGCACCATACAATGACTACAAGTCGTTCACGACAGCAGCCAAAGCTGCCAGCGGTCCCTTCAAGATGGCGGGCGCTTTGTCGAAGGATACGGACCAGACGCTCACGCGCTTGATCGAGAAAGATACGGGCGCGAAGTTTGTCTACATTCCCTTCAAGAGCGGCGGTGAGGCTTCGGTTCAGCTTACGGGCGGGCACGTGCAGTCCCACGTCAATAACCCGAGCGAGAGCGTTGGGCATTGGAAGGCGGGGCAATTAAAGGCTCTGTGCGTGTTCTCAAAGGAGAGGATGGCAGAAGGGCCAAAGGTCACTCCGACGCAGAGCTGGCACGACATTCCGACTTGCAAGGAGCAGGGGGCGGGTATCGAGGCGTATCAGATGCCACGCACCGTTGCACTTCCACCGGGAACGCCTCAGGCCACCGTGGATTTCTGGGCGGGTGTCCTCAAGAAGGTAACCGAGACTCCCGAGTGGAAGGACTATCTGACGAGGACCGCGCAGACTGGCCGTTTCATGGCGGGGAGCAACCTCAAGGCCTTCATTGATGAGGATGAGAAGCGCACCCGCAAGGTGTATGAAGAAGAAGGTTGGCTCGTCAACTGAACCTTTGGGTCCTTGCGAAAGGCACGACATTTCCCGTGCCTTTCGTTCTCTAGCGGGAGGTGGGATCAGTGGATAACGAGCGGGCGCTCATATCGCGCGCAAGCATGGAGGTGGCAACGGCGCTTGTCACCGGAGGAGTTGGCGCAGCCGTCATTTGGGGAGCCGCCGAGCATGACATCGGCTGGGGCGATTCAGGCCCGGGATCAGGCTACTTCCCATTCCGCATCGGCATCCTCATTATCCTGGCAAGCCTTACAAATCTTGTCCTGGCGCTGCGACGACGTGGTTTCGGTAACGAAGTCTTTGTCACGAATGCACAGATGCGGAGCGTGCTCGCCTTCGGCCTGCCAATTCTTGGCTTCGTCGTGCTCTCTCTGTTCCTCGGCCTCTATGTCGCGGCAATACTTTATCTGGCGTTCGTGATGATTTTCCAGGGTGGCTATCGCCCCCTGTTCGCGATTGGTTTGGCATTCGCGGTTGCAGTTGCGATGCGGCTCATATTTCCGATTTGGTTCAAGGTGCCCCTCCTGACGGGCCCGATCGAAGCGCTGCTCGGGCTTTATTGAGGTGTTTCATGGCCAATCTCGACTCACTTTTCCACGGCTTCGTAGTCGCTCTGACAATGCAGCATGTGATGCTGATGATGGTTGGCGTCCTGCTTGGCATTCTGGTCGGCGTGCTTCCGGGTTTGGGAGCACCCAATGGAGTGACGCTCCTGCTGCCGCTGACCTACACAATGGACCCAGTCGGAGCAATCATTCTGCTGACCAGCATGTACTGGGGCGCGCTGTTCGGCGGCTCCACGACATCGATCCTGTTCAATATTCCGGGCGAACCGTCCTCTGTTGCAACGACCTTTGACGGCCATCCGATGGCCAAGCAAGGGCGTGCCATCCAGGCGCTCTCCTTCGCGTTCCTGTCAGCTGGATTTGGTGCAATGGTGGGCGTGATCGTCACCACACTCTTATCCGGTTGGGTGACGAGCTTTGCCCTTCAGTTCTCGTCTCCTGAGTTCTTCGCCGTCTACTTTCTGGCCTTTGCAAGCTTTGTTGGCCTATCCGCCGCGCAACCTTCAAAGACGATCGTCTCCATCCTCCTGGGTTTTGCATTCGCAACCGTCGGCATGGATACGATCTCTGGAAGCCTGAGGTTGACGTTCGGGTTCGATGAATTACTGCGCGGCATCAGCTTTCTGATTGTCGTCATCGGCCTTTTCGGAATCGGCGAACTTCTCCTCACGATGGAGGAGGGGCTCAAGTTTGAGGGCGTGAGGGCGAAGGTCAGCCTTGCAGGCGTTCTGGAAACCCTTGTCCGCATGCCACGGTACTGGGTTGCCCTGATCAGGGGCAGCCTGATCGGCGTCTGGATGGGCATCACGCCCGGTGGCCCCACTGCAGCGTCTTTCATGAGCTATGGGCTGGCGAAGAGATTCTCGCGTCGGCGGGAGCACTTTGGAACCGGTGAACCCGAGGGCATTATCGCGCCGGAAGCCGCTGATCATGGCGCGGGCACTGCCGCCATGCTACCGATGCTCGCCCTTGGCATCCCCGGTTCTGCCACAGCTGCCGTGATGATGGGCGGCCTGATGATCTGGGGGCTCAATCCCGGTCCGATGCTGTTCATTGAGCGACCTGACTTCGTTTGGGGCCTCATCGCTTCTATGTATATCGGCAATGTGGTGGCCGTCATCCTGGTTCTCGCGACAGTGCCGCTCTTCGCCTCTATCTTGCGGATACCATTCGCGATTATTGGCCCGCTCATCGTCGTCGTCTGCTTCATCGGCGCCTGGACCGTTGGTGCGTCCAAGCCGGATCTGTGGCTTGCGCTGATCTTCGGCATCGTTGGTTATGTGTTCAAGAAGCTCGACTACCCGATTGCACCGCTGGTCTTGGCCCTGGTGCTCGGGGATAAGGCGGAGGACGCGTTCCGCCAGTCGATGCTGATGTCCCAAGGCAGCTTGAACATTTTCTTCTCGAACCCACTCGTGGGCACAATTACGACTCTCGCGATCATTCTTGTAACCTGGCCGTTCTGGGCTGGCCTGATGAGACGCGTGCACCTGTTGCGCATCCGGCAGCCAAAAGTGATTGAATGAGAGATACGATGGGGTGCCTCGGACATAAACGGCCGAAAGATTTCGGTGTTTGTGATGGGACAGCTGGATCTCGAATCACGGGCGGCGCGGCTTCCATTTGCTCGGAATGGTCATGCGTCAACAGTAGGAAGAGAGATTTCAGCTCCAGTCACAGCTAAACGCAGCCACGGTCTGGTCATGGGCTTGCGCTTTGCAGAGCGCCACATACCTGCCGTCGGAGGGGCATGCGGAAGAGCAGGCATCTACGACAAGCGTTTTAATATTGCCCTGACCTCTGCTGCACTCTCCCTCCGCCATGTGTAGAGTAGGCGCGCAGGGAACCTTGTAGGACTCGAGAGGGCTGGTAGCGCGAATGATTGGGGTTATTTTCTCGGTCGTCGTACCGATCCTCATCACTGTCTCGATTGGCTTCGCATGGACCCGGCTTGGCTACCGGCTAAATTCCAAAGAGCTCACGGCTCTCATCTCAGATATCGCGACGCCCTGTCTTATCATTAGTACGTTCCAAGAGACGCGACTATCATCCGATGCCTTCTTGGACATTGCCGTCGCAACAGGGACAGCGATCGTTCTTTTCGTAGGCGTGGGGGCGTTGCTCCTGCTTGCCTTCGGTCTACGGCTACGAACCTTTCTACCTTCGATTGCCTTCCCGAATGCTGGCAATCTCGGTTTGCCCCTGTCGCTCTATGCATTCGGTACTGAGGGATTGGGCTACGCAATCGCCTTCTTCTCGATGTCATCCGTCGCAAACTATACGCTGGGACAGGCGATCGCTGCGGGCCAAGCGAACTGGCGAGGGTTGATACGGCTCCCAATTCTTTATGCCGTCGCAATTGGAATTCTCCTCTCTTTCACTGGGGTCGAGCTACCCAGGTGGATAAAGGCCACTGTCGGGCTCATCGGAGATATGACCGTTCCCCTGATGCTTCTGATGCTCGGATCCTCGCTCAGCCTGCTCAAGGTCGGGGCATTCTGGCGAGCTGCACTTGTCTCCGGTATCCGCATTGGGTGTGGAGCGGCCATTGGCATCGCAGTAGCTGCGCTCTTCGGCCTGAGTGGAAGCATGAAAGCGGTCTTGATCTTACAGTGTGCGAACCCGGTTGCCGTATACAACTATCTGTTCGCCCAGCGATGGAACAATCAACCCGAAGAAGTCGCTGGGGTTGTCGTGCTATCGACCCTACTTTCCATTGTCACCATACCGCTCCTGTTGGGCTGGCTTCTTGCCGGCAGTTGAATAGCAGGAGGCAAGGAGTGGCATAGCAGTGTGCTGTTGGCTGCGCATACCAGCTCAGTTCACCCGCCAGCAAAGGACATAAGGACAGCCGCTTCCGGCAGCCAGTATGGGCTGGATGCGAGCCTTGCACACATCCAGCCCAGCATCCTATGCCGAGCGCCCGAGAGGCGGCGTGTCGCCTGTGCCAAGATCCCAATAAAGACCTGCCATCATGGCCAGCCCTTCGCGGGCGATCGCGACGGGCAGATGCTCGTTGGGAGCATGCTGAGAACAGCCAGGGTAGGAATGCGGCACCCAGATCGTGCGTAGTCCCAAGATCTCCGAGAAAATATCATTGGGTAAGGATCCGCCAAGGTTCGGCAAAATAGCAGGCTTCTTGCCGGTTGTACGGGCGAGCGAGCCAACCGACCATGTGACCCAAGGATCCTCCGGATCGAGGCGTGTGGCATGGAAGATCTCATCGCGGCTCTTCGATACCTGAACCATCGGGAAACCATGGCGATCGAGGTGGCGGCGCAAGGCCGGCAGAACCTCCTCCGGATCAATGCCGACGACGAAGCGCAACTGGCAACGCGCCCAAGCTTTGGGCGGCACGGCATTAACAGGTGTTTCCGGGTTGCCTGCCTTCATGGCCAGCACGTCGAACGAGCACCAGCCGAACACCTGCTCGGCCGGGGTGAGGCCAGGCTCGCCCCATTCGGGATCAATCGTCGGCCCATCCGGTCCGCCATCGACTTCGCAGTCGGCCAGAACCTTGCGCACGGAGGCGGGGACTTCCTTCGGCACCCATTCGTGAATACGGATTTGGCCGGTCGGTGATGCAATCGTAGAGATTGCATGTGCAAGCTGAATGGCTGGATCGGAGAGCAGGCCACCCCAGTTGCCAGAATGGTGGCCGCCTTCGCGGGCGTCGATCGTCAGGTCAAACGTGACGCCGCCGCGCGAGCCGAGGAAGACAGTCGGGCGCTCTGCATTCAGGCGTGGACCGTCCGAACCGATGAGCACGTCCGATTTCAGCAGCTTCTTTTGCTCGGAGCACAGCTCCCTCAGGCCGGGAGAGCCCATTTCCTCGCCCATCTCGATCAGGTACTTGGCATTGAAACCCAGCCTGCCGCGCGTCTCGAGGACAGCCTTCAGGGCCGAAATGTTGATGACATGCTGGCCCTTGTTGTCGACCACGCCACGGCCGTACCAGCGATCGCCCACTTCCGTGAGCGTCCAGGGCGACAGGCCCTCGCTCCAGTCCTTGTCCAGACCCCGGATGACATCGCCATGGCCATAGCCCAGAACCGTCGGGAGCACCGGATCCTCCATTCGCTCGGCATAAAGGAACGGCCCTTTCGCCCGCGGATGGTTGAGCGTCTTGCAGGTGAAGCCCAGGCTCTCAAGCAAAGGCCGCATCTCGGTCTCGATATAGGCCGTGAGCACGTCGGACCGCTCTGGGTTCTGACTCTCGGTCGGCATCGCGACAAGACGGGCCAGATCGGTCTTGAAAGCGCCGGAGTCAAAATAGTTCTCGGCCTTTGCGATGGCTTTCTCACGAGTCATTAGGGCTGTTTCCTGTTATTCGACAAGGGAGGGGAATGGCGCGCAGAGGCGCCATCATCACTGTGTGGATGGGATGCTCTGTCCGGGATCGTGAAGATGACAGGCGACTGCATCCCGCCCGAGTTGGAGGAGGCGCGGCACGGTGGTGCTGCAGTGGGGCATCCGCGCAGGGCAGCGCGGATGGAACGGGCAGCCGGGCGGCGGGTTGAGCGGGTCCGGAAAGGCAAGGCCGAGCCCGGTCTCCGGAATACCCTGTCCTGGTTCCGGTGTCAGGACGGAGGCCAGGAGCGCCTTGGTGTAGGGATGGCGCGGCGTTCTGAAGAGGGTTTCCGTTTCCGCCAGTTCAACGACGCGGCCGAGGTACATGACCGCAACGCGGGTCGCGATATGCTCGACCACGGCGAGGTTATGGCTGATGAACACGTAAGTCAGGCCGAGTTCCCGTCGCAGATCCATCAGCAGATTGAGGATTTGCGACTGGACGGAAACGTCGAGCGCAGAGGTCGGCTCATCACAGACAACGACCTCCGGGTTCATAACGAGGGCCCGGGCAATCGCCACGCGCTGGCGCTGACCGCCCGAGAGCTCGCGGGGATAACGATCCGCGAAGCGCTGGGGCAGGCCCACCTTGTCGAGGATCTCAAGTGCCTGCTTGCGCCGCTCCGCCGCGGTGCCGATGCCATGGACCTCAAGCGGCAGGGCCACGATAGACGCGACTGTCCGCCGGGGATTGAGCGAGGAATAGGGGTCCTGGAACACAGGCTGCACCCGCCGGGCCATGCCCTTCCGGCCAAGAGTCCGGATGTCCGTTCCGTCGAGCGTGATGCCGCCCTCGGTTGGCGGCAGGAGGCCAAGGAGCATGCGGGCGAGCGTGGACTTGCCACAGCCGGACTCGCCCACGATCCCGAGCACCTCTCCCTTGCGAATGTCGAGGCTGATGCCATTGACGGCATGCAGCTTCCGACGTGCTTTGAACATACCTTGGCTCACCTCGAAGGAGCGGGTGAGATCGCGGGCTTCGAGGAGCGTCGTCATACTGCGTTCTCCAGAATGCAACGCCATTGGTGGCCGTCTTCTGTTTCTTTCACGGGTACCGTCGCGGCACAGATGTCACGAGCATGGCTGCAGCGGTCGCGGAAGCTGCAGCCCCGGATCTCGCCAATCAGCGAAGGCACCACGCCCGGAATGACGCCGAGCTTCCCACCCGGCACCGTGCGGCCGGGCACCGGAATGCAGTCGATCAGTCCTTGTGTATACGGATGTCGCGGGTTGGCGAAGAGAGAAGCCGTCGGGCCTTCCTCCACGATCTGGCCGGCATACATAACGGCCACCCGGTCAGCGATGCGCGCCACGATGCCGAGATCGTGGGTGATGAGCACCATTGCAATGCCGAGCTCGCGCTGAAGGTCGGCAAGGAGACGCAGGATCTGCGCCTGGATCGTCACGTCGAGCGCCGTCGTGGGCTCGTCCGCGATCAGCAGGTCAGGGCCACACATCAGCGCCATCGCGATCATGACGCGTTGGCGTAGACCGCCGGAAAGCTGGTGTGGGTACTGACCGAGGCGCTGGGCCGCCGAGGCGATGCCAACCTTGCCAAGCAGATAAACGGCTCGCTCCCGTGCCTCCGCTTCGCTCGCACTGCGATGCTGGCGATAGGCTTCTACGAGCTGGTTGCCGATCGTGTAGGCCGGGTTCAGCGCTGTCATCGGCTCCTGAAAGATCATCGCCATGCGATCGCCGCGCAGGGTATTGACACGCTTGCGGCTAGCCTTGCCGAGATCCTCGCCGGCGAAGGCGAGGCGTCGGGCTGTTCGGGTCGCGGCCTTGGGCAGGAGATCCATGATCGCGAGAGAAGTCATGGACTTGCCGCAGCCGGATTCGCCGACGAGGCAGAGGGTTTCTCCGCTCTTCACGGAAAAGGAGATGTCGCGCACTGCGTGAAGAGCGCCACGCGGAGTGGCGATGTCGACGCTCAGACCGCCAACTTCGAGGATTGCTTCGCTCATGGGCTCAGACTCGTCCTTCCGGCGAGATCACGTCGCGCAGGCCGTCGCCTGCGAGGTTGATGGCGAAGATCAGCAGCGCCAGCGCCGATCCCGGAATGGCGATGAGCCAGAAGGAGAAGAACATGTAGGCCTTCGCCTCCGAGATCATGAGGCCCCAGGAGGGCAGAGGCGGCTGCACGCCGAGGCCGAGGAAGGAGAGTGCGGCTTCCAGCAGGATGGCGCTTGCGGCCTCGAGGGTCGCGACGACAATGAGATGGGGGGCGATGTTGGGCAGTACCTCCCGGAGGATGATGCGCGTGGTGGACGCCCCTGCGGCTTCCGCGGCGGCGACGTAGTCGAGGGAGCGGACCTGCTGGGTTGCGCTACGCATCACCACCGCAAAGCGGTCCCACTTGAGAAGCCCCAGCACCAGAATGACGATCCACAGGGAGCCGCCGACCATGGCCACCACAGCGAGGGCCACGAGGATCACGGGCATCGAGAGGCGGGTGGTGACGAGGAAGGTCACCATGAGATCCATTTTGCCGCCGAAATAGCCTGCCATCAGGCCAAGCGTCGTGCCGATA
Organism: Microvirga arabica; assembly: GCF_016811235.1. Classification (GTDB taxonomy): domain Bacteria; phylum Pseudomonadota; class Alphaproteobacteria; order Rhizobiales; family Beijerinckiaceae; genus Microvirga; species Microvirga arabica. Next base: position 17,794 of record NZ_JAFBID010000068.1, read on the forward strand.
ATCCCTGAAATCAGAACGACGCTAATGCCAATCAGCAGAGAGATCTGTGCGCCGTAGAGCACGCGGGAGAGATAGTCGCGCCCGAGTTGATCCGTCCCGAGCGGATGCAGCCACGATCCCTTTGCGTACCAGACGGGGGGCACGTTCCGGAGAGCAAGGTTCTGCGCATAGGGATCGTGCGGCGCGATCAGCGGCGCGAGGAGGGCTAGCGTTATGATAACCGCGAGGATGCCTGCCCCAATGACGAAGGCCTTCTGACCCAGGAAGCGACGGGCGAGCCGCCTGCCGGGCGATGCTTCCGCCACTGTCGGAACGGAGAGAATTGTGTCGGTCATGTCAGGCCACCCGGATGCGCGGATCGAGCCACGCGTTGGCAATGTCGGAGGCAAGGGTCAGGAGCACGTAGAGGATCGACAACAGCAGGACGATGATCTGCATGACGGGGAAGTCCTTGTACGTGATGCTCTGATAGGCGAGGTATCCCAATCCATCGAGGGCGAAGATTGTTTCGATGACGACCGACCCGCCGAGCAGGAAGCCCAGCTGCACCGCCGTGAGCGCTACGACCGGAACAACCGCATTCCGCAGCGCATGCTTGAAGATGACCTTGTGCGTAGGCAGTCCCTTGGCGCGGGCGGTGCGGATATAGTCTGCCGACAGAACCTCGATCATTCCGGCGCGGATGAGACGCATGAAGGCCGGTGCGACGTAGTAGCCGAGCGCGATGGTAGGCATGATGAAATGAAGCCACGTACCCGAACCCGAGACCGGCAGCCAGCGGAGGGTAATGGAGAAGACCATCACGAGGATGAGCGCGAAGAAGAAATTGGGCAGCGCCTGTCCCACCACGGCTATGGCAAGAGCCAGCCGGTCGATCCAGCTGTTCGCGTAGACTGCCGCTAGAACACCGAGGGGAATCGAGATGAGCAGAGCGAAGCCCAGCGCCGTGAAGCCGAGAATGATCGTGGTGGGGAGCTTGTCGAGGACGAGCCTGCTCACATCGGTCTTGAAGTAGAGAGAGGTTCCGAAATTACCCTGGAGCGTCTGCCAGAGCCAATCGACATACTGCACGACAAGCGGCCGGTCGAGACCGTAGGTCTTCCGAATGAGATCAAGGTCTTCCTTCTGTGCGCCTTCGCCTGCAATGGCGAGTGCGACGTCGCCCGAGAGGCGAAGGAGAAAGAAAGTGATGGCCGAGACTGCCAGCGCTACGAGGAGCGCCAAGCCTAGGCGTTTGAGGATATAGCCGATCACGGCATTGCTCCGTGTTGATCCAGCAACGGATCACTAACCTGTCGAGACCGCTATCGTGTCCTTTGAATGGGATCGGGCTGGCGTCGGACAAGATGCGTCATGATACGCAAATGCAGCGTCTGCGTTCTCTTCTGATCCGGTCAGAATCGGAGCGGCTCGCTGAGAGCCGCTCCGCCCCGCAGGAGCGCAGGCCTACTTCCAGGTCATTTCCCAGAAGCGGGGCATTTCGTCTGGGTAAGCCTTGAAGTTCAGATCCGACGTGGCGACGTAGTAGACCGGCAGCGAATACAGCGGCACGGCGTAAGCCTTGTCGGCGATGATCTTCAGGGCGGCTTTGTAGGCTTCCTTACGGACTTCCGGATCAACCGAGTTGTCGCCCTTCCCGAGGAGATCGCGCACCTGCGGATCGCGGGTGATGTCCTCGGAGCGGAACGCGAAATAGTTCGGGGTTGCGGCGGAGACATCGTTGACCGAGAACGAGCCCCAGGTCTGGTGCGTGAGCATCGCCTTGTTGCTGGCGACCTGCTCGCGCATGGCGGCATACTGCAGGAAGCGCAGATTGGTCTTGATGCCAACTGCTTGGAGATAGCCGATCAGGGCCTCGGTTTGGTTACGCTCGCGATAGGCAAGGATGTCGAGCTGTAGGCCGTTAGCGAAGCCTGCCTCGGCCAGGAGCTGCTTAGCCTTGGCGGGATCGTAAGGATAGCGTGTGGCGCCCTCGTCGGTGCAGCCGAACTGGCTCGGGAAGCAGATGGTGTTGATGACGCGCGATCCAGCGCCGACGATCGACTTCACCATTCCTTCGCGGTCGATGGCGTGGATGATGGCCTTACGCACGCGCTCGTCCTTGAGCGCCGGAGCAGGAGTGCCTTCAAGCATGTTCATCTGCATGAACACGATTCGCATGGTCTCGCCAGAGACGACCTGGAGGGTCGGCACGGCCTGGAGTTGGTCAGCCTGATCCTTCGGCACATGCATGATGAAGTCGATGCCGTTGGAGATCACCTCTGCCATTTGCGTCTGGCGGTCCGGGATGAAGCGGATCTCAATCTTGCCGATCTTGGGCTGGGGCTTCGGAGAGTCCTTGAAGTAGTCGGCGTTCTTTTCAAGGGTGATCGACTTGCCGGGGACGTAATTCGTCACCTTGTAGGGACCAGAGCCGACAGGCTTGTCATTTTGACCCTTGGGGCCGACCTTCTCATAATACTCGTTCGGGTGGATGACGACTGGACCCGCGAGATACTCGATGGCCGCCGGGAAGACCTGCTTGGTCGTGAGGCGGACCTTGTACTTGTCCAGCTTCTCGGCCTTCTCGATCCAACTCACGTTGTTCTGAGTAACGACCTTGTTTTCGGGTTTGGAGACGAAGTTCAGCGTGTAGACGACGTCGTCCGCGTCGAACTCCTCCCCATTGTGGAACTTCACACCCTGGCGCAGATCGAATTCGATGGTGCGGTCGTCGATTTGCCGCCACGCCGTCGCGAGTTGACCCTTGTACTCGCTGGTATTGGGGTCGCGGTAAACGAGAGTATCCCAAACGTGCTGGCCGATAATGACGCCGATGCGCACATTGTTGAAGAATGGATCAACGCTCTCGGGCGCCTGGTCATAGGCGAAGCGGACAGTGTTATCAGCTTTTCCGGCAAGGGCTGGGGCTGCAAAGATGCTGGACAGTAGCGCGGTTGAAGCGAGGCTGAACAAGGCTGCCTTACGTGTGAAGCTCATCATTGGTCCTCTGGAATAGTAGTTGTTATTTTGTTTCTTTTGCGCCGCGCCATTGATCGTTGCCAACCAACAGGGAATGCGGAACCATTCCGAGCCTGCCAAGAATACTGGTTTGCTGCAATAAGAATGATTAGAATGGATCGTTGCTGAAACGGCAATGAAGCGAGTTTCTTGATGCACCGGTCAGCTTTGCGCTATTTTCTCGAAGTCGCCCGGACGGGATCTATCAGCGCGGCGGCTGAACGGTTGCGCGTAGCAGCATCAGCCGTCAGTCGGCAGATGGCGAAGCTTGAACAGGAATACGAAACACCTCTGTTCGAGAGGCGGTCGCGCGGCATGGTTTTGACCCATGCGGGACGCCTACTCGCATCTTATGCACAGCGCGCATCGCTCGAGAGCGACCAGATCCAGAAGGAGATCCGCGAACTCAAGAGTGCCACGCGCGGTCTTATCCGTCTTGGCGTGACCGAGGGGCTCGCGGTCAGTTTCGTTCCGGAAATGATCTATGCCTTCCGCAAGGAGCGCCCGCACGTCCTATTCGACATCAAGGTCGTAGGGCCCGCGAATGTGGTGACCTGCGTCCAAGAGGGAGAAGTGGATGTGGGAATCACCTTCTCGCTGTCTCCCGAGGGAGGGGTGCGTATTCAATGGCAGCGCGCCATGCCAGCCTTTGCGCTGGCAAGCGTCGATCATCCCCTGATCGGGCGCGGACGAGTCTCTATTGCGGAGCTGTTCGAATATCCCGTCGCGATAATGGACGATGCGGCAACCGTCAGACAAGTGCTCGACATTTACTGCGCCAGCAAGGGCATCTCTCTCGAACCCGTCGTCAGCTCGACCAACATCGCCAGCCTTTTCACACTCTGCCAGCTTGGCGGCGCCATAACGTTCTCGACCTATATTTCGGCGCGCCGGGCGGTGCGTGATCGGCATTTGGCTATCGTGCCGTTCGAAGAGGCGAGCTTTCTTGAACGCAATATGCAGATCCAGACCATGCTGGGGCGCACCCTGCCGCAGACGACCCGGGACTTCATCAGCTTCCTTACTGCAGAACTGGAAACACCAGGAGCAACACATCCGTTGGCGGGAGGGGATGTAAATTGACTCCGCATCTCGCATTGGCACATGAAACGGGATGCACGATCAAATTGCCGCCGGACAGGAGAGGGGCCATGAGCACGACCTTGGAGACGAAAGTCCTGGAATGGCTGGATGGCCAGAAGCAGGCGATGATCGATCAACTGCGCGTGCTCGTCGACATTGATAGCGGGAGCTACGACAAGGAAGGGGTTGATCAGGTAGGGGTTCAGATCCGCAATTTCCTTGTGGACGCCGGCCTTAATTGCGAGACGATCGCGAACCCGCGCTTCGGCGATGGCCTCAGGGCCACCCTCGGCGAGCCCGATGAGCAGCGAAGACCAATCCTGCTGATGGGGCATCGCGACACGGTTTTTCCAGAGGGCGAGGCCCAGCGGCGCCCGTTCCGCATCGAGGGTGGACGTGCCTACGGGCCCGGCGTCGCGGATATGAAGGCCGGCCTCGTGATGAACAGCTTCGTTCTCGCAGCCTTCGCACGGTTTGGGGCAGCTGGCCCGCTCGTCGGCCTCTACACGAGTGACGAGGAAATCGCCTCGCCCTCGTCCCGCGCGCTCATCGAGCAGGAGGCCCGACGGGCTCGCGCTGTCTTCAATGCCGAGCCAGGACGTCCGAGCGGGAACGTGGTGACTGGGCGCAAAGGCGGGGTGTTCATGCGAATGGAGATCCAGGGCGTTCCCGCGCACTCGGGTGTCAATTTCGAGCAGGGCATCAGCGCCATCGAGGAACTTGCGCTCAAGGTCAGCGCAGTTCATGCGCTGACTGATCTGGCACGGGGTATCACATTGAACGTTGGGGTCGTCTCGGGTGGCATGTCGGTGAACACGGTCGCACCCCATGCCAGCGCCGAGATCGACTTACGCTATGTCGAGCCACAGGATCGCGACGAGATCGTCGCAAAGATCGAGAAGCTCGTTGCCACATCCTTCGTGAACGGCACCACGGCGAATCTGCAGATCCTGGGCGAGTTCGTTCCCCTTGTGCCGTCGGAAGCCTCCCGGCGGCTATTCGAACTTTATGTTGGATGCGCGCACCGCATCGGGCTCACGATTGGTGGGGAATTTACCGGCGGTTGCGCCGACTCAGGGTTTGCCGCCGCGATGGGGGCGCCGACTCTCTGCGCAATCGGACCTTGCGGCGGCAAAGCCCACAGTCCGGACGAGTACCTGGAGCTCGACACCATGGTGCCGCGCGCCCAAGCGCTGGCTCTCTCCATACTGGCGCTCGGCCCGCCATAGGAGGTGAGGGGGGCAGTGCCCCTCTCACAATGATGCTGGAGTTGCAGCCCGGCGTCGGGATGCGGCCATCTCGGCGGCGAGCAGTATGGCCGCCCGGGTGGCGCCGATATTGGCAATGCCTCTGCCTGCGATATCGTAGGCGGTTCCGTGCGCCGGCGTGCAGATCGGGAACGGGAAGCCGCCGAGCAGGGTGACGCCGCGGTCGAAGCCCATCAGCTTCATCGCGATCTGGCCTTGGTCGTGATACATGGTCAGCACGCCATCGAACGTTCCACTCTTGGCACGCAGGAATACCGTGTCGGATGGAAACGGTCCGTCCGCCTCAATGCCGAGACTCCTAGCCTCCTCAACCGCTGGCCCGATCACGTCGATTTCCTCTCGTCCGAAATTGCCACCATCACCAGCATGTGGATTCAACCCGGCTACCGCAAGCCGCGGCCGCTCAAAGCCCGCTCTTCGCATCGCGGAGTCGGCGAGCTGCAGGCCTTTCAAGACACGATCGGTCGTGATGAGGCTCGCAACCTGTGACAGTGGGACGTGCGAGGTCACGCGGGCATTCCACAACCTGTCGAGAATGTTGAATTCGCTTGCCGGGCCAGTTATCCCGATCTCCTCAGCTGAAAAGCTGATCTCATCGTCATAAGGAGGATGAGCAAGCCGCATCGCCTTCTTGTTGAAAGGGGTAAAACAGACCGCATCGGCCTGTCCGTGCTTTGCCATGGTGAGCGCATGGCGGAAGTTCTTCAGCGCAAAGGAGCCACCTTCAATGGCAGCTACACCTTGCTCCACTGTCGCCGGATCAAGATGGCCGAGATCAACAAAGACGGGCCATGAGCCCGCTTCGAGCGGATCATCGGCGGGAACGCTCCGGATATCAAGACGAACGCCAGCGATCTCCGCTCCACGATCGAATACTCGCCTGTCTCCGATGACGATTAGTCGAGCAGCCGCATGTACCTCATCGAGAGCCGCGATCTTGGCCGTTAATTCTGGGCTAATGCCCGCCGGATCGCCCATAGCCAGCGCTATGATCGGCTTGCTTTGTAATCCGCTCTGCATTGCAGTTTGCCTTCCGCCAATGTCTGACCTGCGCCCTAGGCGCAGACGACTGCCCCCTCCCGCTGGAAGGAGGCGATCTCTTGCTCTGAGAATCCGGCTTGCATCAGGACATCATGCGTATCCTCGCCATAGACGGGCGCGGCCTTGCGTACCTCGCCTGGCGTACTGGAAAACTTCACAGGCAGGCCCAGCGTCTTGACCGACCCAAGCGTTGAGTGCTGGACCTCGACGAGCATCTGTCGCGCGGCGGTCTGGGGATCATCGAGAGCCTGCAGCATGTCGTAGACTGGTCCGCAAGGCACACCTTTCTTGTCCAGGATTTCGAGCCAGTGCGCCGCGGGCTGGGCGCGGAAGCGCTGCGCAAGCTCTTCCTCCAGTTCTGGAAGATGCCCCATGCGGTCGGCGCCCGTGCGGAACCGGGGATCCTCCGCAAGCTCGGGCGCGCCTATAGCGTCAAGCGTGCGCAGCCAGTTCGTCTGATTGGCGCCACCGACCACAATCCAACCGTCTGAGGCTTGAAATGCCTGGTAGGGGGCGTTGAGCGGATGGGCCGAGCCCATAGCTTTGGGAGCGGCGCCGGTCGCAAGAGCAATGGCCGATTGCCAGTAGGTCTGAACCAGCGCCGCCTCGAAGAGGGAGGTCTCAACCCACTGACCTTCGCCAGTCTTGAGACGATGCGTATAGGCAGCGAGAATGCCCATGGCAGCAAGAATGCCGGCGGTGATGTCGGAAAGCGGCGGCCCACATTTCGCGGGGGCTCCTCCCGGTTCACCTGTGAAGCTCATGATGCCGCTCATGGCCTGCGCCACGAGGTCGAAGCCGCGTCGGTCCTTGTAGGGGCCGGTCCGGCCGAAGCCGGAGAGGGAGCAGTAAATGAGCCCGGGATTGTCCTTCTTCAGATCCTCATAGCCGAAGCCGAGGCGCTCCATCACGCCTGGACCAAAATTCTCGACGAGGACGTCTGCTGACTGCACGAGTTGGCGCAGAACCTTCTTGCCGCCTTCCGTCTTCAGATCGAGCACGATGCCGCGCTTGTTGCGGTTCATCATCATGTAGGCTGCGGCCTCATCTCCGATCTTCGGCGGGAGCATGCGCCGCGTGTCGTCCCCGTCGGGCGATTTCTCGATCTTGATGACGTCGGCCCCCATATCGGCAAGCATGAGCGTGCAGGTCGGCCCCGCCATGACGTGCGTCAGATCGACGACCTTCATTCCATTGAGTGGACCCATCAAATCCTCGTATATTGCCGGCGGCAGTGCTACGGCGATGCAGGCGCGCTGGGGGTTAAGCATGGCGACGCTCAAAGAGATCATTGTACTGCTCGCGCAGGACGTTTTTTTGAACCTTGCCCATGGTGTTGCGCGGCAATTCGTTCACAAAGAGCACGCGTTTGGGTTGCTTGAACTTGGCGAGGGTGTCGCGAACATTCGCTATGATCTTTTCCTCGGACAGCGCAGCGCCGGGTTCCGGCACCACGACGGCTGTTACGCCCTCACCGAAGTCAGGATGGGGCACTCCGATGACGGCGGATTCCTGAACGCCCTCGATCGCGTCAATGGCAAGCTCGATTTCCTTCGGGTAGACGTTGAACCCGCCCGTGATGATCAGATCCTTGCCGCGGCCGACGATGTGGACATAGCCACGCTCATCGATCTTGCCGACGTCGCCCGTGATGAAGAACCCGTCCGGACGGAATTCGGCCGCCGTCTTCTCCGGCATGCGCCAGTAGCCCTTGAACACGTTCGGACCCTTGACCTCGATCATGCCGACTTCGCCAAGTCCGAGCAGGCGTCCGGTTTCGGGATCGGCAACGCGCAATTCAACGCCGGGGAGCGGGAAACCCACGGTTCCGGCAATCCTATCCCCGTCGTAGGGGTTTGAGGTGTTCATGCCCGTTTCGGTCATGCCATAGCGTTCGAGGATCGCGTGGCCGGTGCGGGCTGCGAACTCGTCGTGCGTTGATGCCAGAAGCGGAGCCGAGCCGGAGATGAAGAGCCGCATGTGGGCGACACGCTCACGAGTGAAATCGGGATGCTCCAGCAGGCGCGTGTAGAAGGTGGGAACACCCATCATGACGCTGGCTCGAGGCAGAAGCCTGATCATCTCGTCGGCATCGAACTTCGGCAGGAAGAGCATCGAGGCGCGGGCAGCGAGCACCACGTTAGTCGCCACGAATAGACCGTGGGTGTGATAAATCGGAAGGGCGTGGAGAAGCACATCGTCGGCCGTGAAGCGCCAGAAATCGACCAGCGTCAGGGCATTCGACATCAGATTCCGGTGGGTCATCATGGCGCCTTTGGAGCGCCCTGTCGTCCCCGAGGTGTAAAGGATGGCCGCAAGATCGTCGGGAGCAGCGGGATGGTTCTCGAAGTTCTCTGATTGATTGCCTGCCAGGTCCATGAGGCTGCCGTCACCCACCGTGCCCAGTGTTTCAGCCCGACCGCCAACTTTTGCGGCGATAGCTGAAATCTCGGTTCGAGAAGAGGGACGGCAGACAACGAGGCGCGGCTCGGCGTCTCCGATAAAATAATCGACCTCACTCGCGGTATAGGCCGTGTTCAGCGGAAGATAGACGGCTCCGGCCCGAACGCAGGCGACATATAGGGCGAGCGCTTCAGGTGACTTGTCGACCTGCACGGCGACACGATCGCCGGGCTCTACTCCGCTGCCTCTCAAGGTATGGGCAAGACGCGCTGTGAGCGCAAAGAAGCGGCGGTAGGTAAACGCGCTGCCGTCTGGTGTTTCCAGGAGGACTTTATCGGCAAGCTCTGAGGGAACGTCGAAGAGCGGCAGCAATGTCGTTGTCATGTCCGGATCGATCTGTTCGGGGCGGGCAAGAAGAAACGGGGAGGGCGCTCATTCCCCTTGGAAGTTCGGAGTGCGCTTGTTGAGGAACGCGTCGATGCCCTCCCGGAAATCCTGGCTCATATAGCACATGAGAATCAGGTCCTCGCCCCCGCCCGGGGGAATTGTCGGTCGCAGTCGACGCAGTGCTTCCTTGCAGGATTGGAGGGTGAGCGGAGCGTGGCTCGCCACGGTGCGGGCGAGTTCCTCCGCGCGGGAGATCAGGTTGTCCGGGCTCTCAACGATCTCGCTGACCAAGCCGATCTGGAGCGCTTCGGGGGCTTCGACCAAGCGGGCGGTGAAGATCATTTCCTTGAGCCGGGCGGGACCGATCAGGGCCGCAAACCGGCTGTAGTTGGACATGGACAGGCAATTGCCGAGCGTACGGGCGATCGGCAGGCCGAAGCGCGCATTGGCGGCGGCGATCCGCAAGTCGCAGCAGCCCGCGATCCCGGCTCCGCCGCCCGTACAGGCGCCGGCGATAGCCGCGATCGTCGGCACACGGCATGTTTCAAGGGCGCTCAGAACGCGGTCGATTCGGCCTTCATAAGCGATGGCATCTTCAGGACTGTCGAAGGCACGAAACTGCGAGATGTCCGTGCCTGCAGCAAAGGCCTTGCCGCCAGCCCCCGTGAGCACCATCGCCCGGACCAGGCGGTTGGCGTTGACCTCGGCGCATATCTCCGCGAGGCGTTCATACATCGCGAAGGTGAATGCGTTGCGCGCCTCAGGCCTGTTGAAGGTAACGAAGACGACCCCGTCCCGCAGCTCGTAAAGAATTTCGTCGCCCAGCGTGGTGTTCGTCGTCATCGCATTATCCATCAGCAGCCTCGGTCCGCTTGGGCTCCTCGGCAAGTTTCAGGTATCGGCTCACTGCCCTCCCGAGCAGCAGTTTGCCGCGGCAGAGGAGCAATTCGGAAAATTTGAATGCAAAAATGGTCAAAGGCAACAATTTTATTGAATGGCTATGCGGAAATCCGGCATAAATGAATGCATGACGAGGAACTTTGGCCCCTGGCAGCACCAGAACAGGCATGCAACAGGCGAGGACGAACGATCATGCTGCATGAGGAGGTAGTCTCTCGAGTCAGATACATGCTGATGGAAGGAGAGATTCCGCCGGGAGCGCGTGTGCCGGAGCGCGACCTGTGCCTCACCTTGGGTATTTCGCGCACGCCATTGCGCGAGGCACTGAAAGTCTTGGCTGCGGAGGGCTATGTCGTCCTGCTACCGAACCGAGGCGCGAGAGCAGCCAAGCTGACTCAGAAGGACATTCAAGATCTGTTTGAGGTATGCGAGAGCCTTGAGGCGGCAGCCGGCGAGCTTGCCTGCTTGCGGATCGCTGATGAGAAGGTCGACCAGATTTCCGTTCTGCATCGTGAGATGGTCAAGCACTACCAGAGCAGGGACCTTCCGCAATACTATCGTTGCAATCGCCTGATCCATCAGGCGATCGTTGATGCCGCCGACAATGCCGTATTGGCTTCGCTTTACGAGTCGGTGACGACCCGCATTCGCCGGGCACGTTTCGTGGCGCCGATGCCTCCGAGCCACTGGGAGCTTGCAGTCCATGAGCACGAAGCGATCCTTAATGCCCTGCAGCGGCGGGACGGCACCGGCCTCTCGCACATTCTTCGCCGACATCTGCGGCACAAGCGCGAGGCGGTTGAGCGCGCCGGTTTCGCCGAGAGCTCACAGCCCGTGGAGCAACAGGCCAAGCCGACGCGACGGGCAGCCGCGGGCTGAGAGAGGTCAAGATCGTTTTTATGCGACGTGTCGCTCCGGCAAGCTGCACAGCAGCACGCGTCTCATGCGTGGCCCCGAGCTACATGATGTGGAGCGATGTCCCCGACGGGGAAAGGGAGGAGGGAGCGAAATGCCAATATATGAACTGGACGGCGTAAAGCCCGAATTGCCGGAGGCCGACACCTTTTGGATTGCTCCAGATGCCCATGTTATCGGGCGTGTTCGACTTGGACAGGAAGTTGGGGTGTGGTTTGGGGCTGTCTTACGGGGCGACAACGATACGATCTCAATAGGGGACCGCACCAACATCCAGGAGGGGGCGATGTTGCATGTGGATGAAGGATTTCCGCTGACCATCGGCGCAGATGTCACGATAGGGCACCATGCGATCGTTCACGGCTGCACGATTGGCGACAATACGCTCATTGGGATGGGTGCGACCATCCTCAACGGCGCCCATATAGGAAAAAATTCAATTGTTGGTGCCAATGCCCTCGTCACAGAAGGCAAGGAGTTTCCCGACAATTCACTGATTGTCGGCGCACCTGCGAAAGCCGTGCGCGTACTGGATGCGGAGGCGGTCGAAAGGTTGGGTGCATCCGCTGCAAGTTATGTGGCGAACTGGCGGCGGTTTGGTAAAGGCTTGAAGCAGATAAGTTAGCCCATGTCCCAACCACCGTCAGGCGATCGGTAGAGCTGCACAGGTGCAACCCGAGCAAAACAGCGTTGAACCCAACGTACAGAGGAATGGTGTGCTCGTGTTGAACAACGCGGATGTGATGCTCGCCGTCCCCATCGGGAATCTCAGCGTCACCTGCATCAAAGCCGCCGGGAGGAGACCTCTCTGGCCGCCAGGCTGGTTTGACTGATCTGATCCACGCCGGCTCGGGGCACGGCGTTAAGCCTGCCGAACTGGCTGATCACGACGGATTCATTGGCTTCGGCCGCTTCACCTCGTACGGATCAGGGCGCGTTTTCTGTCTGGATTCCGAACCGGGGGCGGTTTTGCTTGGGAAAGCAGTTTCGGCAAAAGTTAAAGAGGGACGAAAGGAAGCAGAAGATGAACAATGCTCAAGATGTAAAATCTCGCGTCGGCATCGTTGGTGTTGGATTGATGGGTCACGGCATTGCCCGAAACATCCAACGGGCTGGCTGGCCTATCGCCTTTCTCAGTCATCCTGGCAATCAGCCAGTTGATGACTTGACCAGCAACGGTGCCGTTTCGTTCGACACCGGTTCAGACCTTGCAGCAAGTTGCGACACCCTAATCATCTGTGTCACAGGCACGCCACAGGTGGAGGATGTTCTGTTCCGCTCGGATGGCATTCTGAAGGGATTACGTCCTGGAGGCGTGATTATTGATTGCTCGACTGCAATTCCCGAATCCACGAAAAAGATTGCCGCAGCCGTCACTGCTGCCGGAGGCCACTTCCTTGATGCACCGATGACACGGACGCCAGAAGAGGCGGCAGAGGGACGCCTTAACCTCATCGTCGGAGGTGACAGGGACCTGTTCGAGACGCTTCTGCCGCTGATGCGCAGTTATGCTGAAAACATCACCTATGCTGGTGCAGTCGGTGCAGGGCACACGCTCAAACTTTTGCACAATTTCGTGTCGCTCGGCTTCTCGGCTGTCCTTGCAGAAGCAGCCGCCTGTTCCGCAAAAGCAGGTGTCGACCCAGTGGTGCTGGCCGAAGTTCTCGGGAGCGGCGGAGGAGCCGGCGTCGTGTTCGAGCGTCTTAAACCGTTCATCCTCGCCCAGGATGCTTCCGGCTTCCGCTTTAGTCTCGCCAATGCTCGCAAGGACATAGGATACTACGTCGAGATGAGCCGTAGTGTGGCTGCCGAAAACGGTGCTGCCACGGCTATATTCCAAGTTTATGATCAAGCGTGCAGCGCGGGACATGAGCAAGCAGCGGTACCGGAGCTGATCAGCGTCCTTTCAGAGAAAAAGTGAACGCCGTCCGCTCGTGGCTGAATTTCGGTAGCATCCTCAGCCTGACAGGTTTCCCTACGAAAAGCGGTCAACAAGCTCACCATTCGAAGTTCTCCTCAGAAAGCGAGGCTCATGACGACTTCACCTGCTGTCGCGCTTACCCAGGCCCTGATCCGCCAGAACACCATCAACCCTCCCGGCAATGAGGCTCAATGCGCAGCCCTCGTGGCCAAGCGGCTGGAGGAGAATGGCTTCACCGTCACGGCAATCCCGTTCGGGGAGGGGCGCACGAACCTGATCGCGCGCCTCGGCGGCCGGAATGCCTTACCGCTTGCCTTTACCGGCCATCTGGACACTGTGCCGCTTGGCTCGCAGCCATGGTCGGTCGACCCGTTCGGCGGCGATATTGAGGGCGACCGGGTGTATGGCCGCGGCTCCAGCGACATGAAGGGCGGCGTTGCTGCCTTTGTCGAGGCCTGCATCGCCCACCGTGCCGCGCTGGAGACAGGCCCCGGCGCGGTGCTGATCATCACCGCCGGGGAGGAGACCGGATCGGAAGGAGCCTACCATCTGTGCCGACAGAAGGAGCTTATGGGGGCTGCCGGTGCCCTGATCGTTGCCGAGCCAACCTCCAATACCCCGCTCATCGGCCATAAAGGGGCCCTGTGGCTGAAGGCCGTCGCACGGGGCGTGACCGCGCACGGCTCGATGCCAGACAGGGGGGAGAACGCCGTCATCAAGGCAGCGCATGCGGTCGTGAGGCTGACCGACTTTGACTTCAACGTGCAGCGGCACGCGGTGTTGGGGGGGGCGACGTTGAACATCGGGACCTTCCATGGCGGCTTGAACACCAACTCGGTTCCCGACCGTGCCGAGGTGACCCTCGATATCCGCACTGTGCCGGGCCAGGCGCATGCCGCCGTGCGCGAGATGGTCGGGAGCTTTCTGGGCAACGAGATGGAAATCTCGCCGATCATCGATGTGCCAGCCGTCTGGACCGACCCCAGCGATCGGTGGATCCGGCGGGTCTTCGAGATCATGACGCCGCTCTTGGGAGAGATGCCCATGCTGCAAGGGGCGACATACTTCACTGACGCCTCGGCGCTGACCCCGGCCATGGGCAACCTGCCAACTGTCATTCTCGGCCCTGGAGAGGCCGCCATGGCGCACCAGACGGACGAGTACTGCCTCGTCTCGCGCATCGACCGGGCCGTGGAGGCCTATGGCCGGATCATTGAGGACTGGTGCAAATGACTGGACGTCTCACTGCTCTTGAAGCCGCGCAGCGCATTGCTGATGGTAGCCTCACCAGCGAGGCTCTGGTCCGCGCCTGCCTGGACCGCATTGGCGAGCGCGAGCCGGTCGTACAAGCATGGCAGCACCTGGACATGGATGCTGCCCTGAACATGGCACGGCACGTGGACCGGTTCGGCTCCGGTCCCCTGAAGGGGATCCCCATTGGGGTCAAGGACATCATCGACACGGCGGACATGCCAACAGGTTACGGCTCGCCGCTCTACGAGACATTCCGGCCGCCGCGCGATGCCGCCTGCGTGGCCTTAGCGCGGCAGGCTGGTGCATCGGTTCTCGGCAAGACGGTGACCACCGAGTTCGCTTACTTCCAGCCGGGCAAGACCCGCAATCCGCGTGACCCGGGCCGGACACCCGGCGGCTCCTCCTCCGGCTCGGCGGCTGCGGTGGCCGATGGCATGGTGCCGTTGGCCTTCGGCACGCAGACGGCCGGGTCTATCATCCGCCCAGCCAGCTTCTGCGGCTGCGTGGGCTACAAGCCGACCTTTGGCCTGATCGACCGCACCGGCGTGCGCCCGTTCGCAGAAAGTCTCGATACGGTCGGGTTTTTTGCATCAACCGTCCAGGATGCTGCTTTCTTCGCCTCCGCCATTGCGGGTCGTCCAGACCTGCATTTCACGGATGAGGTGTTCCGGCTGCGCATCGGTCTGACCCGGACCCATGCATGGGAGGCCGCCGAACCTGCCACGGCGACGGCTCTCGACGAGGCTGCGGCGCGGCTGCGTGCAACTGGGCTGGAGGTCCGCGAGGTTGCCCTTCCCGAACGGTGGCGCGGATTGTTGGATGCACAGAAGACCATTATGGCCTTTGAGGCGGCGCGGTCCCATGCGCCGGAGATGCTGACCGCATCCGACCGTCTCAGCGTAAAGCTGCGTGAACTTCTGGAGGCTGGCGCGCTGATTGCGCCCGAGGACTACGATGCCGCCAAAGCGCTTGTGGCGGAGTCCCGCGCCGGCTTCAGCGATGTGCTGGACGGGCTTGATGTGCTGCTCACCCCAAGCGCGCCCGGTGAAGCGCCGGAGGGATTGGAGGCAACCGGCGACCCTGTTTTCAACCGGATGTGGACGGCTTTGGGAGTGCCTTGCATCTCCGTGCCGGCTTTGACTGGACCCTCCGGGATGCCGATTGGCGTCCAGGTGGTTGGCCGCTGGGGCGACGACCGACGCGCATTGGCTGCATCCGCTGCAATTGAACAGGTCGTTTTATCTATGTAGATGAATTCCAAGTGGCTCTCTGTGGGAGTTCGGGTCCCATGAGATGATGTGGCTCGGCGGGAGCACAGCGGTCGGCCCGCGCCCTCACCAGCGCCGTAGCGGGCGGGGCGCTGTGCGGTGGTCATCGGATTTCCGGGCGGGTTTGGAACATTCGCTTGCACTCGAAAGACCCTGATGACCACCCTTGCAACAGGCCTTAAGTGGACCTGCCCCTAAATGTAATCCACGGCCTAGGCAACTTTCCGGGCTTGTCATCAGAAGAGATCCTTGGGGAACACCTTGTTAGTCTGGCGCCGCAACACGGCGCCAGCCCTCGATCAGAACCCAATGGCAGCGCCATCCTTCCTGTGATCAGAACCGGCCGCATAGCCGCCGTCAATGCGATGGATCAGTTGAGCGCCGCCAAAGCCAAAGCTCGCTTCTGGCTCCTCTCGGGTGATCTCGTGGCCCAATGCAGCCAAAGCAGAAACCGTACGGTCGGAGACACCATGCTCGACAGCTACCTTTCGGCCATGGACCACGCGCCAGCGCGGTGCATCGCTGGCGGCTTGTGGACTTTGCCCCCAGACTTGCGTCCGTAGCACCATCTGGACATGACCCTGGGCCTGCATCGGACCACCCATAACCCCGAAACTCATGAGCGGATTGCCATCCTTCATCAGGAAGCCCGGAATGATGGTGTGGAAGGGCCGCTTATGCGGAGAAACATAGTTCGCATGGCCCGGCTCCAAGGTGAACCCAGAGCCCCGGTTCTGGAGGTGAATTCCTGTACCAGGGACGACCACTCCGGACCCGAACCCACTGTAGTTGGATTGGATAAACGACACCATCATGCCCGAAGCATCAGCAGCTGTGACGTAGACGGTGCCCCCTGCTGTCGGGGCCCCTGCTTCGGGATTGCTGGCAGAAGCAAGATCGATCAGAGCGGCACGCCTGTCCAGGTAAGCGGGACCAAGCAAGTGCTCGACCGATACAGCCATCGTGTTGGGGTCGCCCACATAGCGCTCCACATCAGCGAAGGCGATCTTCATCGCCTCAATCTGCAGGTGCAAGGCTTCAGGTCCATCAGGATCAAGTTTGTCGATCCCGGTGCGTTCCAGGATCCTCAGTGCCACAAGCGCAGCAATGCCCTGGCCATTGGGTGGGATCTCGTGAAGATGGACACCACGGAATGGAACGGAGATCGTGCCACACCAATCAGCACGATGGTCTGCCATATCTGCTTCTGACAAGGCGGCGCCATGCTCGCGAGCGAAATCGGCAATGCGGCGACTGAGATCTCCACGATAGAAGGCTTCACCGTTGGAGGTGGCAATTGCCTCGAGGCTCTTCGCAAGCGGCCGGTTGACGAAGAGTTCGCCCGCCTGCGGCGCGCGGCCGTCTGGCATGAAGCCGTCGCGGAAGCCGGGTTGCTCCGAGAGAACGCTGGCGCCATTTGCCCAAAGCGCGGCGATCGTCGGCGAGATGTGGAACCCATGGCGAGCATATTCCAGTGCAGGGGCAAATAGGTCCGCAAATGGCAGGCGACCAAATCGCGATGAGAGCTCGACCCAGGCCGAGACGGCGCCTGGCACTGTGACACTCTCCCAGCCCCGCTGCGGCATACGGTCGAGGCCTGAAAACCGCTCCGGTGTCCAGCCGGCGGGAGACCGGCCTGAGGCATTCAGACCGTGCAGTTGTTCGCCATCCCAGAGAATGGCGAAAGCATCGCTACCGAGGCCATTGCCGGTGGGTTCGACCACCGTGAGTGCAATGGCACTTGCGAGCGCTGCATCAACGGCGTTACCACCAGCCAGCAGCATACGCACACCTGCCTGCGCTGCCAGAGGCTGCGAGGTGGCAACGATATTGCGAGCGAGGACCGGGACCCGGCGTGCGGGATAGGGGGAGTTGTACGAGAAAGGAGTCATAACTCTCATCATGTTTGCAGAGTTGGCGTGTCTTTACTGTTCGCGGGGATCGAGCGCGTCGCGCAGGCCGTCGCCGAGAAGGTTGAAGCCGAGAACGATCAGGAAGATCGCGGAGCCTGGGAAGATCGACATCCAGGGGGCCTGATCCATGAAGTTCTTAGCGGTGTTCAGCATGGAGCCCCAGGAGGGGTTTGGCGGCTGCTGACCCAAGCCCAGGAAGGACAGGCTTGCTTCCGCGATGATGGCGGTTGCAATGGTCAGTGTGCCCTGGACCAGGATCGGTGGCAGCACGTTGGGAAGAACGTAGCGCACCATGATCCAGAAATCAGGAAGCCCGATAGCCCGCGCTCCTTCCACGTAATCCTCGGCCTTCACAGTCAGCACCTGTCCGCGGGTCAGGCGGATAAAGATCGGCATGGCGGACAAACC
>NZ_JAFBID010000069.1 GCF_016811235.1 Microvirga arabica
CTCCTGTTCGCAGAAGGGAATCACATTTCAGCCCAGACCGAAACCTCTTGAATCTGCCTTTCAGTCCGATGCTCTAGATCTGTTCGCCCGGCGGGTGGTCGGCTGGGCGGCCAGTGATCGTCTGCACCAGGAGCTTGCGTTGGAGGCGCTGCGCAAGGCTCTGGCGATCCGGCAGCCGGCCAAGGGGTTGATCCACCACTCGGATCGCGGCAGCCAATACTGCGCGACGGCCTACCAAGCCGAGTTGAGGAAACACGGCATCCGGATCTCGATGTCCGCGAAAGGCAATTGCTTCGACAACGCCGTGGTCGAGACCTTCTTCAAGAGCTTGAAATCCGAGCTGGTCTGGCGCACCGTCTTCCAGACCAGAGCTGAAGCCAGGGCGGCAATTGGTCGTTACATCGACGGCTTCTACAACCCGGTCCGGCGTCATTCGACGCTCGACTACGTCAGTCCGGTTCAATTCGAAAGGCTGGCCGGATAGACAGCAAAACGCTCTCCACTAAACCGAAGCAACTCCAGAGGAACGGTTTGACGTACTGGGCCGGGATCAGGCGCACGTCATGGCCCAGTGCCTGAAGCTGACGGCCGATGTGGTGAGCGCCGGCACAAGCTTCCATGCCGATCAGGCACGGTGGAATGTTGGCCAGCCGCTGGGTGAGCTGGCAGCGGGAGAGCTTGAGGCGCAGCACGATGGCACCGCGCTGATCCTGGCCGACGAGGTGAAAGCTGTTCTTGCCCAGATCGATGCCGAGCGTGGCAATGGCGGCAGAGAAAGAAGACCGTGACATGGGACGTGCTCCTTGCGTGGCTCAAAGCCCCACAGCTTACAAACAAGCGGGGCAGGAGCACGGCCGGACCATCCCATTAGCTGACCTTGGCAAAAGAGCCGCTGTTTCCAACGGCCCTCCTGCTCGATTTTCGATGTGAACTGACGCGTGTTTGGGACGAATACCCTTCTTGCGAGGAGCATCTCCCTTTCTTACGCGGCTTTCACGCCTGACAGGAAGTGCTCCACTTCCTGTCCAAGACTGGCCGAATGACGGGCCAGATCCTGAGCCGACGAGAGCACCTGGGCCGCAGCCGTTCCAGTCTCTCCTGCTCCGCGACGTACCTCGCTGATGCTGCCGGTGACGAACTCCGTGCCGCGGGCGGCCTCCTGCACGTTGCGGGCGATCTCGGATGTTGCCGCCCCCTGCTCCTCCATGGCGGCCGCAATCGAGGTGGAGATTTGGCTCATCTCGCCAATCGTGCCGGCAATCGCCTGAATGGCCTGTACGGCCTCGGTTGTCGCGTGCTGTACGCTGGCAATCTGGGCTGAGATCTCGTCCGTGGCTTTCGAGGTCTGGCTCGCCAGTTCCTTCACCTCAGACGCCACCACAGCAAAGCCCTTTCCGGCCTCCCCGGCCCGGGCCGCCTCGATGGTGGCATTCAGCGCCAGCAGATTGGTTTGTGAGGCAATGGTGCTGATTAGCTGAACCACATGGCCGATCTTCTCGGCCGAAGCGGCCAGCATCTGCACAGTCTGGTTCGTGCGCTGGGCATCGCCCACCGCCCGCTCGGCTATCTGGGAGGACTGCGTCACCTGGGAGGCGATCTCGCGGATGGAGATCGACAGCTCCTCAGTGGCGGCTGCCACGGTTTGCACGTTGGCCGAGGTCTGCTGGGCGGTCGAGGCAACGCCCACTGACTGTTGAGCGGTTCTGTCCGCCACAGCCGTCATGGATTGGGCTGTTTCCTCCAGCTCACCCGCTGCAACTGACAGACGCTGGACCAGCGCACCAACCTTAACCTCGAAGCTTTGGGCGAGTTCAGACATCATGCGGCGCTTCTCGGCCTCGCTCTGTTGGCGGTCGCGCTCCTGCTCCATACGCAGGCGCTCCATCTCCTCACCGTTAATCTTGAAGACCTGAACGGCGTCAGCCATGGCGCCGATCTCATCACGACGACCAAGACCAGGGACCGCTGCACTGTAGTCGCCTCTGGCCACCTGCTGCATGGTGGCTGTCATGGCGAGAAGAGGCTTGGAGATGGCACGCCCAATGGCAACAGCAGCAGCCAGCACAAGCAATAGGACGGCGGCGATGGACGACCACATCACCTGCGAGGTCCAGGCCTGCGCCTCTTCGGCTGCGGATTGAGCCGCCTCGAACCGCGCGTCGACGATCTCCAAGGCATGATCCACCACGGGCTCAACCGCAGCATAAGCCTCCGAGACAGCCTTGCTCTCGACCGTAAGCTGCAGCTTGGCGTCAATGTAGGCAGAAACGTCCCGCTGGTAGGCTGCCATGGCCTCAGCCACTTCGGACTTGGCCTTAGGCGGCAGTTCCGAGATGGCAAGTGCCTGGGCGAACTCGCTGGCCCGCTTCTTGATGTCCTGACCGTACTTGGCATCTCCCCGCAGCATGAAGTCCTTCTCATGCCGACGCATCATCAGCATCAGGATGGTCAGGCTTTGATCCTCATAAGAGGCGAGCTTTGTCTCCACCGCGTGAACAGAGGTGCGCAACGAGCCCTGCAAGCCTGACTTTTCGTCAAAGCCGAGCTTCCGCTGCAATTCGACCGAGTTGTTGAAGTGTTGAACGTACTTGGCCAAGCCTTCATTGATCTTGGTCACGCTAGCCAGGAGCTCAGGAGCATTGGCTGCAGCGGCAATCCGCTTTTCGGCCTTAGTGAGCTCGCCTTTGACGGTGTTGATGACGCTGGCATGACGACTGGCATACGTCTCGTCGCTGCGCAGGAAGAAGTCCTTTTCGGCGCGGCGGGCCTCCAGCAGGCCTATGTCGGCTTTGTTGACGAGTTGCTCCAGCTGCGTTGCAACATTGGCAGCAGCCCTTTGCTCTTGAACCCGGCTGCTGCCCACCATGTAGACGGACGCCAGCGCTGTAACGCCAACAGCGCCGAGAAGGCCAATACTGAGGATTTGGTGGCGCAGCGATATGCGCGAGAGGAGAAGTGCCATAGGTGCCCCAAGCCAGATAGAGTCGCACCCTCTGACGGAGTGCTGCGCTGCACAAACAGCACCAAAGCTTGCCATCGGGTTAACCATAGCCCGCTAAGCGAACTATCTCTCTGCTCTTTCGTACGCTCAGAGCGTCTGCACTGGGTCAAAGTTTCACGTTCCGCCCTTCCCAACGAACGTCGGCTCTTGAGTGCCGAAGCGGATCAGGCGCTTACGTCTCAGGAGTGCCAAACTCGGACGTTCGTGCTTAGCTATAATCCTGCAAAGCAAGAGATGTGCGGGCTTGGGTTCTATGCCTTCCCGTCTTGAGCTCCAGCCATGCGTGTCCCTCCATGGAGGTTAGAGTTGCCCCAGCTCCGGAGGGCCTTTTGCATGATGCTGGTGATCCTCCACGAGCCATCCGCCTTAGCGAACATGAACTCATAGGCACCGCAAGAGTGATAGAAGTCCTCGCCGAGCCTCTTGAGGTCACGTTCAAACCTTAAGATCAGGTAATTGCAGCGCCCGCGGACGTCTTCCGCTTCACTGGACAGCAGTAAGTTAGAGAAGCTGTGATGCTTTGAGAGGGTGTCGGCAGCATTCTGCCGGCGCTGAACGAACTCAAAGTTGGTCATCGTGCCGGGCTGCTCGCGCCCTGATGAGGAGTAGTCGATGAAAACCTCGGGTGCGAGACAGTCTGCCATTGACGTCCAGTTCCGCTCATCGAACGCAAGGAAAAAACGGCAGAGCAAATCGTTTATAGCGATGTGATCGAGAGCGTCCAAGTCTGCCATCCTCTTCTTCATAACAGCGCCTCCCATCCCAGGCCTTACCAGGGTGTCTAAGAGGGCTTTCACCAGCCAAAGCACCAGGAACTAAGGGTACCTGACAGCCTCACCCCGTGGGGTTGTGCACTCCGGATCCCGTAAGAAGCTTCCGCTGACGGGATCCGGAATCGGGTTTAGGACAATAATTGTGGTGCTGTCGCCTTCACCTGCCTGGCACGCCAAGACAGAACGAATGGGAGAATGGCAACCGCCGCAGCCATGATCCACAGCACAATCGAGATGGTGCTCTGGAACAGAATGGAGAGATCCCCGCCGCTGATCGCCAAGGCATTGCGCAGGTTCACCTCCATCACACGCCCGAGAACGAACCCCAGAATAATTGGGGCCATGTCGAACCCGAGTTTGCGCAGGAGCCACCCGACCACGCCGATGCCGAGCATCATCAGGATCGACAGCATGCTGGCATGGGTCGAGTAGACGCCTACGATGGAAAGAACCAGGATTCCAGGAACCAGAATCCAGTTCGGCAGCGTCAGCACCCGCGAGAACACGCCGACGAGCGGCAGGTTCATGATCAGCAGCAGAACATTGCCGATGTAGAGCGAGGCAATCAGGCCACCAACCAATTCCGGACGCTCGGCAAAGAGCTGCGGCCCAGGCTGAATGTTGTAGAGCATCAGGGCCCCCAGCATTACCGCAGTCGTGCCGCTGCCTGGAACGCCAAGGGTCAGCATCGGAACGAATGCTCCGGCGGCCGTGGCGTTGTTCGCCGCCTCAGGCGCGGCAAGCCCGCGCACATCGCCTTTGCCGAAGGTGCCGTCGCGGTCCGAAATTCGCTTTTCCGTTGTGTAGGAGACGGCACTGGCGACCGAGGCCCCGGTTCCCGGCAGCACGCCGACGATGAAGCCGATGACAGAGCCCCGGAGCGTTGCCCCGGTGCAGCGGACGATGTCAGCCCAACGGGCGAATGTACGGCCGGCAATCTTGATGATTGAACCACCAGACGCCTGATGCTCAAGCATCAGCATGGCTTCCGAGATTGAGAACAGTCCGATTACGAGCACGACGAACTCAATGCCATCCCCAAGCTCCGGCTCGTTGAAGGTGAATCGGTAGGCGCCGGAGGTCGCATCGAGGCCAACCGTCGCGAGCATCAGGCCTATGACGCAGCCGATCAGGGTCTTTACTGGCTGGCTGCCCACCATTGACCCGAGGGTCGCGAAGGCAAAGATCATGAGGACGAAGTACTCGGCAGGACCGAAGCCGATGGCCAGGCCGCTCAAAAGGGGAGCAAAGAACGTCAGGCCCACGACGCCCAGAATGCCCCCGACAAAGGAGGACAGTCCGCTGATCATCAGGGCCTCGCCCGCCCGGCCCTGGCGGGCCAGGGGATTGCCGTCGAGGGCCGTCATGACGGCGCCAGCGTCACCAGGCACGTTCAACAGGATAGACGAGATCCGCCCGCCGTACTCGGCACCGGAGTAGATCCCGGCCAGGAGGATCATTGTGCTCTCGGCCGGCAGGCCCATCGTGTAGGCGATGGGAAGGAGCAGTGCGATCCCGTTAATCGGGCCAATCGCGGGCAATGCGCCGATCATGGTGCCCAGGAAGCATCCCACGAACCCAATGAGGAGGTTCATGGGGCTGAGCGCAACCGAAAACCCGGTCCAGAGATAGCTAAGGTCCATGTTCGTCGTCCTCTATCTCAGAAACCGAAGATGCTTCCGCCCGGCAGGTAGACTTCGAGCAGGTAGCGGAAAAGCAAGAACCAAAGGGCCGCCTGCACGATCCCCGCAAAGAGAGCAAAGCGCCAGGAGGCCCCGAAAATCCGGCCAACTCCGGTCACCAGCAACGTGATGGCAATGGCAAAGCCGAGGGGCTCCAGGAGGAGCGTGGCGACGAGCACAAGCCCGGGGATGGCAATCGAACTTGCGAGCAGGCGGCCCTGCGGCCACGGCTCGGAGCTGCCAGGCCTGAAGAAATAAATCAGCGATAGTAGCGCAAGCACACCCGCCAGGATCAGCGGGAACACACGAGGCCCGAGAGGATCTGACGAGAACGAGTATGAAATACGGCTCGCATCGAGCCCATACAGGACAGCAAGAGCGAAGAGGACGACCGCGCCCACGCGATCACTCCTCACCGCTCCACGAGGACCGGTTGAGGTTGTCATGACTGGCTCCGATACAGAAAGCGCGGCCCCATTGCCTGGGGCCGCGAGGATGATGGATCAGAGACCCGCTTCAGCAGCGAGAGTCTTGAACTTCTTCACGTCGTTCCTGACGACCTTCTCGAAGTCCGCACCAATTACCGTATAGGGATACAATCCCCGCTCCTCTCGCTCCTTGGCGAATTCGGGTGATTTGGCCAGCTTTTGGAATGTGTCAACCCAGGACTGGTAGTCGGCATCCGAGACCTTGCCGCCGAGATAGTAGCCGCGCCAGACGACCCAGTCGAAGTCGAAGCCCTGCTCTTTCGCGGTCGGCACATCCTTCAGATCGCCGGGCAGCCGCTCCGGAGCCATGACCCCGAGAATGCGCACCTTACCGGCCTGATGGTGCTTCGCCATCTCGGAGGCCTCACCGGCGCCGATCTTGATGTGACCGCCTTGCAGAGCCGTCAGCACTGCACCGCCGCCCTCCAGGGCGACATAGCGGATCTTCTTGGGATCCTGGTTGGCGCTCTTGGCGATGATAGCCGCCTTCATCCAGTCCTGGCTTCCGACCGCCCCGCCGCCGCCGATGGCGAAATCGTTCGGGGCCTTCTTGTAGGCCTCCACCAGGTCCTTCATGGTCTTATACGGGGAGTCTGGGGCCACGACGATCACGCCGTAGTCCGCTCCGAGGGCGCCGAGCCACCGCACGGCGTTCTCGTCGTACTGTCCGAACTTACCCTGGGCCAGAAGCAGCGCGGAACCGGTGGAAGCAGCAGTAATCAGCGTGGGATCGCTGGAGCGCTTGCCGACGACATGGTTGTAGGCGACAGCTCCGACACCGCCCTCCATGTAGGTGACCGGCATCGGCTTGTCGATAAGCTTGGCTGCCAGGAGCGAGTTGGCCGCGAGGCGGCAGGTCACGTCAAAGCCGCCGCCCGGCTTGGCTCCCGCCAGGCACTCCGTCTTTTCCGGAGCCGCCAGCGCGGCACCTGCCAGAACACCTGCGACGCCAAATACAGCAGCCTGCAATACGAGCTTCTTCATCGTTTCTTCCCTATGCAATTGTGGACGTTACGCTCTGTCTGTACCGAGCTTGCTCCACACGTTAGGGTCGGAACCTGTCATTCACCTGTCATTATAAGTGACCGAAGGCATGCGCATCTTTCTGGTTGAGGACACGCGCGACGTTGCCGAGGCGATCATCGAGCATTTTGCCAGGATCGGCCACGTCGTGGATTGGGAGATGGACGGCGAGGCTGCGGCCGCCACGCTCAACGAAACAATATACGACCTCGTGATCCTGGACGTGATGCTTCCCGGCCAGAGCGGGTTTGCGATCCTGCGGCATCTTCGCTCGATTGGCAGTACGACGCCGGTCCTGATGCTCACCGCCCGGTCAGAGGTTGATGATCGGGTGAGCGCACTCGATATCGGTGCCGATGATTATCTGGTGAAACCCTTCGACTTTCGGGAGCTGGAAGCCCGTGCCCGGGCGCTGCTGCGGCGGCGCCATGGTGACGCCACCAACCTCCTCGAATGCGGGGACATTTGCATTGATCGGTCTGCACGCACCGTTCGGGTCGGCCGGCGCGAGGTGCACCTGACCCGCCGTGAGGTGACACTGCTCGAAATCCTGGCCTCGCGGCCTGGCCGTGTCTTCAGCAAGGACGACCTGCTGGACCAGGTTTTTGGTTATGATGAGGAGGCCCCCTCCTTCAACGCTGTCGAGCTTTATATCGGCCGCTTGCGAAAGAAGCTACAAGGCGCAACGGCCCAGATTGTGACTGTCCGGGGCTTTGGCTATCAGTTGGTCCCCCATGGCTCGTCGTGAACCGTCCCTTTCCACCCGCCTGATTGTCCTCATCTCGGTGGTGCTGACTTTGGGGGCGGCTGCGCTTACGACGGCAGCTTGGTATTACGCCCGGGCGGCGGCAAACGAAGCATACGACCGCCTTCTGGTCGGCGCCGCTTACCAGATGGCGGAAGCCGTTAACGTGCAGGGTGGAACGCTGACCGTCGAACTGCCGGTATCCGCCTTCGAGTTGCTGGCGCTCTCGGATCGGGACCGCATCTTCTATAAAATCGTCGACGCTCGTGGGCGCACCCTTACTGGCTATGGCAATCTAGCCACTCCGGAAAGTGACGCCCCTGCCCTGGGCAGCCCGGATGTGCAGGATGGGAAGTTCAAGGGGGCCGCCGTTCGTGTGGCAAAGACGGCCCGTTACTTTTCCGACCCTTCCGTACAGGGGCGTGTTGACGTGGTTGTGGCACAGACCACCGAGGCGCGGACGGCGCTGGCCCGTGAACTGACCCTTCGGGCAGTGGCGCTGATCGCGGCCATGAGCGCGTTGGCACTTGGCGGGGCCGTCTTTGCAATCCGCTACGCCCTCAGACCCATTGGTCGAGTTGGTGCGGCACTGCGGGATCGCGATCCCCATGACGTGACGCCTGTAACCGTCAGCACTCCGCGGGAGTTGCGTCCGTTTGTGTCTGCAACCAATGAGTTCATCGCACGGCTCAGGAGCCGGATGGACCTGATGCAGCAATTCATTGCCGATGCGGCCCACCAGATCCGTACTCCCCTTACCGCCCTCAAGGCCCAGGTCGAGCTCCTGTCGCGTCAGACCATGGACCCGCAGGGACGACAACACCTTAGACGGGTGCAGGAGCGTGTGGATCAGCTCTCACGGCTGGCCAACCAGTTGCTCAGCCATGCCATGGTAAACCACCGTGCGGGAGCGGTGCCGCTCGAACCTGTCGATGTCGTCGAGATCGTGCGGCGCGCAATCCGCGAGGCTGTGCCGGACACCCTTGACCGTGACATCCTGACGGCTCTGGAGCTGCCCCCGCTTCCTGTAGAGGTGATAGCTGATGCGATCAGCCTGAAGGAAGCGGTCAAGAACGTGATCGACAATGCGGTCCGCCATGGGGCAGCCACGCAACTCACGCTGCGCGTGCGGGAGCAACCGGGGATGGTGGAGATCGAGGTTGAGGACGACGGGCCTGGCATTCCGCCGGAGCTGTGGTCCCAGGTCACGGAGCGGTTCGGATCATCATCGCCCAATGGGTCCGGCTTGGGGCTGTCCATCGCCGCCGACGTGCTGACTGCTCATGGTGGTAACCTCAACTTCCGCGACCGCAACGAGGATGGCTTTGCCGTGATCATGCGCTTGCCGAGCAGGATGAGGCAAAATCGATGAAGCTTCGAACGACATTGCTCCACCTCCCCGTGGTGGGCCTTTGCCTGCTCTGGGCGCTAATCCTGGCGATGGCCGGCACGGCCCATGCCGAGGTGCCCAAGACCTTTCCTGCGTTGCAGACCGAGCATGAGGTTCTGTCGGTCCACGCCGCAACGGACCTTTCCGCCATGGAGCCGCTGATCCGTGATTTCCAAATTCTGAACCCCAACACCAGGGTTGAGTTTACCGAATATGTTACGAACGATCTCTATGCCGCCGCCGCCAAGGCCTGCCAGGACGGGTCGGCTCTGGGAGACGTCCTCTTGTCGTCGTCCGTTGATCAGTTGGTGAAGCTTGCCAATGACGGTTGCGCCCGTGATGTCCGCTCGCCTGAGACAGTGATGGCGCCCCGCTGGGCCAACTGGCGGAACGAGGTCTTTGGGTTCACCTTTGAACCGGTTGTATTCGTCTACAATCGCGAAAAGGTGCCCGCTGAGGATGTTCCGAGCACCCATCTTGAATTGGCCGATCTGCTGCGGTTGAAGCCGGAAGCCTATCGAGGTCGGGTCGGGACCTACGATATTCGCCAATCAGGCATCGGCTATCTCCTTGCATTCAATGACTCGCAGCAGACGACCACCACCTACGGTCGTCTCCTCGAAAGCCTCGGGCGCGCCCAAGCTGTCGTGCGGTGCTGCACGGGCGAGATTCTTGATGAGCTAGAGGCAGGGCGGATCCTCATTGGCTACAACATGCTGGCATCCTATGCCTATGCCCGGGTCCGCGCCGGAGCGGACCTCGGCATCGTCATGCCGGCTGACTACACCCTTGTGCTCAGCCGGGGCGCCATGGTTCCGTCCCAAGCCCGGAATGCCAACGCAGCGGCGCGTTTCGTGAGTTATCTCTTGTCGGCGCGTGGACAGGAGGTGGCACAGCGGGATGGCTTCTTTTTCGGCTTTGGTGGCGAAACTCCTCCTGGCATCGAAGGGGCCTCTTCAATCGTCCAAACCGGCGTCGCCCGTCCGATCACGATCAGCCCAGCGCTGCTTGCCGTCCAGGACGACGAGAGGCGCAGGCGCTTTATTGCCGATTGGAGCCGCTCACTCGTAGAGATGTCCCCAGAGTAGCAGGAGCTGGTCTGTAGGGGGGATGCTGTGCGCCAAGTGTCCGAGTCGCTGATCATCCTATCAATAGATGCCAAAGCCTCACTGTAGCAGGTCTATTACCCGATCCGAGTTTGGTGACCTGCGGCTATCCTGATTAGGGGAAAGGTCCGGAACGGGTCAACCTGAGAAATTGCTGCCCCTTTTAAGAAGGTCGGGTGTTCCTGTCTGAAGCGGATGTTCAAGCTACGTCCGAGAAGTGCCAAATCCAAACCTTCAGCAAATGAAGACACGGGGCACCTCGATGTCGATCAGAGCTGATCGCGCAACCCTCTCGATGCATCAAGTCTCAGCGTCATCGATGTCCGCGTTCTGTTCGGCAGGCGCGCCGGGAAAGACAGATTCGTCCTTCAAGAGAACCTCTGCGGTCGCTGCGAAGTGGGAGCTCAGGAGATCCGCTGCCTTGTCGGCGTCTCCACTGAGGACCGCACTCAGAATGGCTTGATGCTCATCGGCAACGTGCCGGGTCGGGAAGGCTTTCCTGATCGACAGGCGCCTGTAGCGGTAGAGCTGGTCTGCGAGCTGATCGCAAAATCCAACCAAGGACCTCGATCCGCACTGACTGATCAGGGTTCGATGGAATGTTCGATGCAGCCGCTCCCACTCCGGGTTGTCCTCGAACCGCTCGGCGCTGAGAGACCGCGGTGCCCGGCTGAGCCTGTGGTGGGCCACGATGAGGGCTTCCTCCCATTCGGGCGTCGCGGCTGCCATGGCCTTGCGCAACGCCAAGCTCTCGACCCAGCACCGTGTCTGGGTCAGCTCTGCCAGTTCCGCCTGGCTGATCCCTCTCACATAGAAACCGCGCTGCTCCCGCGACTCAACCAGCCCCTCGGCCGTGAGTCGGTTGAGAGCCTCCCGGAGCGGGGTTTGGCCGGCTTGGTAGGCATCCATCAGGAACCGCAATTGGAGCTTTCGCCCAGGCTTAAGGTGCCCGGATAGCAGATCCTCCCGCAGCCTGTCGTACAGGTTGGCGGTCTGCGTGGAAGGTGGGGGCGCCACAAGCTGGACCGACGACACTCTGCTCATGCTCTTGTTCCTGCTGGGCCAGGCCACAAGGGCCCATCATGCCAGATGTTTATACTAATGCTTGCCGAAAAGCAAAAATTTATAAATTTCGCTTGCAAAGGCTAAAATTTGTACCAATAGTTCCATCCAGGTCCAAATTTGTAGCTAAAGGCACCGATCCAAAGGAGCCGATAGCGGCAGGAGAAAACAAGCCCCGATGACGAACTCAGTAACCTTCTGCGTTTTTGGAAACGTTCCGCAATGACCTCCTTTCCCGTAACTGCTTTGCGCAGCGTCGACATCGGCACGCCGGATCTGGCTCTGTCGGAGCGCTTCTATACATCGGTCTGGGGCCTCGACGTCGTCACTAGGACTGCGGACGCTGTCTACCTTCGCGCGAGCGGGACGGATCACCACGTCCTCGTGCTCCACAGCAGCTACAGGTCCGAGATCCTCTCGGTGACCTTCCGGGCCGCATCATCCGACGATCTCGCGATGATCGCCGACAACGTCGTTCAGCACGGCGCGCAGATCCTGTCCGGTCCCTGCCCAAACGACGGCCCCGATGGCGGCACGATCCTGACGATCCGCGAACCGCAAGGCGGGATTTTGCGCTTCGTTCATGGCGATCGGCAGGATGCGATTGGCGCGGAAGTCACGGACCAGCCGTTCCGGCTCGCCCATGTCAATCTCAACAGCACCGACGTGGATGCGGAAGCGGCGTTCTATGAGAAGGCTCTCGGCTTTCGCCTCACCGACCGCTCCAAGATGATGGCTTTCCTGCGCTGCAACAGCGATCATCATGCCGTCGTGCTGGCGGAGGCCAAGGTCAACGGCCTCAATCACATCGCCTTTCTCGTTCCGGACTGGGAGTCCGTCATGCGCGCCTCCGGCCGCATGATTGATGCCGGCTATCCTATCGCGTGGGGCGTCGGTCGACATGGGCCCGGCGACAATGTCTTCGCCTATTTCATCGACCCCGTCGGCTTCGTGATCGAGTACACGGCCGAGGTTCTCCAAGTCGACGACACCTACAGGGTGCGGGGGCCGGACGAATGGGTTTGGCCTCCGGGCAGAACGGACCATTGGGGCATTGCCCCGCCGAAGGCCGAGCATGTGAAGGCGGCTCAGACCACGATCACCTATACGGCCGCCGCGCCGCTGCGAAGCGCACAATGAGATCCACACTCCACCAGGGCGGAGTTCCAGCGTGACCCCTCCGAGCAACAAGAGCCCCAATGACTATCAGGTTGTCGTGGTTGGCTTTGGTCCAGCCGGCGCCGTTGCAACGAGCCTGCTCGGGAGCCATGGCATCCGCACGTTGACGCTTGACCGTCTCCGCACCGTCTATGACAAGCCCCGCGCTATTGCCATCGACCACGAGATCCTTCGTCTCTTTGACAATCTCGGTGTGGCCGACCGTGTCTTACCCCATGTGGCGCCGTTCCCGGCCTCGCAGCACTTCGGGGCCGAGGGCCAGTTGATCCGACGCATAGACATGGTCCCGGAGCCCTACCCGCTCGGCTACACCCCCAGCATGGTGTTCACACAGCCCCCTGTTGAGGAGGCCTTGCGCGACCATGCGGCCTCTTACGGCGGCGTTGAAGTCTCTCTTGGCACGGAACTGCTGAACTTGGAGCAGTCTGAGACAGGCGTCACGCTCAACATGCGCAGCGATGATGGCCAGACACGCACAGTGACGGCGGACTACGTGATTGCCTGCGATGGTGCGTCGAGCGGTGTTCGCGAGCAACTCGGCATCGCTCTTGAGGATCTGGTGTTCGACGAGCCTTGGCTCGTGGTCGACGTCCTTGTGAACGAGGAGGCACTCAGCAAGCTGCCGCAGACGGCCGCCCAGTACTGCGACCCGGCACGCCCGACCACGTTCATTATCGGCCCCGGCAATCACCGCCGCTGGGAGATCATGCTGTTGCCTGATGAGGATCCCCGCGAGGCGCAGCAGCCGGAACAGGTCTGGAAGCTCCTGTCGAAATGGCTCACCCCGGACGACGCTAACCTGTGGCGGGCTGCAAGCTACCGCTTCCATGCTCTCGTCGCTCAGGAATGGCGGCGCGGCCAGGTCTTTCTTGCCGGCGATGCCGCCCATCAGCAGCCGCCCTTCATCGGCCAGGGCATGTGCCAGGGCTTGCGTGACGTCTCAAACCTGATCTGGAAGCTTGATCGGGTGCTCAAAGGCCAGTCTGGCGCTGCGCTCCTCGACACCTACGAGGAGGAGCGCAGCGAGCATGTCCGCCAGCTCACGACCCGGATCAAAGCCATTGGCAAGGTGATCTGCGAGCGCGACCCGGAAGCAGCGCGTGAGCGCGATGCCCGTATCCTTGCCGAGGGTGGCGGACAGCCCAGGACCATCACCCGTCAGGAGATCGTGCCGCCTTTGCAGAAGGGATTGCTCTCGTCGCAGGACAGCAAGGCCATCGGCACCCTATTCCCGCAGCCCTGGGTGCAAACTGAGACTGGCCGCAAACTACTCGACACTGTGGTTGGAGCCGGCTGGCGTCTTGTCGTCGATGGCCGGCATTCCCCAGATATTTTCCAGACGACACGGAAGAAAGCTGAAAACCTTGGCTTGCATGTCATCACGGTTGGCTCTTCGAGCGATGCTTCCTCCGGCGCAGACCGTGATGCGCACAATACGGTCATTGAGCTGGATGGCGTGCTCGCCCGATGGTTCCTTGCCCACCAGTGCCATGCCGCCATCATTCGGCCCGATCACTACGTCTTTGGCACGGCGTCTGACGAGGAATCCCTCTCAAAGCTGATGGCGGATCTTCAAGCTCGCCTTCGACCCACGGCAGCGGAAAGCCCGTATTCCGACCAGTCTCCTGTTTCTCTTCACGCAAGGACCGCCTCATGAAGTTCGCAACATTCACAGCCAACGGGACCGCTACTTGGGGTATTATCGACGGCGAGGATGCCGTCGATCTCGGAACTGTGCTCCGGGACCGCTATCCAGATCTGAGGTCGGTGATCGCATTCAATGCTCTCCATGAAGCTGCTAAGCAGGCTGGAGATGCTAGGCGGTACCCGTTTGCCGAAATCGAATGGCTCCCGGTCATTCCCAACCCCGACAAGATCCTGTGCGTCGGATTGAATTACGAGATGCACCGCAAGGAGACCGGACGCGCTGAGGTGGACAACCCCACGATCTTTACCCGCTTTGCCAACAGCCAAACGGGACATCTGGCCAACATTGTTCGCCCGCGTGTCTCGCACGAGCTCGACTTCGAAGGTGAACTCGCCATCATCATCGGCAAGGCCGGACGCTACATCTCCAAAGGAGATGCGTGGGGGCACATTGCGGGCTATGCCTGCTACAACGACGGCAGTGTGCGAGACTTCCAGCGCCATACCCACCAGTTCACGCCAGGCAAGAACTTCCCCGATACCGGTGCGTTCGGACCCTGGATGATGACGCCCGACGAGCTGGGCGAGTTGGGACCGCTCAGGATCCAGACGCGGGTGAACGGCCAAGTGGTGCAGGATGCCACCTTCGGGCAGATGATCTTCGATATCCCGCGCATCATCGAGTACTGCTCATCCTTCACTAGGCTTGAACCCGGCGACGTGATTGCGACCGGCACTCCCGGCGGCGTGGGGGCGAAGCGGACCCCTCCCCTGTGGCTCAAGCCGGGCGACACGGTCGAGGTCGAGATCGATCGCCTCGGCACTCTCCGCAACGGCATCGCCGACGAGGTCTGACTGACCACCAGAGCAGCCCGGCATACAACGCCGGGCTGATCCGACCGTGACTTATCAAGGCGTCCGAAGAAGGCGCCGATTCCATCAATTCTCTGGATGCACAATCTCAAGGAGGAAAGACATGACCACCCTCACCCGGCGCGTTCTCTTGGCGGGCGCCGCACTCCTGGCCACGGCCACAGCGCATGCCGAGACTTGGCCCCAGCGCCCGGTCACGATCGTCGTGCCTCAGGCCGCGGGAAACAGCCCCGACGTCCTGTGCCGCATCATCGCAGACAAGCTCTCGCGTAGCTTTGGACAGCAGTTCGTTGTCGAGAACCGTCCTGGCGCCGCGAACGTCGTCGGCACCCAGTCGGTCGCACGTGCTGCTCCGGACGGCTACACGTTCCTGTTCGCGACCTCAGCCTCGCTGGTCACCAATCCCTATACCTTCAAGAACCTCTCGTACGATCCAGTCAAGGATTTCACGCCGGTCGCCATGGTGGCGAAAAGCCATCATGTGCTTCTGGTGAATAAGGATGTGAAGGCCACGACCCTGCCTGAGCTGATTGCACTCGAGAAGGCTGCCCCCGGTTCATTGAGCCTTGCTGTTGATGGCCCGCGCAACATCTCGGGCCTGATCGCGCAATCGATCAACAAGCAGGCTGGCACCAAATTCGTGCTCGTGCCCTACAACACCATATCAAACGCGGTGCAGGACAGCATCACGGGCCGCACCCAGGTCACGATCCAATCCGCATCCGTGGTCGAACCTTTCATCAAGGAAGGCTCCCTCCGGCCCATCGCCGTTGCGGGAACCAGGAGGATCTCCTCGCTCCCGGACGTGCCTGCCATTTCCGAGACCTTGAAGAGCGTCGATCTCCAGGGCTGGTTCATGGTCCTGGCTCCGGCCAACACGCCCTCTGACATTGTTCAGAAACTGAGCTCAGAAATAGCCCGGGTCCTGAAGGAGCCGGATGTTCAGGAGCGGGCTCCGACGCTGGGCTTCGAGGTCGATCCGGGCGAGGCTGTGACGCCGGTTGGAGCCAAGAAGTTCCTGGAAGCGGAACTTGCCTCGACCGGCAAGGTCATTCGGGAGCTCGGCATTGAGCCTCAATGACCAGGGTCATGCTCTGGCAGAGGACAGTTCACCTGTCCTCTGCCAGAGCGTCCATAGCGACAGCATAGACCCGAGCGGCATCCCCCCCTAGAGAGCTCAACCGGTCAAGGACAAGATATGTCACCGTCGAAAGTGCCCGTGGTTGCATTGTGTCTGGCCGTCTTGGCGCTCGCAAGCCAAGCTCATGCTCAGGAGGTCTCATCAGGGCCACCACCCGAGATCGCGGCGCAGATCCGCGCTCTTGGTCCTGTCGTGAACGTGCCGGCGGTCAACAAGCTCTACGAACCGCTTCTGGCACGGCAGCCGACCGTAAATGTCACCCGCACAAACGACATTGCATACGGTCCTGACGAGCGCCACAAGCCTGAACAGGCCTCATCCGAGAGGCGCCCGGCCGTCATCTTCTTTCACGGCGGCGGCTTTATCCGCGGCGACAAGGCCGAGCGTTCCAACATCGGATACTTCCTTGCCCGCCATGGCGTCGTGGCGATCCTGAGCAGCTATCAGCTGGCTCCCAAGAACCCATGGCCTGCGGGCCCTGAGGACGTTGTGGCCGCTTTGAACTGGGTCAAAGCCAATGCTGATGCTTTGGGCATTGACCCGAGCCGCATCGTTCTGATGGGCGAGTCCGCGGGTGCTGCCCATGTGGCGAGCGCCGTGACCATGCCTCGGTTTAGGCCGGCGGACGGGTTGGGAATAGCAGGTGCGGTGCTGCTGTCTGGTGTGTACGATGCCGATCTGGAGTTTCGGGCCAAGAAGCAACTTGGCCTTCCAACACCGGACCCGCGAAACGATGCCTACTTCGGAACTGACCCCGAGCGCTCGGGAGCAATGTCCATCGTCCTGAAACTGAAAGCTCCCTTGCCGCCGATCCTGCTTGCCTATGCGGAGCTCGACCCACCTCAAATGCAGATCCAAGCTGGTGAAATGTTCGCTGCCCTATGCAGAGCCCAGAATACCTGTCCTGACCTGCTATGGATGAGGGCTCACAATCACGGGTCGGCTGGGAGTTCCTTCAACACGGAGGATGGCACCGTCAGTCGGCCAGTTCTGGACTTCATTCTGTCAAAGCAGAAGTAGAACCGCCGATATCAACGTGTCTAGTTCAGCTCGGCTTCGCCGAAAGAGGTCGCTGCAGAAGGACTGCTCTGGGTCAAAGTGTAACGTTGGGCAGGCCAAATGAAGGTCCGCTCGTCGCGCCTTTGAAGAAGTTCGGCTTACTTCCGGATCCTGCCATTTGCGGACCTTACCTTCCAATCCTGAGCTATTCGAACCAAGCTTCTTCGAGTGTCTGCCTTGTCTATGCGGCTCGCCTCATATGGACGAATGCTTCCTTGATCGGATCTACTGCGTAGATCAGCCGTGTTTAGAAGCGATTTGCTCGGTAAGGATAAGGATCGATCGTTGGTTTCCTGCTTGCAACCAAGTCAGAGACCAGCAGGCCTGTTGTTGAGCCGCCAATAAGCCCTGTCTGGCCATGGCCGAAAGCAAGCACAACGTTCCTGTGCTGAGGCGAGGGTCCGATCACTGGCAGGGAATCAGGTGTCGCGGGGCGGTGCCCCATCCAAATGGAAATCGGCTCGTCAGTCATGCTAGGGAAGTAGCGCTTTGCGATCTTCCCGAGGGTGGAGGCCCGCCGCTCATTCATCGGGGCGTCGAGACCAGCGATCTCCGCCGTTCCTGCGACCCGAAGGCCATGCTCCATGGGCGTCATCATGATCTTTGCAGCCAGCGGATAGAGCGGGCGCTTTGGGGCCGTCTCAGGCATGGGCAGCATCACGTGGTAGCCGCGCAGGCTTTCGATGGGGATCCTGAGGCCGAGCCGTCCGACCAAACGCTGAGACCACGCACCGGCTGCGATCACCACCATATCGCACGGCATGCGCCCAACATCCGTCACGACGGCCCGAACCTCTCCGGCATGCTGCTCGAAATCTTTGACCGATGTGCGAACGAAGCGCCCCCCGTTCCGCGCGATGTCTTCGGCGATGGTCGCCACAAGGCGATGAGGATTGCTGCAATGACCGGAATCCGGAAGGTAGATCGCTTTCGAAAAGCGCGGACCCAGCGAGGGCTCCAGTTGGCGGACCTCGTCGGGACCCAGGATTTCCGAACGGATTCCGAGCGCAGCTCTTAGTTGTTGACCCAGTGTATCCTTGGCGAAGGCAGCATCGCTTTCATATAGGTAGAGCTGACCGGAAACATGAAGCAGGCTTTTAGCATTGATACCCAAAAGCTTCCGGTAGTTCTCGAAGCTGTCGGCGTGGAGCAAGCGGAGTGCCTTTGCGATGCCGTTGATGCGCGGGCTTGCTCCCGCCGCGATGAACCTGGTGAGCCAAGGCAGCGCACGAGGCAGATAGCGCCAGTCGATCCACAACGGACTGTCGGGATCGGTGATCCACGACGCAGCCTGCCGCACGATGCCTGGCGTGGACAGCGGCACCACCGATCCGGGACCGATACTTCCAGCATTGCCGAAGGAACATCCCTCTCCCGGTGGCAATGGATCATAAATGGTCACGGAGTGCCCGTCCCGCTGAAGGAAGGCCGCACACGAGGCCCCGATGACGCCTGCTCCGACAATGGCGATGTTAGCCAAAGCTCCCTCCCTTATAGCGGAAGATATAGTCCGCGACCGGTTCGCTCGGCCTCTGCGATGACCTCGGCCGCAATGGCGAGATCGCCAAGAGCGAAGCCGGGAAAGAGGAACATGGCGCGCTGCCTTACGTCAGTGCGCCCAGGAGCAGTCCCGACGACGAGGGATGCCAGATCTGCATCGAAGGGCCCTGGATAGCGGAGCTTGGCCTGATTGGACGGATCGGCCGCCTGAGCATGGTCGTCTGTGGCCAGAATATCGAGAGTGCGCAGCCCCACGCCGCGCCAAGGGCGGCCGAGATCGACCGCGGCGACGAAGCAGCCGGGCCGCAGGAGCGAGGCATCTAGCAACGGCTCGAGGCCGGGCTGCGCCGGGACTGTCGTCACGACGACGTCGCAGGCGAGCGCTTCGTCGGGACGATCCACGACCTCAGCGTCAAGGCCGCCCTCATGGGCCCATTCCGCGAGCTTTTCGGCGGATGCCCGGCTGCGTGAGCTGCAGACGACCCCGCGAAGCCCAGGCAGCACATCGCGGAGGGATGCGAGATGCCCATAAGCCTGGGCACCGCATCCGATGAAGCCGATGGTGGAACTGTCGGGACGCGCGAGATAGGAAGCCGCCAGCGCCGACATGGCGGCCGTCCGCAGCACCGTGAGACCCGTTCCGTCCATGACAGCCACCGGAACGCCCGTGGTGAATTCACTTACCACGATCAGACCATTGACGTTCGGCAGTCCGCGTTCGCCGTTGTCGGCGGCAACGCCGACCCATTTCGTCGCCGCGAAGGGAGGATCGGGCATGGCAGCGCAGAGAGACTGGAAGAAATGGCCTGGGCCAACTGGCACGGTGAGCTTCGGCTGAACGTGAGCTTTCCCCTCGGCATGTAGGCGGAAGGCTTGTGCCAGCGCCTCTCGCGCGGCCCGAGGCTTTATCTCGAGTGCCGCGATGTCTTCGCTGGAGAGATAAAGCAACTCGCCCATAGTCGTCACCCTGCCCGGCTGCCGGCCACAGCCGGCCCATCGAATTCACGCGCCAGCTTGTCCGAGACCTGAACGGCATCCTTGAAACGGGCGATGGAGAAAATATTGATCGGCGTATCGGTCCTGCCCTCGACGATGAGATCGACAAGCACTGCAGCGACTCCGGGACCGACCTGGAAGCCGTGCCCGCAAAAGCCGAAGGCATGATACAAACCGGGCGTCGTCTCGCTCTCGCCGATGACCGGCAGCATGTCGGGCAGATAGCCCTCGATTCCCGACCAGACGCGGATCACCTGCGCCGACTTCAGGAACGGGGCGATCGTCATAAGGTTGCGCATGCCGTTGAGCGTCTTGACCGGCGGCACGGGAGCGCGGTTGAGTACTGGATCCGCCGCAGTTCGCGGATAGCCCGCGAAAATTACGTTGCCGCGCGGAACCTGCCGAAAGATGGCGGATCCATCCACCGCCTGCACGGAAGGCGCGATCCGGTAAGGAAGCGGCTCGGTCACGAATTGCGGAGGGCCGGCTGCGAACATGGGCGCCGTCTCGCCGAAGGCCTCCGCA
Organism: Microvirga arabica; assembly: GCF_016811235.1. Classification (GTDB taxonomy): domain Bacteria; phylum Pseudomonadota; class Alphaproteobacteria; order Rhizobiales; family Beijerinckiaceae; genus Microvirga; species Microvirga arabica. The sequence goes on from NZ_JAFBID010000069.1 coordinate 20,191, forward strand.
ACAGTCAGAGCCCAAGCGCCTGCGGAGTTCACTACTGCATCGCAGTCGATCACGCACCCGGTATCGGTCATGACGGTGAAGCCGGCGCCGGTTTGATGTACTTGCGTCACGCACGTCCTCTCGAGTACTTCCGCGTTGAGGCGCTGCGCGGCCCGTGCGACAGCCACCGACACGAGACGGGGGTTGGCCGTGGCATCGCGCGCCGAATAGGTTGCTGCCTGAGGGCTCTCCCCCACCCACGGCCAGCGGCGGCGCAACTCCTCACGATCGATCCGCTCGATCACGAGTCCATGGCTCTCGGACACCCGTGCATACTGCTCCAGCTTCGCCTGCTCGGCATCGTTCATCGCAACATAGAGGTGGCCGGTTCTCTCGAACTCGCACCTGTCGCCGATCAGCTCGTCGATGTTCTCCCAGAGCGCCTGAGATCTGAGAGACAATGGATACTGCCCGGGATGCCGACCCTGCAAACGCAAGTTGCCGAAGTTCACGCCGCTCGATTGGGCACCGACGATGCCTTTCTCGATCAGGATCACATCCAATCCGCGCTTGGCGAGGAGAAGGGCCGTCCAGGTGCCGATGAGCCCGCCGCCGACAATGACGATTTTCGTCTTCGTCGTCATGGCTCCAGCTCCGCGGCTGCATGAAGAGGAATGGGCTTCACCGGCGCCTGCGTGCGCAAGCGCCCAACTTCCGCGATTGGCGCTCCGCAGGCTCCGGCCACGATCTCCTGCAGGGCCGGACCGCAGAAACGCCCCTGGCACCGGCCCATGCCGCAGCGCGTGATCGCCTTCACCCGATTGACCTCGCGCGGGCCCAGCGGCGCACGAACGGCACCTCGGATTTCCCCGACCGTCACCGCCTCGCATCGGCAGGCGATGGTTTCGTCGGTCAATGCGGCAACCTGCTCGACCGGCCATGCGAAGGCCCGGGCCAAGCCTTTCTGGAATCGCCGCAGGCGCCCGACCTGTCGCCGCAGACGGACCAGCTCAGTCTCCGGCTGCGGCCGGCCGAAATCTGCGAGCAGCGCGTGAGCCGCGAGCGCACCGCTGGCCTCTGCGGCGTCCGCTCCGCCGATCGCCGCGCTGTCACCAGCCAGGTAGAGATCAGCCCCAGCCCGTCCGTCGGCATCAGTCTCCGGCAACCAGAGCCGGAAGGTCGGATCGAACCGGAAGCGCGCTCCAGCCAGCTCGGCCAGCTGCGTTTCCGGCTTGAGGCCGTAGCCATAGGCAACGGCGTCACAGGGAATGAGCCGTTCGCGCCCCCTGCCATCCCTGATCCGAACGCCCTCGACATAATCCTTGCCGTCGATCGCGAGAGGGGTCGCGCCGTCGATGATGGGAATGCCGGCCCAATGGAGTGCCGCCCGGTACATGATGCCTCGCGCCAGCGTTCGCGAGCTCGCCGCAAGGTCGCGCATCGCAGCCCGTTTCGCTGAGAAAGGAGTCGTATCCACGACGGCGGCAATCGATGCACCGGACTTGTGGTATTGCAGCGCCGCCAGTAACAGCAGCGGCGAACTGCCGAGGAAGACGATGCGGCTCCCGATCAGGCACCCCTGATCCTTGAGGATCACCTGGGCGCCGCCGAGGGTGAAGACACCCGGCAATGTCCAGTTCGGCAGAGGCATGATCCGATCCGTGGCGCCGGTCGTCAGGATCAGCGCGTCATACGGGATCGTACCCGCCACACCATCGCATAACGTGTGCAGCACTTTGTCATGGACGCCCCAGACCAGAGTGGCGGGTCGGTAATCGATCCGCTTTTCGAGAGAGGCGAACAACGAATGCAGGCGCCGGTACTTTCCTGCCTCCGAACCCATCAGGACCTTGAGGTCGAGAGCAAGGCTCTTGGCCGGCATGCGATAGCCCTGGCCACCCACTTGCCTCGCCTCGTTCACGAGAATCGGCTTCAGGCCTGCCTCGACCAGAATGGATGCGGCTCGGACGCCAGCCGGACCGCCGCCGACGATCACGACATTAGTCATTGGCGCCGGCTTTCTGATGATCGGTCCAAACAATCATGTCACTGACTGCGAGGGTCGTACAGGCTCGGACGCGCTCGCCGTCTCCGAGTGAGACCCAGCAATCCTGGCACGCTCCCATCAGACAGAAACCAGCGCGGGGCGCGCCGCCGAATTCGAGATGACGGACGGCCCTTCCGTTCAGAAGGAGCACCGCAAGTAGGCTGTCGCCTTCGACAGCCTCGACGGCATGTCCATCGATCGTTATGCGGAGGGGAACGCCGTGACGGGGGATGGCCCTCACGAATTGTCCTCGAGACGCTCTCTGTCCTGGCCCGTCCGACATCCCTCACCGTCACATCTTTATCGCAATGCGATAAGTTTTGTGGAAGGGTAGGATTGGAAGAAAACAGCTGTCAAGAAAAAGCCCGTCGATCTTTCGGGCAATGAGCTCAAATTTCAGCCAAGCAGAGATTGCATCAGGTGGACGATACGGAGTGCGCTCCGGAGATAATGTGCATCGCGAAGCGCTCCACGACCATTTCCGGCGAGAAGCGCGAGAGCGGAACGGCGATATTGATCGCACCTTCCGGGCGATTGTTTGCCGCAACGACTGCCGCGGCGATGGATGCGTCCCCCCGATAGAACTCATCGAAAGCGGTGGCGTATCCCTGCTCGCGCGAAACGCGCAGCTTCTTCACGAGATCGTCGAGCCTCCACGTCGTCGAGGGCGTGTAAGCCTTCCGGTCAGAGCGTTCGAGAATCCCAACGGCCTCATCCTCCGGCAAGCGCGACAGGATCGCCATGCCCGGAGCGGTGCAATAGGCCGGCATGCGGGAGCCGATGATCACGTTCGTGTTCAGCATGTGCCGGCTCATGAAGCGAGAGATGAAGATGATCTCTGTGTCGTCAAGCACAGTCATGTTGACTGTCTCCTCCGTCTCTTTGGAGAGGTGCAGGAGATAGGGCATAGCCCGTTCCACGAGGCGGTTGCTGCGCAGGTAGTAGTAACCTAGTTGCAGTGTCTTGGCTGTCAGCTCGAACCGCTTCGTATCGGGGTCTTTGCGCAAATAACCCAACTTGGTCAGCGTATGTGTGAAGCGTTGTGCTGCGCTGACATCCATATCGGTCGCCGCCGCAATCTGAGAAAGACCCAGGTTCGTGCTGTGATGATCGAAAACGGAAAGCACACGAAAGGCCTTCTCCACTGACATCACCATCAGCGGATCTGCAGAACGGCTGCGCTTTGCCGGACCGTCATCCTCGATTTTCATCATTTTGCTGCTCGCCATTCCTGAATTCTTTCGCATCCGAACGGCCTCGATAAAAATCTCAATGGGAGTTGACAATTGCGGCAAGTTAAGCGGAACATACAATAACAACTATTGCATTGCAATAAAGCCTTAGGAGATACTAGGCCATGGCTGAGTTTGTTTTAGATGAGCGCCGGGGTCCCGTCGGCATCATCACCCTGAACCGTCCGCAGGTTTTGAATGCTTGGAACACGGCTATGCGGGAGGAGCTGACCGCGACCCTGGCTGCGATGGAAGAGGATGCGGAGGTTCGTGCCATCATTCTCACCGGCGCTGGCGACCGCGCCTTCGGCGCAGGACAGGACCTCAACGAGACGAAGACCTTCGATCCCGACCGCGCTGAGCAGTGGATAGGCGAGTGGGAGCGCCTCTATGACCGCATCCGTTCGCTCTCGAAGCCGATCATTGCAGCACTAAACGGCGTCGCGGCTGGCTCGGCCTTTCAGGTGACGCTCCTTTGCGACCTTCGAATCGGTCACTCCGGCGTGACAATGGGGCAGCCGGAGATCAACTCCGGAATTGCCAGCACCACGGGTCCCTGGATCATGCGCGAGCATCTTGGTCTCGCAAGAACCATTGATCTCACGCTCACTGGCCGCATGATGGATGCGGATGAGTGCTATCGTATCGGCATCATCAACCGCTTGGTGCCACAGGACAAGGTCATGAGTGAATCGCTTGCACTTGCAGAACTCCTCGCGAGCAAGCCTCCTGTCGCCATGCGCCTGGATCGTCAGCGCTTCCGGGAAATGACGGAGGAAGGTTTCCGTGACTGTCTTTCTGCCGGCATCCGCATTCAGCGCGAAGCATACGCATCTGGAGAACCGTCACGAATGATGGAACAGTTCTTGGCTCGCAAGGCCGCGGCAAAGAAGGGCTGAAGCCCCGGCCACACCACGAGGGAATGCAGGTCGACCATCTGCGAAACTGGAGGACGAACATGAGCAATACCAATCTGACTATCAATCGGAGACACCTGCTCAAGACCGCAGGTGGCGCGGCCCTGGTCCTCGGGATGCCGGGTCTCACCGGCAGGGCTCTGGCGGCGACGACAATCACCGTCGCCGATCCCGGAGGGCCCTTCGGCCCAGCCTTCCGGAAAGCCTTCTACGATCCGTTTGAGAAGGCGACCGGCATCAAGGTCGTCAACGTTGCCCGTGAGGCCGAACCTACGGCCCAGTTCAAGGCGATCGTCGAGACGAAATCCTACACCTGGGACGTTTGCACGCTGACCGTCTCGGCACGGGACATCCTGGCGAAGCAGAACCTTCTTGAGCTTATCGGCTTCACTCGAGATGCGGCCCCTGGATTGATGCCAGAAGCAATCTCGGAACACTGGATGGGCACGGACGTGTATTCCACGGTCTTCGCCTACAGAAACGAGCGCTTCAAAAACAGTGCGCCGAAGAGCTGGGCTGATTTCTGGAACGTGGAGAAGTTCCCTGGACGACGCTCCCTGCGCAAGAACCCCATCGACAGCCTTGAGCAGGCTTTGATGGCGGACGGCGTGAGCCCTGATCAGCTTTATCCACTCGACGTCGACCGCGCATTCAAGAGCCTGGATAAGATCAAGCAGCACATCGCAGTGTGGTGGACCGGCGGCGCGCAATCGACTCAGCTTCTGCAAAGTGGCGAGGTTGATATGATCAGCGGTTGGAACGCACGCCTCCAAGCGGCAATTGACGGCGGCGCGTCGGCGACAATCGTCTGGGATCAGGGTCTCTATTCAATCGAGGGCTGGGCAATCCCAAAGGGATGCCCGCGCGCGGATGCCGCGAAGCAGTTTATCAAGTTCTGCTCCGCGTCCGATCGTCAGGCCGCCTACACTGAAATCCTGGCCTATGGACCGACCAACCTCGATGCCTACAAGAGCATATCTCAGGATCGGGCGAAGGTTCTGCCCACGTCGCCCGAGAATCTAAAGCAGATGCGGGTTGCCAATGAAAACTGGTGGAGCGAGAACCGCGCTACGGTGACCGAGCGGTTCAACAGCTGGCTTCTGACTTGATGATAAGCGCCGCCGCTTTGATCTCGGAAGCGTATTACCGAGGCGGCGGCGTATTTATGCAAGACTGAGTGTGGATTCACAAACCGGGTGAGCATGGGCGTTCGCTGATGTCGGCAGCTCACCTGCGGAGCCTATGGTCTGTTGCTGCGCTCGAACTTTGCCGTGTCGGTTCTTATTGCATTTTCCGTCTGGGCGGATGTCGCGGATCCATCAAACGCCGCACCCGCACGCGGCTTAGAGACGAAGGAAGGAATACGCTGCGATGACACCGGTAGCGAAAAAAAATAGTGCGGCTGCGCCGAAGCTGATCATTGAAGGCCTGTCAAAGCAATATGGTTCCGTGACCGCGCTGGAGCCGACGCACCTGACCGTTCCGACGGGAGAGTTCCTCACCCTCCTCGGACCATCGGGCTCGGGCAAGACGACGCTGCTGCAGATGGTCTGCGGCCTCGTCGAGCCGACTTCCGGGCGCATTCTCATCGACGGACGCGATCAGACCCAGACACCAGTCCATCAGCGCGATATCGGACTCGTGTTTCAGCACTACGCGCTCTTCCCGCACCTGACTGTCGCCGAGAATATCGAGTTCCCTCTGCGCATGCGGGCGATGTCAGCCGCGGAGATCAAGCAGCGGGTCAAAGACGTTTTGACGATGGTGCAGCTCGACCATCTCGCAGCGCGCTTCCCCCGTGAGCTTTCCGGCGGGCAGCAGCAGCGCGTCGCACTCGCCCGCTCCTTTGTCTATCAGCCGTCGATCATCCTCATGGACGAGCCACTCGGCGCTCTCGACAAGAAGCTGCGCGAGCACATGCAGATCGAGATCAAGCAGCTGCATCGCGAGACAGGCGCGACCATCATTTATGTGACCCACGACCAGGAGGAAGCGCTCGCCCTCTCCGACCGGATCTGCCTAATGAACCATGCCCGGATCGAGCAGCTCGGCTCTCCCCATGAGATTTATGCGCATCCTGCAACAGCCTTCGCAGCCGACTTCATCGGAATCTCGAACATCTTCCGCGGCAAGGTTGACACCTCCAATGGGGAGGCCCGTCTCGCGACGCCGCAAGGCAAATTCCGCCTGCCCGCAGGTGCCTCGTATTCCGGTGCGGAGGCCGCCATCGTGATCCGCCCCGAGCAGATCAGCCTCGGGGGCGACAACGGGAACACCGTTGTGGGCCGTGTCACCGACGCTGTTTACGCCGGCTCCGAGACGCGTCTCATCGTCAATCTCGACCAAGGCGAAATGGTGATCGCACGCCTGCCGCCGGGCCAACCCGCTCCCGCGTATGGAGAACGCGCAACCTTGAGCTGGAACCCGGATGCAGCGGTTCTGGTGCCATGAACGGTAAGGGAACCGCAAGCATGACAGCAATCACCGCTCCCGCCGCCCCGCTCCGACAGCGTCTCCTTCGCCCCAATGCGCTCTGGCTTGCTGTACCGGGCATCGCGTTCCTAGCGATCTTCTTCCTTTATCCGGTTCTGCGTCTTCTCGCTCTAAGCGTGCAGGATCCGGCGAGCGGCGCCCTCAGCGTTGCAACCTATGCCCGCATCGCGAACACGGACGTGTACCTTCAGGTGCTGGGTATCACGTTCAAGATCGCGGCCAACACGGCCTTGTTCTCGATCCTGCTCGGCTATCCTCTGGCCTACTGGTTGGCAGGACTGAAGGAGGGATTGCGGGAGCGCATGGTGCTTCTCGTGATGGTGCCGTTCTGGACGAGCTATCTCGTGAAGACCTTCGCTTGGATGGTCATTCTCGGGCGGACCGGAGTGATCAACAGCATGCTGACAGGAAGCGGCTTGGCATCTCAGCCACTTCCGCTGGCCTACAACGAATTTGGCGTGATGGTCGGCATGGTTCACGCCATGGTACCGCTCGCCGTGCTCACCATGCTGCCGGTGATGATCGGCGTCGACCGACGCTTGATCCAGGCAGCGCAGGCGCTGGGCGCGGCACCCGCTCAATCCTTCTGGCTCATTTACTTCAAGCTCTCCCTGCCTGGCGTGACCGCCGGCGGCCTGCTGGTCTTCATCTCGTCTCTCGGCTTCTTCATCGTGCCCGCTCTCCTGGGCGGACGACGCGAGACGATGCTGGCGCAGCTCATCATCACGCAGGTGCAGGAACTGCTCAATTGGGCGTTCGCAGGCGCTCTTGCGGCCATGATGCTTGTGGCGGCACTCGTTACAGTCTGGCTCTATGACCGCCTCTTCGGCCTCTCATCGCTTTCGGGCGAGACCTCAGCCCAGGATCGCGGACCAGGGCGTCTGCGCCTGCTCGGCCTTACGATCCTGAGGATCATCGCCAAAGCGAGCGCCGTGCTGGCCGATGTTGTCCGGCGCGTGATCGGAGCCAGCGGCACACGCCGTCTGCTGCCAATCTACTGCACGCTGGCCCTCATGTTTCTGGTGCTTCCTACCATGCTTGTGATACCCATCGGTTTCACGAGCTCGCAGTTCCTGGAGTTCCCGCCTCCGGGGTACAGCCTGCAATGGTTTGAGACATATTTCTCCTCGCCCGTCTGGCTTTCCGCCACCTTGCGCTCCTTCGGCGTGGCTGCCGCGACCGCAATCTGCGGAACCATCATCGGAGGCTTGGCGGCGCTGGCACTGGCGCGCTCCAACTCCCGCTGGGGCGGGGTTGTCTTCGCGACATTCCTTGCTCCCTTGATTGTCCCGCGCATCATCATTGCAGTCGGCCTCTTCTATCTCTTCGCGCAGATGGGTCTCGTCGCTACGAATGTTGGCCTCGTAATCGGTCATACCGTCCTTGCCCTTCCCTTCGCCTTCGTGACCATCACGGCGATCCTGAAGAATTACGATTGGCGTCTCGACCAGGCAGCCGCGGTGCTTGGGGCCAATCGGTTCAAGACCCTGCTGCTCGTCACGGTTCCCCTCGTGAAGGGAGGGCTGGTGGCGGCCTTCCTGTTCGCCTTCATCACCTCATTCGATGAACTCACGATTGCAATCTTCATCAGCGGTGGGATCAAGACGACGCTGCCCAAACAGATGTGGGACGATATGATCCTGCAGCTCAATCCAACGCTCGCTGCAGTGTCTGTCGTGGTCTTTGTGATCGTGACCGTCCTTCTTCTCCTCGCCGAGCGCTTCCGCCGTACGACTTAAACTAACGATCTGAGAAATCTCGATGTCACTCGACGATACCAATCTGGCCGACCTATTGCGTCTGCAAGCCGAGGAGAACCCTGAAGGGATCTTCGCCCGCTTCAATGGCGCCCCCCTCACCTTCGCCATGCTAGACTCCCAGTCTTCAGCTCTGGCGGCCTGGCTGCGCTCCCGTCGTCTGCAAACCGGCGAGCATGTTGCGGTGATGATGCGCAACAGCGTGGAAACGCTGGCGGTGGTTTTCGGGCTCGCCAAGGCCGGCCTGGTCTGGGTGCCGCTCAATGCCCAGCAGCGCGGCCAGGGCCTCCAATACATCATCAACCACTCGAAGCCAGCTCTCGTGATTGCCGATGCAGAGCTCCTACCGATAATCACCGAATGCGAAGCAGAGCATCCGCGCGAGGGCTTCCTCCTCCATGGGGGAGCCGATGATCACCCTCGTCTGGTTAGTGTCCTGAGCGGCGGAACCCTCTTCACGGAACCGGCACCCACCTTGGATGCGCCCTTCGCCATCATGTATACCTCCGGCACAACCGGACAGCCGAAAGGCGTGATCGTCTCGAACCGGATGATCCGACTGGCGGGAGAAGGCGTCAGCCTTGTCGCGGCCTCCCGCGCAGGCGACGTCATGTTCGTGTGGGAGCCACTCTACCATATCGGCGGCGCTCAGCTTCTAAGCCTGCCAATGACCCACGGCGTGATCCTTGCGATGGTGGATCGCTTCAGCGCAAGTCGCTTCTGGAGTCAGGTGCGCGAATACAATGCAACGCACATCCATTATCTCGGGGGCATTCTGCAGATCCTTCTCAAGCAACCTGAAACATCCATGGATCGTGACCATGCCGTGAGGATTGCTTGGGGTGGAGGTTGCCCGGGGGAGATTTGGGAGGCATTCCAGAACCGCTTCGGCGTTCAGATCCGCGAATGCTACGGCATGACTGAAGCCTCTAGTATTACGACCTTCAACGACAAGGGTGTCGTCGGCTCGGTCGGAAACACAGTACCGTGGTTCACGGTGGAATTGCTCGATGCCGATGGCAACCCTGTGCCTCAGGGCGAGCGTGGTGAAATCGTGGTACGCACCTCCATGCCCGGCGCGATCTTTCCAGGCTATTTCGCCAATCCATCCGCAACCGAAAAGGCCCTTCGGAACGGTGCCTTGTATACAGGCGATCTTGGCACCTTCGACCCGGACAAGAACCTGATCTTCCACGGCCGCATGACCGACAGCGTCCGCTGTCGCGGCGAGAACGTCTCCGCTTGGGAAGTCGAGCGCGTCGCATCTGACCATCCATCCGTCGAGGATTGCGCCATGATCGGCGTCGCGGCGGATATCGGCGAACAGGACATCAAGCTCTTCATCAAGCCGAAGTCGGGCGCCAGCCTGCAGCCTGCTGAGATTTCCACGTGGCTGTCCACTCGCCTCGCCAGCTATCAGAACCCCCGCTACATCGCCGTGGTCGACGAGTTCGAGCGCACGCCGAGTCAGCGCATCATGAAGCACAAACTTTCCAAGCGTCTCGACGATTGCTGGGACAGATTCGCCAGAGGAAACTGAAATGACGACGGAGTCCACCATCCTTCTGACCGGAACCGGCGCCTTCGCTGCTCGCATCCTGTTCGACATCGCAGCAACGGCGACTTCCCGGACACGTGTGGTCCTCGCAGGTCGCAACCGAGACCGCCTGCAATGGCTGAAAGTCGCAGCAGGGGCTCGAGCCGCGATCTTCAACACACCCATGACCGTCGTCACGCGTGAGGCCGATCTTCTTGCCGAGGGCACTGCCACCGAACTGCTTGAAGATACAAAGCCGAATGTGGTCGTGCAGGCTGCTTCCGCGCAAACGTCATCCGTGATCGTGGGATCAGGCGATGCATGGAGCAGGCTCGTTGTAGAAGGCGGATTGAGCGCGACCGCGGTTTTCCAGACGCTTCTCAGCTCCCGTGTGGCCGCAGCCATGACGTGCCTCGGAACTAAGGCTCCCCTGATCAATTGCAGCTTCCCGGACGTGGTGAATGGATTGATCAAGGCGCTGGGTCATCAAGTCCTCTGCGGCATGGGGAATGTCGCGATCCTGTCCAATGTCTTCGCGTCCGACCGCAGTTTGATGGATAGAGGCCGCATCAAGGTACTTGCCCATTATCAGAATCTCGGAGCATGGCGCCGCCCGATCGAAACGCGCTCAGGTCCTTCGCCGCGGGTCTGGATCGACAACGAAGAGATCGGGGATGTGTTCGGCATGTTCCGTGATGTGAAGCTGACGCCGGAACCAGTCATCGACATCTCCGGAGCGAGCGGCGTACCGATGATCCTCGCTCTCGCGGAAGGGCGCCCATGGATCGGTCATGTTCCGGGCCCTTACGGCCTACCCGGAGGCTACCCTGTGCAGCTTGCCGACGGTGTTCTGTCGCTGAACCTGCCGCCATCCATGTCGCAGGAAGAAGCCGTGGCATGGAACACGCGCTTCGAGGAAGAGAATGGCCTCGTCGTCGGTGCGGACCGGCGGGCACGCTACAGAGGTGTCCTGCGTGAGCGCCTGGCGCAGTACTCCCCCGCTCTGGCGGAGGGCTTCGATGTGGCAGACCTCGAACAGGTCCACCGTTCGATGCAGGAGCTACGCACGAAGCTGCAGCAACAGAACTGAAACCGGATTCCCGCTGCACGCGCGGCCGAGTGCTGTGCGTGCAGCGACCAAAGTTTAGGCGCAGCACTTTACGGCATTGTCATCATGAGATCCTCCCCGCCCTCCATCGATCCGTCCGATCGCTCCTGGTGGCTCGATGAAGCCCTGAGGGATGAAGGCAACGTGCCTGTCGCCGCGCCACTTAAAGGAGAATTGACAGCCGACGTCGCCATTGTCGGCGGCGGATTCGCTGGACTTTGGTCCGCGCTCACTCTTAAGAACCGTCGCCCTGGCCTTTCCATTGTTCTGATCGAGGCTTCGATCTGCGGCTCCGGCGCGAGTGGCAAGAACGGCGGAAAAGTTCACGGCTACTGGTCCTCCCTGGGCACCGCCGTTCAGGCTCTCGGGCGGGACGGCGCTCTTGCCATCGCCGAGGCTGGCGACTGGGCACAGGATGGAATCCGCGCCTTCGCCTCCGAATGCGGCCGCGACATCTGGTGGCGAGAGGGTGGCAATCTCGTGGTCGCCACCACGGCGTTGCAGGAAGAGAAGATCGCAGGCGTCGTGCAGCAAGCCCGCGAACTGGGTGCGGAAGACCATGTAGCGGTGCTGTCTATAGAAGAGGTTCAGGCGCGCTGTGCGTCACCGGTATTCCGGCACGGCATCTTCTATCCCGATGCAGCAACGGTGCACCCTGCCCGCTTGGCACGTGCACTTCGGCAGGCAGTCATCGACCGCGGAGTTGCACTATTCGAGAATACCCCAATGCTGAGCGTCGATCCGGGACAGCCCTGCCGGATCAAAACTCCTCGTGGCCATATCCTCGCCCGTGAGGTCGTGCTCGCGACCAATGCCGCACTCAGCGCGCGGCGGGAAGTCAGGCCACATGTCAGCATCTTCTCCAGTTATGTCGTCATGTCTGAGCCTGCGCGGGAACAGCTGGCCTCCATGAACTGGACCGGAGATGAAGGCCTCGCGGATCTGCGCATGTTCCTGCATTACTTCCGCAAGACCGAGGACAGCCGCGTTCTGATGGGATCTGGGTCCGGGCCGGTCGGCTATGGCGATTATACTCAGGCAAGGCATTTGACACATGACAGGGCGAGCATCGGACGAGCGGAGGCAGGTCTTCGCCGGCTTCTTCCCGACTTGCGGGAAGTTCCGCTCGCTCGCGCTTGGGGCGGAGCAATCGATGTTTCCGCAGACCGCCTTCCCTTCTTCAAGACCATATCCGACACGCGTATCCACTATGCCTGCGGCTTCTCAGGCCATGGTGTGAACGCCACCTATATCGCCGGGCAGTGCCTCGCGTCGCTGGTCCTCAATGAGAAGGACCGCTGGTCGACGCTGCCATTCTGCACGCGCCCATTGCCGCGATTGCCGCCTGAGCCGTTCCGCTTTGCCGGCGCCAGTGCCATTCGTTCCGCAATTCTTGCTTGCGAGGAGGCCGACGAGCAGAAGCGCCATGCTCCTGCTTTGGCTCAGTCCATTGCCAAGCTACCAAGAATCCTTGGGCTCAGGATTGGCGTTCGATAGAATGGGATGCGTCGCAAATTTGAAGCCGGGGCGAGAAGCTGGCTGAGGACTTGGCATAGGCTCAGGCAGCGAGCATCTTGAATTGCTCGGCAAGAGATGGCGCGGGCTTCCACGCGTACTTCGCCTGCTGCTTGCGCATCATGTGGATCATTTGGTGCTGTCATGTCTGGATGGCGCCCGTTTGGCAATGTGATTGTTGTTGACGTTTCGGCCTAGCGGGGCGGGTGCAGTCATGTCTCCGGCCTTTGAATGCGGTGCTGCATGACCGCAGGCCCTGATGTTTTACGCTGGAAGCTGGTCCCTCTCACGGTATCGCGCTCGACTGACGCAAGACAACACCACGGGTTTTCCAGATCCGGCGGTCCATGTCCGCTTTGGCTTCACATCATCTCATCGTCACCGTGCCAACTGGGATGCCCTGATGGGCGAATAGTGTGAGCTTGCCGTCTATGATGCCGTCGGTGCGGCAGCCCCATGGCTCCCGGGCTCGTAAATCACGCTCCTGGCCATCACCGCCCAGGCGATCCGGGCCATCTTGTTGGCTAAGGCCACGGCCACCACCTTGAACGGCTTCTTGGCCAGCAGAGTTCGGGCCCAGTCAGCCAGGACCGTCCGAGTCTTGCCGGACTTCATGCTGTAGAGCGCCGCGTGCGCGCCGACGACCAGCAGCTTGCGCAGGTGCCGGTTGCCCATCTTGGAGATGGAGCCCAGCCGCGGCTTGCCGCCGGTTGAGTGCTGCCGGGGGACAAGGCGGAGATAGGCGGCAAACTCCCGGCTGCCCTGGAACAGGCTGGCGTCCGGGATGCTGGCCGAGAGACAGGAGGCCACAATCGGGCCGATACCGGGAATGGTAGCCAGCCTGAGGCTCACCGGATCGCTGCGGTGGGCCGCCAGAATGGCTTTGTCGAGCCTGGCAATCTGCGCCTCGATCTCAGCCAGCATCGCCGCCAGAGGCTCGAGTGCGACCCGAGCGGTGACGGGGAGATCGGGAATGGCCTCATCATGGATAAGGGCAATCAGTTGGCGCGTGTTGCGAGCTCCCTGCGCCACCACGATGCCCAGTTCGGCAAAGTGACCGCGCAGGGCATTGATCAGGGCTGTCCGCTGCCCAATCAGGAGATCGCGGGCTCCATGCAGCATGAGGGTGCTTTGCGGTGGTGTCACGTTAACTCGGGCATGAGGGCGAGTCGTATAGATCGACTGGCATGACCAAGCCCGTCAGCTATAAGCGCCACCGCTTCCCGCCTGAGATCATCGCTCACGCCGTCTGGTTGTACTTCCGTTTCCCACTGAGCTTGCGGCTGGTCGAGGAGATGTTGCTCGAGCGCGGCATTCTCGTCTCTTACGAGACAGTCCGTCGCTGGGCTCTGAAGTTTGGACCCGACTACGCGCGCCGCCTCAGGCGCAAGGCACCGAGCCGTCACGACGTCTGGCATCTCGATGAGGTTGTGCTCACCATTGCCGGCCAAAAGCACTGGCTCTGGCGGGCGGTCGATCAGGATGGCTATGTCCTCGATGAGATCGTCCAGACGCGGCGCGATACCAAGACGGCCAAGCGCTTGTTGAAGCGTCTGTTGAAGAAGCAGGGCTGCCCACCCCGGCGACTGATCACCGATAAGTTGGGCTCCTATGCAGCCGCCCGACACCAGATCATGCCGGCGGTTGAGCATCGCTCGCACAAAGGGCTGAATAATCGGGCGGAGAACTCGCATCTCCCGCTGCGAAAACGTGAGCGCGCCATGCAGGGGTTCAAATCACCAGGAGGCTTGCAGAGATTTGTTAGCGTATTCTCTGCCGTCCGCAACCTCTTCGTCCCGCCTCGTTCCCGCCGCTCTGCCATTGCCACCCACCTTCACCGCCTCAAGGCCATGGCGGCGTGGAAGTCTGCAGCCTGCATTGCACGGTGAGCCCAACATGTGACCGCGCTTGCCTCGCCGCGCCCGAGTTCCGTTAACGTGACATCACCGGTGCGCTTCAACGCCCATGGTCCCGAAGGTCTGATCGACGGCAAAGCGCCGGGGAATGTCTGCAAGCTGAGCGCCCGCCATCGCGAGGCCTTGCTGGCCCTGGTGGAGAGCGGCCCCATTCCGGCTGTCCATGGCGTGGTGCGCTGGCGGCTGAAGGATCTGGTGCAGTGGCTCTGGGACGAGTTCCGGATCGAGGTGAGCGAGACGACGCTGGGCCGCGAGCTGCGGGCGCTCGGTTACCGCAAGCTCTCAGCCCGGCCGCGCCATCATGCCAAAAGCGAGGCCGCGGTTGCGGTTTTTAAAAATCTATGGACCGGCCGTGCGTTGCAAGAGGGCTGTTTCTGGTTGGATGAGAGACGGTTCGCATCAATCTATCCGGCCTCAGTATGGA
>NZ_JAFBID010000006.1 GCF_016811235.1 Microvirga arabica
GGCGGCCCCGCGTTCCGGAGTGATCGACTGCGCCGCGAAACCGCCCGCCATGGCCGTCGCCTGGGCGATATCGGCTTGCGCCTTCGCGGCCTGCCGGGTCCACTCCTGGATGCGGTCCTCGAAGGCGACCTGCTGGCCAAGAGCGCGAAGCAGGTAGCCCGCCATGATCTGCTGCCGCAGGTTGCGCATGATGTTCTGATCGTCGTCGATGATCTCCAGCTGCCGCATCAGCGCGATATCCCGTGAGACGATCCGCTCGGTCGTCTGACGGACTTCGTCGAGGCGGTTGATGGAGTAGACGCTCAACCCGATCATCAGGGCGACAATGGCGGCGAAGCCGAGAAGAATACGGTTGGCGATCGAGATCGTCACGTCAGACTCCGGGAACTGGGGAAGGGGACAGGAAGGGGCGCAGAAGCCGCTCGATATCGAGAAGGGCCAGGGTGTCGGATGGATCGTCGGCGGCACCGTGCATGCGGGCATAGCCCGTCACCGCATCGGTTCGGAAGCCTGTGGCCTCCTCACCTGTCAGGAGATGGATGTCGGCGACCGCATGGGCGCGTTCGACCCTGAGAGCCACGTGCGGGTGATCCCGGCGCAGCAGCACAAAATGGTGATCTTTCTCCGCAGAGGTCGGTTCGATACCCAGCGCGAGCGCGAGATCGATTACGCTCACCACTCGTCCGCTTCGGCCGAACAGACCGACCAGGGCAAGCGGTCCATCAGGAACGCGCAGATATTTCTGCGGGGGCAGCACTTCAGCGACGGACTCGATCGGGATCGCGAAACGCTCGCGGCCCGAGCCGCAGACGAGGGCGCGCGGCAGGACTTCTACCAGAGCCGCACCATCCTTGCGGCGCGATGCGAGGCTCTCGGTTCTCTCGTCGAGGATATGCTGAACCCGCTCCTCGGCCGAGTGGATCCTGCCTCTTTCGATCTGCCTCAGCTTGCGGCGTACAGATCTTGCCATGGTCATGCCTTCCGCTTGGACGGCATTGGCGCGTCGAGGTGCATGCGGATCAGGTCACGCAGGTCCTTGGCCGTCACCCCATCTCCCTCGTCGAGGAGGTGATCGTCAGCCAAGGCTGCAACGCTCTGCGCCGCATGGTTCAAGGAGCGGCGCCCGGGCGCCGATCTTCCCTCGGCGAGGAGCAGGAGTCCAAGATGGTAGTGAGCCATGGCGAAGCTTCTATCGAGATAAAGGCTTTTAAGGAAGCTTTTCTCAGCCTCGTCGGAACGCCTGAGCGCTCGAAGGACGAGGCCTTGGTAAAAATGCAAGGCCGCGTTCAGCGGCTCGGCGATGAGCGCCATCCGGCAGAGGTCCGCCGCCGCGGCGAAGTCTCCCGCATCGGCCCGCGCCCTGATATCGCCGAGGAGGTTGCCGGTTTTTTGAGGGGCGGGAAAGGCGGACGGCTTTTGTGGAGCCTTCGGGAGGCGCGGGAGGGCTATTCTTTGAACTGACGCTTCAGGTTTCGGCTCAGGCAGGAGCGGCTTCCACTCCTGCAGGGTGGTCTTGGGTTGCAAGGGAGCAGGCATCGGCAGGGGCGCATCGCCGGCGCCACGCCGGTAGGCGACGGTCCCCGGCAGGCTCAGGGCCTGCATCATTGTCGCGAAAACAGGATTGGGCTCGGCATGGCCCAGCAGCATCCAGCCATCCTCGTCCAGGCGGTCGCGCAGGGCTCCGACAATCCGGGTGACCGTGTCGGGATGGAAGTAGATCAGCACGTTCCGGCACAGGATCAGGTCGAAATCGGTGAGTTCAAGGGGCGAGGTGCCGTCGAGAAGGCTCAGCAGGTTGTGCCGCTCGAAGCGCACCAGGGAGCGAAACTCCCGCCGCACTTCCCACTGCTCCTTGCCTGCGTCGGTAAAGTAGCGCTGTCGCTGCTCCTCCGGCATCGAACGAAGCGCCCATTTGCCGAACTGCGCCTGCCGGGCCGCTTTCAGGAAGCTGTCGTTGATGTCGGTTCCGACGATGCTGACACGCCAGGTTCCAAGGTTTCCGCCGAGAATCTCATTCGCCAGAATAGCCAGGGAGTAAGGCTCGGCTCCGGTGGAGCATCCGGCGCTCCAGATCCGCAGCCGCCGCGTGGCGGCTTTCCTGGCGATGATCTCGGGCAGGATGGTCTCGCGCAGGGCTGCGAACTGCTCCGCGTAGCGAAAGAAGAACGTCTCGCCGATAGTAATCTCGGCCTCCAGCTTTCCCCATTCCGCCGGGCCCGAGATCGGGTCGTCCAGCAGGGCCAGATACGCGCTGGAATCGGACAGGCCCCTGGCGCGCAACCGCTTGCGCACGCGCTCCCACAGGAGGTCGTCCTTGTCCTGGTAGTAGAAATGTCCCGTGCGCTCGATTACGCGGCTCTTCAGATGAGGAAAGCCGGAATCGGGGAGAGGAACGGGAGCCGGTCGTGCGGCCATCAGGCCGGCACCGCCCATTCGTTGAGGCGGCTCTGCGCCTGGCGTCCGAGCTCCGCCAGCGCCTGCTTTTCCTCTGCCAGCAGGATCCGCTCGGCAGAGAGAAGATGGACGAGCCGGTCACCCCAGGTGACCTCCGCCTCGACGCAGCCGTTCAGGCTCTCCGCTGGCCTGACATCCGAGACCTGTGCGGCATTCACCGTCGCCACGTCCAGAACGCGGTCGACAAGGAGCGCGGTGGGGCTGGCGTTGCCGCCGGTTCCGATCAGAACCAAGTGCCGGTAGAGATCGGCCTCCGGATCGTCCTCACCTCTTTGGAGGCCGAACAGCACGTCGAGCCGGAGGACGGGAACTGCGTCCCCGCCGAGGTTGAAGAAGCCGGCGACCGGTCGGGGCAGGGCTGGCGGACGCCACAGGCGGGGCAGGGGCAGGAACTCGCGCACGGCGCTCCGGTGCAGGGCACAGGCGGTGCCGCACACGTCGAAGATGATGATCTGCAGGCTCGCCATGGATGGGATCGCCGGTCGCCGGTAATGAGAGGGGTGAAAGCTTGGTGATCCTTAGATAGGCACCGGGCCGCCTCCGGCAACCGCGCCGCCAGGCTACTGAGACACCTGATCCGTAGCCTCGCGAATGGCGTTCAGGCCGACGCTGGCCTCTTCCGAATACCCGGTCCGCTGGACGGCCCTGAAGACCTGCTTGGCGTCTTTGTAGCGGCCGAGATTGAAATACGACCAGCCGCGAATCAGCAGAAGATCGTTCTGCTCCGGGACGAGCCGTGCCCGCTCGCTGAGAGCCAGCAGGGTCTCGACGTAGCGCTTGTCGCGGTACGCCGCCAGCGCCCGCTGGGTCAGGATCGAGGCTCCGAGCTCCACCTGGCGTGTCCGGGTCTGCGGCGCCTCGGCGGCCGCGACGGCAGCCTCTGAGGTGAGGTTCTTGCGCAGGTAGGCCAGGGATTTGCCATAGGCGGCCTCTTCGCGGGCCCGGTTGCTGCCGGTGGCGATCGCCTGGTCGAAGGCGGCGACGGCCTCCAGAGGCCGGTTGATCTCCATCAGGCACCAGCCGCGGGTGAGGGCCGCGTCGCCCGAGAGGCCCGCAGGATTGCGCGTCATGGCGCAGCTGCGCCCCAGAACGGAGCGGGCCTGGGTCTGGCGGACCCGCACGCCCTCCTCGGTGCGCACGAGAGGCTGTTCGACCTCGACACGCTCTACGGTGACCTGACGAGGCACGGCAGGGCGTGGCGCAGCGTCCATCTCAGCCCGTGGCTGAACCGGAGCGGAGCGCCGCCCGGAGCCGGGATTGGCCGTATCCGCGAGATCCGCGATGCGCTCGGAGCGCCCCCGCCATTGGGCCACGATGGCGTTGAACGCCGCGCGCTCGTTCAGGCGCTGCGTCGACAGGGCGAGGCCATAGGCGGAGGGCTCGTCCTCGGGTTTCCACCCGAGAGCGGTCCGGAACCAGTCCCGCGCGGTCCGGATCTGCTGCGTGTTGTAGGAGTACCAGCCAAGCGCCTGCGCTCCATCGGGGAAGCGCTGCGCCGTCACGACAGGGACGATCCGGCCAACCACCCGGGCATCGAGCCGCGGTGGCGGATCCTGGCTGAGGAGCGCCGTGGCGATGTCCAGGTAGATCTTCATGTTCTCGGGAGCGCGCTCGCGCCATTCGTAGGCAAAGGCCTCGGCGTCCGTGAGGCGCTCAAGCGCCCTTAAGGACATGGCATAGCCTTCGGCCGCCTTGGCGCCGCCGTTGCGGTCCAGAGCCGTCTTGAACAACTCGAGCGCCCGTGCCGGATTGCCATGGTGGTAGTTGTACCAGCCGAGGGTCATCACAGGCCCGGCTTCGTTGGTATTGCGGATCAGCCGCTCGACCGCTGCAAGGTCTTCTGCCGATGCGGTCACCTTGCTGTCGAGAGAGGCGCGCTCGACCCTGCGGCGGGCCAGCTCGTCGCGGACGGAGCTGAAATCGTCCGGGCTCTCGCCGGTCCTGCGCTCGAATTGGAGCAGATCGGCGACCTGCTGTTCGGGCAGAAGGGTGAGGGCCTTCTGCAGCGTCGCGAGGCGTTCGGCCGGATTGGCGCAGTTCGTCAGGAGATAGGTGTAGACATCCCGGGTGCGGGCAGGCTGATCCGTCCGGGCGAACGCCTCCGCCACGCGCCAGAGCACATCCACGTTGGTGCAGGTGAGGAGGCTGGGCGACTCGGTCGCGACCGACAGCACGGTCTGCCATTGACCGGAATCGGAAGCATTCACCAGGCGGCGGCGCGCCTCCACCGTTTCCAGAGCCGTGACCAACTCCTCCGGCGGCTTCCAGTTCGGGTCCGAGGCTTGGCGTTCGGCAATGGCTGCGCGGACTTCGGCGATCCGGTCCTCGCGGTAGAGGTTCCACAGGCGCTCGATGATCGGATCGGGCGGAGCGGCGGCGCCACCCGCCGAGAGCTGCGACAGGTCGCTGGGCGGTGTCCAGTTGGGATAGAGCGCTCTGAGCCGGGCGATCTCCGCATTCACCCTTCGCCCTGGGATGCGAAGTAGCGAAGCGCCGATTCATCGACCTGCGGCTGAGAGCCGTTGGCGGGCGGTGTCTCGGACGGCGGCGTTCCGGCGGGCGGTTGGGAGCCGCCGGGGCCGGTCTGCTGCGCGATCGCTGCAAATCCCAGGATCAGGATCGCAGTCGTTATGGCGCTGCCGACGAGACGCATTGCGTATATTTCTCACCCAGCAGGGATTTCGCCAAAAGATACAGGGTGGACGGATAATAGAGGCTCGGCTCGAAGGCTCTCAGCGCTGCCGGAACGGGCGTTCCGTCGAGCGCACAGGCCAGAGCCGCGTGAAGAACGGCATAACCCTGGTCCGTCAGCCGCTCCCGGATCTGTCCGGTTACCACATTGACCACGGCAACCCCTTCATTCTCCGCAGACCAGCGCTGCTTGAGGGCTCTCAGCCACTCCAAATCAATCATCCCCGCTCTCAACAGGTAAAGCGGTATCCTTAAGGAGTTGTAACCGAACTCGGGCGGAAAGCCGTCCGCAGGCTTCGGCTGCAATCCGCTCCGAAGGGAGAGCCAGTCCGCCGGAAGCCTTACGCGGCCCGTGGTTGCCTGCTGAAGCAGCAGCACCCCGTCGCGCCAGACGCGGTTCCATTCGTATTCCGGCGCCAGCGCCGCCATCACGGGAAAGGCCTCGAAAACCCAGTAGGAGAGGTTCACCACCGGGCCGTCGGGTCGATCCTCGGCTCCGAAGCCATTGGCTCCGGGCAGAAGGATGAGCGAGCGTCCGCTGCGCCCGAACGTATTCTTGCCGATGGCCCTGGCGATTTTCTGCGCCGCGGTGGTATAGCGGGGCTCCTGCCAGACCTCCCCGGCCTTTGCCAGGGCATAAGCGATGAGAAGATCGCCGTCCGTGGCGTTGTTGCGATCCGTCACCCGGGGCTTTGCCTCGGGATCCCATTTCCACACAGCCAGACCGTCATCCCGGATGAGCAGTTCGGTGAAGGTGAAGCTCCAGATCTGCTCGAAGGAGCGTCGGTCGGACGCCGCGAGAGCCAGAAGCAGGCCGTAACCCTGGCCCTCGCTGTGGCTGATGTTGCCGTTGGCGGTATCGACCACCCGGCCGCTGTCCTCGACGAAGCGGGAGCGGTAGGCTTCCCAATCGGCCGACGAGACGGTGCCCGCAATCTTCAGCGGCTGAACGGAGAGGCTCTGGGACGATGCGCTCATGGCCATGACGAGTGAAAACATGGCGACGAGCCATGTCAGGAGCGTTGCGCGAAAAGGCGCCCGGGCCATCATGAGCGTCGTCCCAGCCGGCTCAGGAGCAGGGCGGTGGCGACGCCGAGAAACGTGCAGCATGCCAACATGACAAGCGCATATTGGAGGATGTTGGCGGACATCCAGTTCGCCGCCACGAGGCGAAGGTTCGTCAGCGAAAGGGGCTGGGTCTGCACGAAGCGGTAATCGTTGATGGGCTCGATCTGCAGCTTCATCTCCCGCGGCTCCAGGGCGATGGCGCGTCCCGAGACCTGCGACCAGAGCAGGGGGTTGGCCAGACGGGCCATCTCGTCCGCCAGGGCGCGGTCCGTGCGGGCAGTCACGAGCGTCCAGACGCCGGAATCTTCCGTGCGGCTCTGCGCCATGAGCAGCGAGGCCCGCTGCGGCGGTTCGTAGGGCGCATCGGTCCGCTCCTCCAGCCGCAACGACGAGAGGGAGAGGCTGAAGGTCTTCTCAAGCCAGTCCTGCACGGATCCGATCGTCTGCTGAATGACGCCGCGGCGCTGGAACGTGTCGGACCAGCGCCGGCGGACCTCGTCGGTCGAGGCCGTGGTGTTGGGTGACGCCTGGCTCAGCGGCATGGTGAAGTCGGCGCTTGCCGTCTGTGCCCCTCCCTTGTTGTCCGCGACCGGTGTCGACGGCCAGATCATGCGCAGGTGCTCCGTCACTCTCACACGGTTGAGCATGCCGGGCGGGATCTGGTCGACGGCGCCGATGAACAGAACGGATTCGTCGTCGGCGGAGGCCGCATTGGCGAACTGCGCCCGCACCGGCTGGCCGGCGTTGCGCGCCATGCGGGCCAGCAGGGTTCCGGCGGCGGACAGGTTCAGCGCGTCGGGACGCGCGAGGACGACGGTGGTGGGAAGGTCTTCGTCCGAGAAGCGGCCGGCCCCGAGAACCGCCAGATCGGGCAGGCGGCCGATCCGACCGAATTTCGGAAATTCCAGGGTGGTGGTGTCGAACAGAACGAAGCGCTTCGTCTCAGACAGAGTCTCCCCCGGTGCGCAGCGCGCGTCTGCGTCCGTCATCAGGGCCGCCTCGAAGGTGATGCGGTTGAGACCCGACTTGAAGTTCTTGAGCGGGACCCGGACGGTATGCCGCCGGACGATGTCGCCCTGGGTGGTGATCGTCATCTGCGTGCTGATCTGGCCGTTGACGAACACGTTCACATGGCTGCCGGGCCGGACCGCCGACGTATAGGCTGCATCGAGGTGCAGGATGGCTTCCCCGTACTCGGTGGCATAGAAGTCCGACGGGAGATTGATGGCGAACTCGGCTTTCAGGCGTCGTCCGGAATTCCTGCGTCGGTACGCCCAGATCCGCAAAGCGGAAGGACTGACCGCCGAACGCCGTGGGAACCTCGGGCCAGTGCCAGGAAGCCGTGTCGATCATCCCGCGCTCGGCACTGAGCGGGTTGAGGGGCTGAGCTCTGACGATCCCGATTGCCGTGTCGAGATCCTGCCAGGTGGGGCCTGCCACCACCAGAGTGGAGCCTGTGGAGCCCGGCTCCTGCATCATCATGGTCAGGGGCTGCACTGACGCGGCGTCCGGAATGCCCGGCACAAGGCCGCGCAGCTCGCCGGCCAAGCCCATGGCGACCTTGATCGTCCCGACAGGCGAGGGGCCCGGGTCGGATTCCATCACCTGGATCACGGGATGGGCATAGCGACCACGCAGGGCAACCGTCTGCGCGAGACGCAGCAGCCGGTCCCGGATCTCCGGCCGATAGATCTTGGGGGCAACCACCCGGATCGTCGTGACGCCCGTGCTGTCGACGCCGACAGCCGGCAGATCGTCCAGGCCGCGAAGGGTCTTGGTCGCTCCTTCGGCGAAGATGAGGCGCGTGGACGCCGAATCCACATCGGTCCAGAGCTCATAGGTCGCCGCAACGGTGCAATCCGTCCGATGACGCTGAAGGCTTTCCATGCGGATGATGTTCTGCCCCGGACGGAGAAGGCCGGGGCGGATCGACGACGTCACGCGCTTGATGTCGTTCGACGAGGCGATCGGCGTGTCGAGCACGGATTCGCCGTTGATCGCGATCCTCAGGCGAGAGCCCTCGGGCATGACCACGACCGCGTTCTTGTAGCCGATGGACAGGGTCGTGCCGCTCGCAGCCTCGTCCTGCGTGAGATGGAAGGTCCAGGACCGGGCATCTGTTTCACCCTCGAGCCGGAGAGTCTCGAAGGGCAGGATCGGTCGCTCGATTCGCGCGACGCTGCGCGCCGCCGGAGCGCTGGCGGCGACTGGCGGGCGCATGGGCGGGGGAGCATTGCCAACGGCCGCTGCAGGGGGAGCGGCATTGCGTGGTCCCATGCTGAAAGGCGCGGCTGCGCCGGCTGACGGCGCCGGCTGTGGATTTGCCGATTGTGGAGCCGTTGCTGCAGCAGGTGGCGGGCCGGGCTGGCGCATGTCGAAAGGCGCGGTTGGCGCGGCCTGACCCGGCACGGGAGCCGGGCTCGCCTGCGGCGCGTTCGAGCCGCCGGGCGCCATGTTGAACGGCGTCGCCTGGGCGAGTGCGCTCTGTGCGCCCATCGCTTGCAGGCCCAGCAGGAAAGGGATCAGAACGCGGCGCACGACACACCTCTACTTGATGGCTGCGGCTACGGACGGAGCCGGAGGGGATGAACTGCCGATCCGCTGCAGGCCGAAGAAGTAGGAGAGGCCACGGCCGGTCTGGTAGAACGCAACCATGAAGAACCAGAGCGTTCCGCGCAGCACGCCAATGTCATAGTGCCGGTTCTTCTGAAATTCGCTCCACTGATCCGCATTGGCGAAGACGAGGTCCGCAATCATCTTCCGGTGCTCGGCCTTCTCGATCATGAAGCGGCATCCCAGCAGCAGCCCGTCGTCGTCCATGCCGACCTTGCGGATCTCCACCGGCAGATGCTGGACTGGAAGGTTGGCGAAAGGCTGGAACTCGATGGTGCCTGCGGCTCCCTTCTTCAATCTGGGCTCGACTGATGGCGGCACGTGAACCCTTGCGCCGCCGACCGACACGTCCCGCAGGATGGCATCGATGATCTCGTCGCCCATGACAAAGCGGCAGGGACGCTCGACGCGAACACGGTGGCTCTGGCGGCGCGTTGCCCGCTCCGACACGACGCCGAGGGCGCAGCCCGCGACGATCAGGTTGAGGATATTCCAGGCTCCGGTGACGAGAGTCAGGTCGGCCTTGTAGGGCTCCGCCCAGACCCGCACTCCCGTTGCCACGACGCCGAGGAGCAGGATGCCGAAGATGATGAAATAGGGCGTTCCCAATTCCGAGATCCGGCTCTCGTCCATGGTCTCGTTCTTCGACGTAACCTTGAAGGTGGGCTTGCTCGGATTGGCGATCACCGACAGCACGGCGGGCAGAAGATAGATCGTCGAACGTACTCGTAGAGATCCGAGATCCACGGCCAGCGATAGCGGCCATAGAGATAGTTCTGCATCATGAAGTTCACCATCATGTAGGTGAACGTATAGGCGAAGAACTCGCCTCCGGACGCAGTGAAGATCTCCAGCGAGAAGAAGAGGTAGCAGAGCGGCGAAACGAGAAAGCAGAACCGCGAGAATGGGAACAGCCAGAACATGCTGCTCGACATGTAGCACAGGCGCTGCGACAGCTTCAGCCCGCGCTTGAAGGGCGGGAACTTGTAGCGCAGGATCTGCATCATGCCCTGCGCCCAGCGCGAGCGCTGGCCGATAAAGCTGGCAAAGCTGTCCGGCTGCAGGCCCGCAATCAGCGGCTTGTCCACATAGGCGCTCTTCCAGCCCCGGGAGTGGAGCTCAAGGGCGGTCTCGCAGTCTTCCGTGATGCTGACGCCGCTGAAGCCGTTGGTCTCCTGCAATGCCTCGCGCCGGAGCACGGCGGCCGAGCCGCAAAAGAAGGAGGCATCCCACTTGTCGAGGCCGCGCTGGATGACCCCGTAGAACATCTCGTTCTCCGAGGGCATGGTCTGGAACGTGCCGAGGTTGCGCTCGAGCGGGTCGGGATTGATGAAGAAGTGGGGCGTCTGGACGAGAAACAGGTTCTTGTCCGCCGTGAAGTAGCCGACGGTCTCGGTCAGGAAGTTCCGGGCCGGGGCATGGTCGGCGTCGAAGACGGCGACCAGATTGCCTGTCGAGTGCTCGAGACCGTTGTTGAGATTGCCGGCCTTGGCGTGCAGATTGCGGGCGCGGGTCAGGTAGCGGACATCGAGCGCGGCGCACAGGGCCTGCAGCTCCGCGCGTCGTTCCCGGGCCTGCAGCGCGGCGAGCGCGTTCTGCGAACTGCATTTCTCGTCCGTGCCGCCATCGTCGAGAAGCCAGACCGTCAGCTTGTCCTCCGGGTAGGTCATGGCCTTGGCGGCGGCAAGCGTGGTCGCGAGGAGATCGGCGCCCTCGTTGTAGCTCGGGACGAACACGTCGACGGTCGGCAGGTTATGCGGGTCGATCTGGGGCGGCTTGCGCGAGGGCATCGGGCTGGAGACCACGAACAGGCTCAAGAACAGCATCATGACGCTGTACATCTCGGCCAGGTACAGCAGGAAGCCGGGAATGAAGTTCGCTACCTCGGTGATCGGCGGGATGGTGCTGGTCGTCCGCCAGAACACGTAGCGCAGCACGATGGCGGTGCCCAAAGCCAGGGCGATCTGGCGCCAGATGCCTTGCGCCCGGAAGAACTTGATGATGATCATGCAGGCCACGACGGTGAGGCCTGCGACCAGATGCGCCTGAAGGCTGATGGGAAGAACGACAAGCGAGACAATCAGGATCGCCGCCACTGCCCAAAGGGCCACGATAAGACCTGCTCGCATTTGTCCGGATTCTCGGCCTGAGTGTTCGCGTGAGAGAGTGCACGCTTAGTTCAACACTGAAGGCAGGTCCATTAATATATCTCTACCGTTGCTTAGGCCTATTGTCACATCGGTAAATAAATCGGTACCTAACGTTATTACATTAGATGCTATAGACTTGGCTTTTACTCGCTCGGAGGCGGTGGCACCACGGGGTAGCCGCCGAGCGGGGCCGTATTCTGCAGTATGGTTGCGGGAGGACCCGCGGGCTCGACCGTATCCTTGTCGATGAGGCGCCCGGACGTCTGGTCCGGAAGGGTGGCGCGGCGGCTTTCCGTGGACAGGACGCGCCGGCGGATCACGGTGGTGTCCTCCCGCCTGTCGAGACCGAGCGGATACATCGGCGCATCGACCTGCCCGAAACCGGCAGGCGGCGATGGCGGATCGCCGTAAGGATTCCAGGATTCCTGACGATAATAGGCGGCGATCGTGTAGCCATACATGACCCGCAGGAGCTGATCGACGCTGGCATCGGCATCGCACAGGCGCAGGCGGACCGAAATCGCCCCGCCCGGCACCAGAATGGCGGGCTTGTCGGGCTCGATCTGCTGCCAGGCATAAAGGCAAAGGTCGCCCGAGGGGGAGCGTCCCGTGGCGAATCCGAAGGGCCCGAACTTGTTCTGGACGTAGACGAGGGACGTCTGCATCGCGACCCCGGGGATCCGCTCCTCCATCTCGCGCTCGATCCGGTCTGGGGTGAGAGGAGGCAGCGAGAGCGTCTCCGGGATCTCCATGTTGCTCGCGGTGTTGTTGAGCAGGCTCACGTAGAAGGCGTTCTGGCCGCTTGTCAGCGAGGCCGTCGACAGGGCGATCTCCTGCGAGATCCCATTCTGAAAGTTGCGCTGCAGAACGGCCACGATGGAGGGGCCTCCCGGAGGAGGGACGACGATCGCGCGGGTTGCAGGGACTTCGGAGGTCAAGGTCGCATAGCCGAGATCGGAACGGCCCGCGCAGGCGGCAACGGTCATCATAACGACTGCGGCGGCGAGCCACTTCAGGACCTTGCCGGGACCGCCCGTATGCCCGTGGTCGCAGGCGATGCCCGCTTCGGACGCCTCAGCGCCGACGTGCATCTGATTCCTGTGCGTTGAGGCGGTCATGCGGAACGTGAAAACTCTGGTGGCTGGTCAGCCGAGCGGAGGCTTGCCCGCTGGAGGGTTGCCCCTGGAGCGGATGGACCCATTCAGCCGGATGGTTTAACCAGCTATGACCATTCATGGTTAACGAACAGTAAGCATCACAGCAGGGGCGGATTTTAATCCGGCCCGAATAGGCGCTTCGCCTTGACCTCCCGGCCGGGCGGAATACAAACGGCACACGCCGGCAGGAACGACCGGCTCCGGGGCGTGCCCCGTATCTTCCGTGACATTGCGTGGCTCGTCTGCTGAAGCGGGCAGGCCTATTTCCCGATCCCGGCGAACGGGCCGGGCTTCAAGAAAGCCTTTTCGATGCAATCCGCCTTTTTGCGCAACGCGCTGATCCTCGGCATGCTCTCCGCCGTCGGGCCGTTCGCCATCGACATGTACCTGCCTGCCTTTCCGGCGATCGCCCGGGAGTATCAGGTCGATGTGAGCGGCGTGCAGATGAGCCTGATGAGCTTCTTCCTGGCGGTCGCTCTGTGCCAGAGCGTGTATGGGCCGCTCTCCGACCGGTTCGGACGCAAGCCGCCGCTCTATGCCGGGCTGGGACTGTTCGCGCTGGCCAGCATCGGCTGCAGCTTCGCGCCGAATGTGGAAACCCTGATCGCCTTCCGCTTTCTCCAGGGCGTCGGCTCCTGCGCGGCCATGGTGATCCCCCGGGCGATCATCCGCGACCTGCACACCGGGCACGAGGCGGCCCGCCTGATGGCGACCAGCATGCTGGTCTTCAGCGTCTCGCCGATCTTGGCGCCGCTGGCAGGAAGCGCCCTAACGGCGTTCTTCAGCTGGCGCGTGATCTTCTGGGCCATCGCGCTCATCGGGCTGGGTGGCCTTGCTGTCGTGCTCTTTCTCTTGCCCGAAACTCACAAGCCTGATCAGGGCAAGGGAGGCATCGCGCAGGCCTTCCGCACATACGGGAGCCTGCTGAGGGACCGACGCTTCCTCGGCCTTACCTTCATCGGCGGGTTCAGCCAGGCGAGCTTCTTCGCCTATCTCGCCGGCTCATCCGTCATCTTCATCCAGCATTTCGGCATGACGCCATCAGCCTACAGCATGATCTTCGCGTCGAACGCCATTGCGTTCATCGGCAGCGCCCAGTTCAACAGCACCCTCATGCGCCGTTTCGGCGCTGAGCGGGTGGTGCGCATCGCAATCTCCTGCTTCGCCAGCCTCGTGACGCTGCTCTTCGTGCTGACCGTCTCCGGCGTCGATAACGCCTTTGTCCTGTGGGGCCTTCTCTTCGTATCGTTCGGCTGTCTCGGATTCATCATTCCGTCCACGGCGGTGCTCGCCCTTGAGGAACAAGGCGCCGTGGCTGGCACAGCCTCGGCCCTCATGGGCACTCTTCAGCTCGGCACGGGCGCTGTGATCATCGCGCTGGTCAGCGCCCTCTATGACGGTACGTCCATTTCGATGGTCAGTGCCATCTTCTTCTGTGCCCTCGTGGCGCTCGCCTTGAGCTTCCGAACGATGAAACTGAGGCGGGTCTATCCCTGACGGGTCTGATCCAGGATCCAATCGCGAAAGGAGCGCAGCAGCGGCGTCTCTGCCTTGTGCTCCGGATAGACGAGATAATAGGCGCCGCCGCTGACGAGGCTGTTGGGGAAGAGGATCTCCAGACGTCCCGATGCCAGCTCGTCGGCAATCAGGAAATGCGGGATCAGGGCAGCGCCCAAGCCCGCGGCAGCCGCCTGGGCCACCATGGCGAATTGCTCGAAGCGTGGACCGCGGAGCGGATTGCTCGCCTCCACGTCAACGCTGGCGAACCACTCCGCCCAGGCAGTGGGACGCGTGCTCTGCTGGAGCAGGGTGGCGTGGGCCAAGTCCTGTGGCGAGCGCAGGTTCTCGCGCTCCCGATAGGCCGGGCTGCAGACGGGCACCGCCTCCTCCGTCCGCAGCAATTCGCACACGGCGCCCGGCCAGTGCGGCTCGCCGAAATGAATCGCGGCGTCGAACGGCTCTGTGGCGAAGTCGAAGGGCAGGAGCCGCACACCGAAATTCACCGTCGCACCCGGATGTTGGGCGAAGAAGCCGGGAATCCGCGGAATGAGCCAGCGGGTGCCGAAGGTCGGCAGGGTGGCAAGATTGAGCACGCCGGTTGTGCCCGAGAGTGCAATGGCCTGATGGGTGGCGTCGGACAGCTCGGACAGGGTGCTGCGCACCTGGGATGCGTACAGGCGTCCCACATCCGTGAGCACGACCCGCTGCCGGGAGCGGCTGAACAGGGAGACGCCGAGCGACTCCTCCAGCTGCTGGATCTGGCGCGAGACGGCGCTCTGCGTCAGGTTCAGCTCCTCAGCGGCTCGTGACACGCTGCCATGGCGCGCCGTGGCCTCGAAGGCCAGGAGATTGCCCACATTGGGGAGGAAGCCGCGACGAAACACACGTTCATTCCAATTATGAATAACCTGCTGCGAAGATGTCGATTTACTTTTGGCCTGTCCAGCGCGATTTTGCCCCTCAAATTCAATGGGTTTGGCTGGTTTGGCGCCAGCGCCCGAACGCTCTCATGGGAAGGATGATCATCATGGCCGGTGCTCAACAGGAACTCGCGAAGCTCAAATGGGAGGATCCGCTCCTTCTCGATGACCTTCTGACCGACGACGAACGCATGATCCGCGACACGGCCCGGGCCTATGCCCAGGACAAGCTCCTGCCCCGCGTGATCGAGGCGTACCGCGAGGAGAAGACGGACCGCGCCATTTTCAACGAGATGGGCGAGCTCGGCCTCCTCGGCGTGACCCTGCCGGAGGATTACGGCTGCGCCGGCGCATCCTACGTGGCCTATGGCCTCGTGGCCCGCGAGGTGGAGCGCGTCGATTCCGGCTACCGCTCCATGATGAGCGTACAGTCTTCTCTCGTGATGTACCCGATCTATGCCTACGGCTCCGAGGAGCAGCGCCGGAAGTACCTGCCCAAGCTCGCATCCGGCGAGTTCGTGGGCTGCTTCGGCCTCACCGAGCCCGATGCAGGCTCCGATCCCGCCGGCATGAAGACACGCGCCGTGAAGACCGATGGCGGCTATCGTCTGACCGGCTCCAAGATGTGGATCTCAAACTCCCCCATCGCGGACGTGTTCGTGGTCTGGGCGAAGTCCGAGGCTCACGACAACCAGATCCGCGGCTTCGTGCTGGAGAAGGGCATGAAGGGGCTGTCTGCTCCGAAGATCGGCGGCAAGCTCTCGCTTCGCGCCTCGATCACCGGCGAGATTGTCATGGACAATGTCGAGGTGGGCGAGGACGCCCTGCTGCCGAGCGTGTCCGGCCTGAAAGGCCCCTTCGGCTGCCTCAACCGCGCCCGCTATGGCATCTCCTGGGGCGCCCTGGGAGCGGCGGAAGATTGCTGGCACCGGGCCCGTCAGTACACCCTCGACCGCAAGCAGTTCGACCGGCCGCTCGCCGCCACCCAGCTCGTGCAGAAGAAGCTCGCCGACATGATGACCGAGATCACGCTGGGCCTCCATGCCAGCTTGCGCGTCGGTCGCCTCTTCGACGAAGGCCGCGTGGCGCCGGAGATGATCTCGCTCGTCAAGCGCAACAATGTCGGCAAGGCCCTGGATATCGCCCGCGTCGCCCGCGACATGCATGGCGGTAACGGCATCCAGGAGGAATACCACGTGATGCGCCATGCGCAGAACCTGGAGACCGTGAACACCTATGAGGGCACCCACGACGTGCATGCTCTCATCCTGGGCCGCGCTCAGACCGGCCTCCAGGCATTCTTCTAGGCGAGGGCACATCGATGGCGCTTCGGATCACCCTGGCAGGATCGACGGGCTGGGTCGGCAAGGCCCTCGTGGCGGCGATCGTCGCCTCCGACGACCTCGTGCTGGCCGGCGCTGTCAGCCGCAGCGCCGCCGGCCAGGATGCGGGCGAAGCCGCTGGCCTTTCCCGCCTTGGTGTTCCGATCAGCGCAACCCTCGAGGAGGCGCTGCGTGAGCCGTCTGATGTGGTGATCGACTACACCAAGCCCGGTGCCGTGAAGGCTCATGCCATCACGGCTCTCGCTCAGGGCCGGCACGTGGTTGTTGGTACTTCGGGGCTCAGCGCCGAGGATTACGCCGAGATCGACGCGCAGGCGCAGCAAGCAGGGCGTGGCGTGCTCGCGGCCGGCAATTTCTCGATCACCGCGACTCTGCTGCGCCGCTTCGCCCTTGAGGCGGCCCGTTACGTGCCAGATGTGGAAGTCATCGATTACGCCTCGGCCAAGAAGCCGGACACGCCGTCGGGCACCGCCCGCGAACTGGCCGAGCTTTTGAGCGAGGCGCGCCAGCCTGCCACCTCAAAGCCTGTCGCCGAACTGACCGGCGTTCGCGAGACCCGCGGCGGTGCGCTTGGCGCCAAGGAGCCGGTGCAGGTCCATTCCCTGCGTATGCCGTCTTTCGTTCTGTCCTGCGAGGCCGTTTTCGGGGCTGACAATGAGCGCCTCGTGATCCGTCATGATGCGGGCTCGTCGGCGGCCCCCTATGTGGCCGGCACGCTGCTGGCCGCCCGTCGCGTCGGCTCGTTCACCGGCCTCAAGCGCGGCCTCGACACCATCATGGATTGATCCGCATGAAACCGCTCGCAGGCCTCAAGGTCCTTGAACTCGCACGTATTCTGGCAGGCCCCTGGGTCGGCCAGTTGCTGGCCGATCTCGGTGCCGATGTGGTGAAGGTGGAGCGGCCGGGCGCAGGCGACGACACCCGCGGCTGGGGGCCTCCCTTCGTGGAAGCGGTCGATGGCGGTGATCTCTCGGCGGCCTATTTCCATTCCTGCAACCGCGGCAAACGCTCCATTGCGGTGGATTTCGAGACGCCTGAAGGCCAGGAGCTCGTGCGCAAGCTCAGCATGCATGCGGATGTTGTGATCGAGAACTTCAAGGTCGGCGGCCTGAAGAAATATGGCCTCGATTACGAGAGCCTGAAAAAGATCAACCCACGCCTCGTCTATTGTTCGATCACCGGCTTCGGCCAGGACGGGCCTTACGCGTCCCGCGCCGGTTACGATTTCATGATCCAGGGCATGGGCGGGATCATGGACCTGACGGGCGATCCCGAAGGCGAGCCGCAGAAGATCGGCGTGGCCTATGTGGATATCTTCACAGGGGTGTATTCCGTTGTCGGCATCCTGGCCGCCCTTCGCCAGCGCGATGCGACAGGCGAGGGGGCGCATCTCGACATGGCGCTCCTCGACGTGCAGACGAGCGTGCTGGCGAACCAGGCCATGAACTATCTGGCCTCCGGCAAGGCGCCCCGGCGCATGGGCAATGCCCATCCCAACATCGTGCCCTACCAGGTTTTTTCGGTGGCGGACGGCCACGTGATCGTGGCAGTGGGCAACGACGGGCAGTTCGCTCGGTTTGTGTCGGTGTTGGGCAAGCCTGAACTGGCCCAGGACGAGCGTTTCAGCAGCAATGCAGGCCGGGTGGGCCGCCGGGCCGAGCTCGTGCCGATCCTGACCGAACTCACCCTGCAAACCACCCGCGATGCGCTGCTGTCAGCCCTCGAGAAGCAAGGTGTTCCGGCCGGCCCCATCAACACGGTGGCGGATGTTTTCGCCGATCCGCAGGTCATCGCCCGCGGCATGAGGATCGACCTGCCCTCGCCCAAGGCCAAGGGTGGGGCCATCCCGTCCGTCCGCTCTCCGATCATGATGAACGGGGAGCCGATGGCGGCTCAGCGGCCTTCGCCGCGCCTGGGTGAACATACGGACGAGGTGCTGAGCGACCCCTCCTGGATGGCCTGAACGGCAAGCTGCCTATTCGGCGATTCCCTTGGCCAGCAAGCGGTCGACGGCCTGCAGGATCCGTTCGCGGTCCTCCGTCGTAAAGGGGCTGAGATCATGCATCTCGAAGCTGTTGAGGCCTTCGACGGCAAGCCAGGCCACGAGAGCCGCATCGAGGTCGTCCGACGTGTCCTTGAATGACCTCAGTGTTTCCCTGATGACCTCCCGGAGCGGATCGAGAAGTCGCGGGTTCTCGGCCGTTGCGGCCAGCATGCCGTTGGCCGTCTCCTTCATCTGACCGCTGCACAGCTTCAGCAGGGCTGCCGTGCAAAGGCGAGCCTCCAGGTTTCGCCCGGGGGGCGTCCGCTTGCGGATCTCCTCCTTTTCGGCCGCCACGTTGTCGATGAGGCGCTGGATCATGCCCTGGAGCAGGGCCTCCTTGGTGGGGAAATTGTAGAGCAGCCCGCCTTTGCTGAGGCCGGCCTTTTCCGCCACAGCCTCGAGCGTCAGTCGGCCGGCGCCAATTTCGCCAACAAGTTCTGCGGCCGCATCGAGAATTTTTTCTCGGGAACTCTTACGGCCTCTGGTACAGGGAAACAGCATCCATAACTCTTGTTTTGTGCGTTGCCGCACTTGCGACTAAACCGTCCAGACGGTATATAAATTGTTCCACGGCATTGGCGTCAAGGAAAAGTCGCGTTAATGCCGCACCTCCTTAGTCTTAGATGAGCCCGTTGATACGGGTTCGCAATGTCGGAAGAAGCCTAT
Source organism: Microvirga arabica (assembly GCF_016811235.1). Taxonomy (GTDB): domain Bacteria; phylum Pseudomonadota; class Alphaproteobacteria; order Rhizobiales; family Beijerinckiaceae; genus Microvirga; species Microvirga arabica. The sequence continues at coordinate 18,607 of NZ_JAFBID010000006.1, forward strand.
GAAACGGCGCCTTGTAGTCGGTCTTGTGTTCATTCTCGCGATTGGCCTCTGCGGCGGCCTGATCTGGTTCAACTTCTTCCGCGACAAGATGATCACGCAGTTCTTCGCCACCATGCAACAGCCGGCGCAGACGATCTCGGCTGCCAAGGTCGAGGCGAAAACCTGGACGCCGGCGATCAGCGCCATTGGAACGGCCAAGGCCGCCAACGGCGTCGAGCTGGCCGTGCAGGTCGGGGGTGTGGTGAAAGAGATCAGCTTCAAGCCGAACGAGCGCGTGCCTGAAGGCAAGGTGCTGGTCCAGCTCGACGACGCGGTCGACCGGGCTGATCTGGCCAATGTGCAGGCCCAGGTGAAGCTCGCCGAGGCGACCTTCGCCCGCTCCCGTGCCCTGTCCGCCCGCGGCATCACGGCCGAGGCTACCTTCGAGCAGAACGAGGCCTCCCTGGCCACTGCCCGCGCGCAGGAAGCACGAACCAAGGCGGTGATCGATCAGAAGGCCCTCAAGGCCCCCTTCGGCGGCGTTGCAGGCATTCCACGCATCGATGTGGGACAGTACCTGCAGCCCGGCACGGTTGTGGCGAGCTTCCAGGATCTGTCGTCCATGAAGGTCGATTTTACGGTTCCGGAGCAGCGGGCCGGTGAAATCAAGCTCGGACAGGAGGTCCGGGTAGGCATGACCGAGGCGGACCTGCCCTTCAAGGGGCGTGTGATCGGCAAGGATCCGCGCGTTGATCCGGCAACCCGTCTGGTCTCCGTTCAGGCGCTTATCGAGGACAACAAGGATGGGGCCATTCTGCCGGGCCAGTTCCTCCACGTGGAGGCGATCCTGCCGGAGCAGCCCAACGTCATGACCCTGCCACAGACGGCGGTTATCACCAGTCTGTACGGGGATTATGTCTACACCATCGAGCAGGAAGAGCGGGCGGGCCAGCAGGTCCAGGTGGTCAAGCAGGTCTTCGTGAAGACCGGCCGCCGTCGCGGTGGGGCTCTCGAGATCGTATCCGGCCTCAATGCCGGCCAGCAGGTGGTCGCCTCGGGTCAGAACAAGCTGCAGGCCGGCTCGGCCGTCAAGATCGACAACACCATCGATGTGACCAAGCTCGACACGACGAAGCTCGCGAGCGGGCAATAGGCATCAGCCAGTAGGCACCAGTCATGAGTTTCACAGAACTTTTCATCCGCCGCCCCGTCCTGTCGATGGTGGTGAGCCTCCTAATCCTGCTGCTGGGTGCGCAGGGTCTGATGAACCTCCAGGTGCGCCAGTATCCGGAGGTCGAGGAAACCACCATCACGATCACGACGGCCTATACGGGCGCCAGCGCCGACCTGATCCAGGGCTTCATCAGCACGCCGATCGCCAAGTCCGTATCCAGTGCGGAAGGCGTCGACTACGTGACGACGCAGAGCCGCCTGGGCGTCAGCACCGTGTCCGTGCGCATGCGCCTCAACACGGATCCGAACGCGGCGCTGACCGAAGTCACCTCCAAGGTACAGCAGATCCGCGCGCAGCTTCCCTCCGAGGCTGAGGATCCGGTGATCATGAAGGGTACGGGCCAGAGCTTCGCCCTCATGTACATCACCTTCGGCAGCACGGAGATGAACCCGGAGCAGGTCTCCGAATTCCTCACCCGTGTGGTGCAGCCGCGTTTCGCCACGCTCGAAGGTGTCGGCAACGCCGAAATCCTCGGCGGGCGCGACTTCTCCATGCGTGTCTGGATCGATCCCGTGCGTCTGGCCGCCCGTGGTGTGACTGCCGGCGACGTGGTTCAGGCCATCAGGGCCAACAACTTCCTCGCAGCGCCCGGCAAGACCCAGAGCGAGTACGTGGCTTACAGGCTCGACATGCAGACCACTCTGCAGACGCCTGAGACCTTCGGCACGCTGCCGATCCGCTCGAACGGCGATCAGGTCGTGCGCCTGCGCGACGTGGCGGATGTGGAGCTCGGGCCCGAGAGCACGGACACGATCGTCAGCTTCAACGGCAGCCAGGGTACCTTCATCGGCATCGTGCCGACGCCGTCGGCCAACCCTCTGACCGTCGCCGAAGAGGTGACGAAAGCCATCGAGGGGATTCGCTCGACCCTGCCGAAAGGCATGAATGTCGAGATCGTCTACGATGCGTCGAACTTCATCTCGGCCTCGATTGAGGAGGTGTTCAAGACCATCGGCGAGGCTGCACTCATCGTCGTGGTGGTGATCCTGCTGTTCCTGGGGTCCTTCCGTTCGGTGCTGATCCCCATCGTGACGATCCCGCTCTCGCTTGTGGGCGTGTGCTTCTTCCTCTATGCGCTCGGTTACTCGATTAACCTGCTCACCCTGCTGGCCATGGTGCTTGCCATCGGCCTCGTGGTGGACGATGCCATCGTGGTGCTGGAGAACATCCACCGTCATATCGAGGAAGGTCTCAAGCCGGTCGATGCGGCCATCGTCGGCATGAAGGAGATCTTCCTGCCCATCGTGTCGATGACTGTCACCCTGGCGGCCGTGTATGCCCCAATCGGATTCACCCAAGGTCTGACGGGCTCGCTCTTCCGTGAGTTCGCCTTCACCCTGGCTGGGGCCGTTATCATCTCGGGCATCGTCGCCGTGACGCTATCGCCCATGATGTCCTCGAAGTTGCTGAAGAGTCACGGTGGACAGGGGCGCTTTGCCGCTTTCGTCGACCGCGTCTTCACCCGCCTCGAGAACTGGTACGCCCGGCGCCTGAAGGGTTCGCTGGACTATCGCGGCGTGACGCTCGTCATCGTTGCGGTCCTCCTCGGCACCACGGCGTTCATGTTCACCAAGACCTCCTCCGAGCTTGCGCCGGAAGAGGATCAGGGCGCCTATCTCGGCATCCTGAATGCGCCGAAATATGCCACCGCCGATTATACCCAGGCCTTCTCCAAGCAGTTCACCAATGCAGCGGAGAAGATCAAGGAGATTGACGACAGCTTCCTGATCGTCGGCATCGACGGCGGCGGCGGCGGCTTCTTCGGCTTCAAGCTGAAGGAATGGAGCGAGCGTGAGAAGAAGGGAGCCGAGACCAAGCAGGACATTCAGAACCTTCTGAATGAGAATGCCGGCCTCCAGGCTTTCGCCTTCGCGCCTCCGTCCCTGCCCGGAGCCGGTGACGGCCTGCCGATCCAGTACGTTCTGCGCACCATCGGCGATTCGTCCCAGGCCTATGAGACTGCCGATGAAATCCGCAAGCGGGCGATGAAGTCGGGCAAGTTCATCGTCGTCCAGAACTCCATCTCCTACGAGTCGCCGCGGGCGCGCATCACGGTCGACCGTGATCGGGCTGCAGCGTTGGGCGTGCCCGTGTCCGAAATCGGCAACACGCTCGGGGCTCTCGTCGGCGGCGCGCCGATCTCGAAGTTCGACCGGGATAACCGGAGCTACGACGTCGTCAGCCAGGTCCGGCAGGAGGACCGCCTCAATCCGGAGCGGCTTGCGGAGTATTATGTCCGTGCGTCCGACGGCTCCATGGTTCCGCTGTCGGCTCTCATCAGCATCAAGACCGACGCGGCGCCGGCTGTTATCGAGCAGTTCAACCAGCTCAACTCGGCAACCCTGTCGGCCCTGCCGCTGCCTGGCGTGACCACGTCTGAGGGTCTGGCGACCCTGCGTTCCATCGCTCAGGAAGTCATGCCGCAAGGCTTCTATGAAGACTATGCCGGCCAGTCGCGCCTGGAAATTCAGGAGGGCAACTCGATCTTCCTGGCCTTCGGGCTCGCCATCATCGTGATCTACCTGGTGCTGGCGGCGCAGTTCGAGAGCTTCCGCGACCCGTTCATCATCATGATGTCGGTTCCGCTCTCCATGTTCGGTGCCATGATCTTCCTGAACGTAGGGTTGGCGACTCTCAACATCTACACGCAGGTGGGTCTGATCACTCTCGTGGGCCTGATCACCAAGCACGGCATCCTGATGGTGGAGTTTGCCAACGAGCAGAAGGAGAAGCACGGGGTCAGCAAGCGCGAGGCCATCGAAGAAGCGGCCCGCGTTCGTCTGCGCCCGATCCTGATGACCACGGCCGCCATGGTGCTCGGCGTTGCGCCTCTGCTCTATGCCAGCGGCGCCGGTGCGGCTGCCCGTTTCTCGATGGGTCTGGTGATCGCGTCCGGCATGTCCATCGGGACTATCTTCACGCTCTTCGTGGTGCCGATGTTCTACACCTTCATCTCGCGGGAGACGGTGCGAGCCCACCGGGCGGAAGACAGGGCACCCGAAAAGCGCCATCACCATCAGCCGGTTGCGGCGGAGTGACAACGAAAAGGCCGGGCAATGCCCGGCCTTTTACGTTTCGTCCTGAGAGGCAGGTCGGCGTCGATCCTGCCTCTTCTTGCATTATTGAGCGATCTCGCCTTCGACTTCCATGAAGGGGGAGACCGACTTGAAGCCGGCCTGCTCCGCGGCCTTGCGGACAGCCTCGGCAACCTCGCTCGAATGAACCTCAACGGTTTCGCCGGTCTTCGCATCCACGAACATGATCTTCATCGCGTTCATGTCCGGCTGACCGTGGGAGATCACGTAAGAGTTCTGAGTGGCCAGGCGGTGGACGAGACCTGCGTCGCGCAGGAAGTCCAGGGCACGGTAGATGGTCACCGGAGCAAGACGCTTCTTCTCATTGCTCAGGCGATCAACCAAGTCGTAAGCCCCGACCGGGCCACCGCTCTGAACCAGCTCGCGATAGACGCGCTCCCGGATCGGCGTGAGCCTGAGGTTGTTCTGCCGGCACAGATCGTCGGCACGACGGAGGAGGTTTTCCTCTTCTTCCTTCCTGAGGGCCTTGGTGCTCATGAGCCACACTCCTGTTATTACGGAACCTATATATTCATATAGGTAAAATATGGCTCTGACAATGTGCTATCGTTGCGAAAGATGCCAGAACTACACTTTTTTCCTCAACGGAAGGCTGATGACAGACATCAGACATCCCGCCGGGAAGCAAATTATCACGTAATAACGTATTGAATGTAATCCAGTTCCAGCGTCCGAGACTACTTGGCGCAGATTTCGCAAAGTCCCCGGATCTCCACCGTCACCTTCTTGGCCGAGAAGGCGTGATCGTCGCTCCAGTGGGATAGGCGCTCGCTGATATGCGGATCGGTAAATTCCTTGACTAGACCGCAGCTCTCGCAGATCGCAAAGGCTGCCATATCCTGATGGTCATGAGGATGCTTGCAGGCAACATAGGCGTTCAGGCTCTCCAGCCTATGGGCAAGGCCCTTCTCGATGAGCTTGTCCAGCGAGCGGTAGACCGTCGGCGGCGTGACGGCTCCCTTGCCACGCATCTTGTCGAGAACCTCATAGGCCGAGAGCGGGTTCTGGGCGGAACACAGAATCCGATGAACCCGCTTCTGGGTGTCGTTCAGGTCGTCGAGGTTGTGGTGATGATGCGTGTCAGCCATCTGAAATCGTTGGTTCCGCCGGGCGTGGTCGCCCTATACGTCATGATTGCGGAAGCGATTTCAAGACACCTGCGCCAATTGCCCTGGCGAGGGCACCCGCCAGGGCCTTCTGGTCAGTAAGCTTTCTTAGAGATCCACCCAGGCTGCCTTGCGCTGAGAGGAGCGCACCGCCGCTTCGATGAAGCGGACACCGCGGACGCCCTGATCCACCGTCGGGACCTGAAGCGAGAAGGGACTGGGCTCGCGCTTTTCGATCCGCGCCACGATTTGCTCGGCCACGTCCGTATAAAGTTGGGCGAATCCCTCGAGATAGCCTTCCGGATGGCCGCCGGGGATGCGCGATGCGGCGCGGGAGGCCTCGTCTGCCCCATAGCCGTTGCGGCGGATGGTGCGGGGCGGCTCGCCAAGTGGGGAGAACGTGAGGTAGTTCGGGTTCTCCTGGTGCCATTCGAGGCCGGCCTTCTCGCCATAGACACGGATCTTGAGACCGTTCTCGAGGCCGGCGGCTACCTGGCTGCACCAGAGCATGCCTTTTGCGCCAGACGCGAAGCGCAGCATCATGTGCGCATTGTCGTCGAGCCTGCGACCCTCCACGAAGGTGTGGAGTTCCGCTGAAAGCGACGCGACCTCGTCGCCCACGATGAACTCGGCGAGGTTGAAGGCGTGCGTGCCGATGTCGCCCACGGCCCCGGCGGGACCCGAGCGCGCCGGATCCGTGCGCCACTCGGCCTGCTTACTGCCGGTCTCCTCCATGCGGGTGGCAAGCCAGTCCTGCGCGTATTCCACCTGCACGACGCGGATGGCGCCCAGCTCTCCCGCCTGGATCATGGCGCGGGCCTGCCGCACAAGCGGGTAACCGGTGTAGTTGTGCGTCACCGCGAAGATGAGGCCTGATTCATGGGCGAGCTTGGCGAGTTGATCGGCTTCGCGCCGCGTGGTGGTGAGCGGCTTGTCGCAGATCACATGGATGCCGGCCTTCAGGAACGCGCGCGCTGCTGCGGCATGGGCGTGGTTCGGCGTCACGATCGCGACCGCATCAATGCCGTCCTTCAGCCGCCTCTCGCGGCGGGCCATCTCGTTGAAGTCGCCATAGATGCGGTCGGGCTTCAAGAGAAGATCCTCGCCTGAAGCCTTGGCGCGCTCCGGGTCGGACGAGAGGGCGCCCGCGACCAGCTCCCAGCGATCATCGATGCGAGCGGCGATGCGGTGCACCGCGCCGATGAAGGCGCCGCGCCCGCCGCCGACCATGCCGAGACGCAAGCGGCGGTTCAACTTCTGATCCGGAGATCCTGCAATCGTCATGTCGTGCCCCCTTGTCGCTTAGGCTGCGCCGATGCCGAGCATCCGGCGGTTCGCCGCCTCGTCCGTTCCGCCGGCGGCAAAGTCGTCAAAAGCTTTTTCCGTGACGCGGATGATGTGCGCCTTGATGAACTCGGCACCTTCCCGCGCGCCGTCTTCCGGATGCTTGAGGGCGCATTCCCACTCCAGCACGGCCCAGGAGTCATAATCGTACTGCGCGAGCTTGGAGAAGATCGCGCCGAAATCCACCTGCCCGTCGCCGAGCGAGCGGAAGCGTCCCGCCCGGTTGATCCAGCTCTCATAGCCGCCATAGACGCCGATACGGCCGGACGGATTGAACTCCGCATCCTTAGCATGGAATGCCTTGATACGCTCGTGGTAGAGATCGATGAAGGCCACGTAGTCGAGCTGCTGCAGCAGGAAGTGGCTCGGGTCGTAGTTGATGCAGGCGCGGGCATGTCCGCCCACCGCATCCACGAAGCGCTCGAAGGTGGCGCCGTCGTGAATGTCCTCGCCTGGGTGAATCTCGTAGGCAACGTCGCAGCCTGCATCCTCATAGGCATCGAGGATCGGTCGCCAGCGCCGCCCCAGTTCCTCGAAGGCGGTCTCGACGAGACCCGCAGGGCGCTGCGGCCACGGATATACGAAGGGCCAGGCAAGCGCCCCGGAGAAGGATACGCTCACATTCAGGCCCAGGCGCTTCGAGGCTTGAGCCGCCATCAGCATCTGGTTGACGGCCCACTCCTGCCGCGCCTTCGGGTTGCCCCTGACTTCGGGGGCCGCAAACCCGTCGAAGGCTTCGTCGAAGGCCGGATGAACGGCCACGAGCTGCCCCTGCAGGTGGGTGGAGAGTTCCGTGATCTCCAGGCCGTGGGAGCGCACGATGCCCTGCACCTCGTCGCAATAAGCCTCCGACTCCGCAGCCTTCTTCAGGTCGAAGAGGCGCGCATCCCAGGTGGGAATCTGCACGCCCTTGTAGCCGAGGGAGGCCGCCCAGCGGCAGATCGCGTCGAGAGAATTGAACGGAGCCTCGTCGCCTGCGAACTGCGCAAGGAAAAGGCCAGGGCCTTTCATGGTCTTCATGGATGAACTCCCGAGGTGGCGTGGGGAAAGCCGGCAAGGGGAAGCCGCTCGCTCAAGAGCAGCTTGCCGTTGCCTCGCCCCTTCCCGAAGGAAGAGGCGAGAGCGACGCCACTTAGAACGGAGAGTTCGGGAAGTAGTGGTTCTTGGCGTTGTCTTTCGTGATCAGCTCGGCGTTGAGCGTATAGGTGCCGCGCATTGGCGCGTTGGTGTAGAACTGCGCGGCGGTGACGCCCATGGCGGTGGAGATCATGGATGGCGGATAGGACACGTTGGCCGGGGTCATCTTGTCGCCGTCCATGACGCGCTTGACGATGTCCTTCATGCCGGCGCCGCCGAGAACAAACTTGATGTCCTCGCGCTTGGCCTGACGGATGGCTTCCATGACGCCGAGCGCCATGTCGTCGTCGGACGCCCACACCGCATCGATCTTCGGGTGCTTGGCGAGGTAGTCCTGCATCACCTTGAAGGCATCGTCACGGTTCCAGTTGGCGTATTGCTTGTCGATGACCTTCACGCCAGAACCTTCGAGAGCCTTTTCGAAATTCGTGACGCGCTCTTCGTCGATCACGGTCGGAATGCCGCGGAAGACGACGACGTTGCCCTGCTTCAGGTTGTCGACGAAGTACTTGCCGGCGACGCGGCCGAATTCCGGGTTGTTGCCGGCCACATAGATGTCCTGGATCGACGGATCCTTGAGGCCGCGGTCGACGATCGTGACGAAGGTGCCGCGCTTCTTGATCTCGCGCATCGGGTTCGTCAGCTCATCCGAGTTGAAGGGCAGCACCACGAGGGCGTCGACCTTCTGGGAGGTGAGATCGTCGAGGGCGTTCGCCTGCGCCGCGCCGTCCGGCGATGTCTTCACGATCACCTTCAGCCCCGGATAGCCCTTCTCGAGCTGCTTGGCGGTTTCCTGTGCGTGATAGACGACGCCGCCGGTCCAGCCGTGGGTTGCGGCTGGGATCGAAACGCCGATCGTCACGTTCTTCTGCTGAGCCGTCGCGCCGGTGGCGACGCCTGCCATCAGGCCTGCCGCGAGGGCGAACTTCAGTACCGTTGCTTTCATCTCATTCCTCCCTGGAGGGTTGGTTTTTTAAGCCCTTCGTCCCTTTTCCGGTGGGCTTAGCCCGGTTTCATCGCCCGCGGTGGACTGACCGCTGCACGAGCATGGCGATAATGATGATGGCGCCCTGAACCGCGCCCACGAGAAACTCGGAGACGAAATTCGACAGCACCATGATGTTGGCGACGAGTTCGAGGATCACCGCGCCGACGACGGTGCCCCAGACGCGGCCGATGCCGCCCTTGAGCGCGGTGCCGCCGATGACCACGGCCGTGATGGCCTGCAGCTCCCACAAGAGACCCGTGGTCGGCGTGGCGGAGCCGAGGCGCGGCACATAGACCAGCACGGCAATGCCGACGCAGATGCCCTGAATGATGTAGGTGAGCGTGCGCACGCGCCAGATCGGCACGCCCGAATAGCGGGCCACATCTTCGTTGGAGCCGAGCGCCACCACATGGCGGCCGAACGAGGTGCGGTACAGGATCAGCGCCCCGATGGCCGCCACTACAAGAAAGGCGATGATCGGATACGGGATGCCGAAGATGCTGCCGAAATAGACCGGGCGATAGAGTTCGCGCAGCTCGAAATTGCGCATCGTGATGGTGCCGCCGGCCGCCAGCCAGATGACGAGCGAACGGAAGATGCCCATGGTGCCCAGCGTCACGATGAATGGCTCGATGCGCCCGAAGGTCACGATGAGACCGTTGGCCAGCCCGCAGGCCGCACCGAGCGCGATGGCGGCGAGCAATCCGATCGCCAGCGTGCCCACATCCCCGCCGCCGAGATTGTTCAGGGTCAGGATCATCACGCCGGCAATCAGCGCCGCCATGGAGCCGACGGAGAGGTCGAGTCCTCCGCCTGCGATCACGAAGGTGGCCCCCACCGCGATGATGGCGATGAAGGCCGAGCGTGTCACCACGTTGAGCAAGTTCGAGGCGGTGAGAAAATCGGGATTGATCAGCGCGCCTGCGATGATCAGAACGATCAGCGCGATGAAGGGCGAGAGCGCCCGCATATCGATAGCGAACTTGCGCTTTTCGGCGCGGGTGGGGAGCACGGTCTCCGTCATGCGTGGCCCGCGGCGATTTCCGCCGCCCTTTCTTCATGAACGCCTGTGGCGAGGTAAACGATAGCGTCTTCCGACAGGTCTGCCTGGGCGATCTCGCCGGCGACGCGTCCATTGCGCATCACCACGACCCGGTGGCAGAGGCCGATCAGTTCCTGCATCTCGGACGAGATGACGACGACGGCCTTGCCCTCCGCCGCAAGCGACGCGATGAAGCGGTAGATCTGTTCCTTCGTGCCGATGTCGACACCGCGCGTCGGCTCATCGATGATGACGATGCGCGGCTCCAGCAGCATCATCTTGGCGAGCAGGAGCTTCTGCTGGTTGCCGCCGGAGAGCTGGCCTGCCAGCAGGTCGCGGCTCCGGGTGCGGATGTCGAAATCCTTGATCGCCTGATCGAGCGCCTTCTCCTCGGCGCCCGTATCGATGAACGATCCGCGGCCGAATTTGTCCAAAGCCGCGAGGGAGAGGTTGATCCGAAGGTTCTGCTGCAGGAGCAGGCCCTTGCCCTTTCGATCTTCCGACAGATAGACGATGCCGGCCGCCATCGCTTCGCGCGCATCGCGGAAATGAACGTTCCTGTCGTCGAGCGTGACGGTGCCATGGCCCGGGCGCAGGCCCACGATGCCCTCGAACAGCTCCGTGCGGCCCGCACCGATCAGCCCGCCGAAGCCTAGGATCTCGCCGCGACGCAAGGTGAAGGAGGCGTTCTCCACATAGCCTGGCACGGCCATGTCGCGCACGGTCAGGACGATCTGGTCGGAGGCGGTCTCCGGCTTCTCGGGGTAGAGCTTGGACATGTCGCGGCCCACCATGAGGCGCGCCATTTCGAGGGGTTCGAGCCCTTCGATGTCGCGAGTGGCGATATGGCGCCCGTCCCGCAGCACGGTCACGCGATCGGCGACCGCCTTCACCTCATTGAGGCGATGGGAGATATAGAGCACCGCTACGCCCTGAGCCCGCAGCTTTCGGATGATCTCGAACAGGCTCTCGGCTTCGATCGGCGTGAGAACGGCTGTGGGCTCGTCGAAGGCGACCACCTTGTGCGGCACGAGGAGCGCGCGGGCAATCTGGACGAGCTGCCGGTCTGCGATGGACAGGCGGCTCACCTCCCGGTCAGGATCGATGTTGGTGCCGAGCTCACGCAGGATGGACCGCGTGCGTTCCCGCATGGCCTTGTCGTCCACAAAGCCGAAGCGCCTGATTTCGCGGCCCAGAAAGAGATTCTGTGCAACGGTCAGATCCGGGGCGAGCAGGATTTCCTGGTGCACCAGAACGATGCCGTGAGCCTCGGCATCCACAGGGCCCGAGAAGGTGATCGGCTGGCCGTTGAGGTGCAGAGCTCCCTTCGTCGGCGGGAGATGCCCCGACAGGATGCGCATGAGGGTCGATTTGCCGGCTCCGTTCTCGCCGATGACGGCATGAACCTCGCCTGCCTTCAGATCCAGCGAAATGCCGCTCAGGACCTCGATGGGTCCGAAGGATTTCGAGATGTTCTCGGCGCGAAGAACGGATTCCATCACCTGCTCCGGATGAGCAAAATCGCTCGCCTTCGATTTCGTGAAGGCGGTCACAAGACGTCTTTACCGGAAGCGGATCAACTGGACGGCACGGGAGCGGGCATTCATGTCCTCCTGCTTGTCGATTGGTCCTCTGACGGGACCCTTTTTGAACTAGAGCTGTCGAACGGCTCGACAACGACCCTATGTAATCGATTACATGCAACTTTACCGAAATGACCGCATCTGTCAAACAGAACCATAGTCGGGGGGAAGATATGGACGATCTGGGACAGGCAGGCGGCACCGAGCCGGGAGATGCGCCGGTTCGCGCCGCGCGAATCCAGGACGTTGCCCGGCTCGCCGACGTCTCCACCGCGACCGTAAGCCGGGCGCTCGCGACCCCAGAGCGGGTGTCTCCCGAGGCTCGGGCCCGCGTGCTGGAGGCCATCGCCAAGACCGGCTATGTGCCCAACCCCGCCGCACGCACCCTGCGCTCGCAGAAGACCTATATGGTGCTCGTAGTCCTGCCGGACCTGGCGAATACCTTCTTCTCCAAGATTCTGCGAGGCATTGAGGAGACGCTCTTCGAGGCCGGTTACGGCATGATCATCAGCGATCTCGACGGATCGCCTGAGAAGGAGGCGCATTTTGCGGCCTTCACCGCAGCCGGCCGCGTGGACGGCGCCATTCTGCTCAACGGCCACCTGTTCGGGCAGAGCCGGGAAGGGGAGGGGCAGCCTGCCCGGATTGGGATCCCGCTCGTGGCTTTGTGCGAAGCGATTCCGAGTGCCGACATTCCGCATATCGAGATCGACAACCGTGCCGCCGCCTCACGCATGACGCAGCATCTCGCCGGGTTGGGGCATCGGCGCATCGCCTATGTGAGCGGACCGGCGAACAACATCCTGGAGCGCGAGCGCTTCCTAGGCTTCAAGGATGGACTGGAGGCGGCGGGCCTGCCCTTCGATCCGGCGCTCGTAATTCCTGGTGACTATACGATCGAATCCGGCGTGGCGGCCGGCCAGGGCTTGGTTGCTCGAACCACCCGTCCGACGGCGGTGTTCTGCACCAGCGACGAGATGGCGATCGGGCTCATGCGCACCCTTCTGTCTGCCGGCTTGCGGGTGCCGGAGGACATCTCGGTTGCCGGGTTCGACGATATCGAATTCGCAGCCGTGGCCGAGCCGTCGCTCACCACGATCCATCAGCCACGCCGGGAACTCGGCCAAGCGGCCGCGACGGTTCTCATCGACCTGCTCCAGGGCCGCCCGGCGCCCAAGCAGATCCGGCTCGAGACGGAACTTGTCATCCGGAACAGTGTCGCGCCGCCCGGTTAATCCCAAAATATCGAAAACGCCCCGACGAACAGCACCAGCACGAGGCCGATGAACCCGACATAGCCGGCCAGCGCTTTCCGCGAGTGCTGGTGGGCATAGCTGTCCTTGGCATTGCCGTTCTGCCAGCGGGCCGATGATTCCTGATGCCGGGCGATATCGACCTGCTCCGGCCTCATGGGATTGCCCCCGGCCTCGTCGTCCGTGCCGAGAGGGGAGAGCCCAGGGTCGAACACCTCGTTCTTGTCCCCCGTGCGACCACTGTTGATGTCGCCCTTCAGCTGCGCCGTGGTCGAGCCCTCGTTCATGGGTGGAGGGTCCATCGGCTTGATCGTGTGCGTCCGAGGAATATCGGTGTGGTTGGGGTTGTCTGAACGGGTGGACATGACAGCTCTCCTGGGATCCGCTGATGGGGAAACCGCCGGAGGAGTGCGAGGTTCCTGTTCCGTGCATGCTGCGCCGGCTGCTCGAACGAGTCGGAAGCCATTGTGCAGGCAAGAAAAAAGGCCGTTGTTGCCAACGGCCCGAAGTTTAGGGAGGAAACGCCCTAGAAGGGCTGCAACGCTGCGACGCCAATCGCCGTGTTGCACTGCAATAATTAAGCGGTGGGCGGCTGGTTTCAAGATTAAAAGGTCAGCATCATTGCCCAATTTTTCGCCTCCCTGACTAAATTCGGCTTCAGTGAATCTGGACAGGAGAGCGGAGGCGAGGGCCCAATGCGCGGCAACAGGAACGCCACAAGAGGTCTGAGATGCCGAAACTGAATGCCGTGCTCGAAACGGCTCTCTACGTGGACGATCTGTCCCGGGCCAGGGAGTTCTATGAGGGCAGCCTCGGCTTGCCTCTTCTTTTGTCAAACAAGCGCATGTGCGTGTTCGATGTCGGGGGCAGGAGCGCGCTGCTCGTCTTCCTGCGAGGCGGTTCGAGCGAGGATATGACCACGCCTGGCGGCACCATTCCCGGTCATGACGGGCAGGGACCTCTGCACATTGCGTTCGCCATTTCAGCCGACGAGCTCGGTCCCTGGGAGGGGAAGCTGGAAGAGCGCGGAATTCCCATCGAGAGCCGGGTGACTTGGCCCCGGGGCGGCACAAGCGTCTATTTCCGCGATCCGGATGGGCACGTTCTCGAACTGGCGACGCCCGGGCTCTGGGCTACGTATTGAGCGCCAAAGCCCGGCTGGTCGGTGTCAGGTGATGACGCTGGGCTCATTCCGCCCTGTACGGGCTGCGATCTCCGCAATCTCGTTTGCCGCCTGCACCACGGGAGCCAGAACGTCGGCGGTTGGCAGGTCGTGCCGGTTGGTGTCGGGCTCGAAGCGTTCCAGATAGACCCGCAGCGTCGCCCCCGATGTGCCCGTGCCCGACAGGCGGAACACGGCGCGGGCATCCTCCTCGAAGAGAATGCGAATGCCCTGCTTTGGCGTGATCGAACCATCGACGGGATCGGTATAGGCGAAGTCATCGCATGACTGCACCGTGAGGCCGCCGAAGCGCTGGCCCGGAAGAGCGGGCAGCTTTTTGCGTAAGGTCTCCATGAGTTCGTTGGCCGGTGCGGTCTCGAGTTCCTCGTAGTCATGGCGCGTATAGTAGTCGCGCCCGAATGCGGCCCAGTGCTCGCGCACGATCTGATCCGCCGGCTTTTTCGTAACAGCCAGAATGTTGAGCCAGAGCAGCACGGCCCAGAGGCCGTCCTTCTCGCGGATGTGATTGGAGCCCGTGCCGGCGCTCTCCTCCCCGCACAGGGTTATGAGACCCGCGTCCAGAAGGTTGGCGAAGAACTTCCAGCCGGTGGGGGTCTCGAAGAAATTGATGCCGAGCTTCTTGGCCACCCGGTCGGCCGCGCGGCTCGTCGGCATGGAGCGTGCGACGCCGGCCAAGCCCTTGGCGTAGCCGGGCGCGAGATGCGCATGGCTCGCGAGGATCGCAAGACTGTCGCTCGGCGTCACGAAGAGACCCCGCGCCACGATCATGTTGCGGTCGCCGTCCCCGTCGGAGGCTGCGCCGAAATCTGGCGCGTCGGGGCCGAGCATCAGGTCCATCAAGTCATGGGCGTGAACCGGGTTCGGATCGGGATGGTGGCCGCCGAAATCAGGCTTGGGTTCCCCGTTGACGACGGTGCCAGCCGGTGCACCGAGACGGTTCTCGAGAATCGCTTTTGCATAAGGGCCGGTGATAGCGCTCAAGGCATCGAAGCGCATGCGAAAGCCCGAGCGGAACAGATCGGCAATCTTCCCGAAATCGACCAGCTGCTCCATCAGCTCCGCATAATCGGCCACCGGATCGATGACCTCGACATTCATCTCCCCCACCTTGGTCGGGCCGATGCGGCTGAGATCGATATCGGGAGCGTCGACAATTCTGTATTCGGTGATGGCGGTCGCCCGCTTGAACACGGCTTCCGTGAAGGATTCCGGCGCCGGCCCGCCATGGGACATGTTGAACTTGATTCCGAAGTCGCCGTCCGGCCCGCCCGGGTTATGGCTTGCCGACAGAACGAGCCCGCCGATGGCCTTGTGCTTGCGGATCACGCAGGAGGCGGCCGGTGTCGACAGGAGCCCCCGCTGCCCGACGAGAACCCGGCCGAAGCCATGGGCGGCGGCCATCCTGATGGCGGTCTGAACCACGACGTCGTTGAAGTAGCGCCCGTCGCCGCCGATCACCAGGGTCGAGCCTTGCGCGCCTTCCACATTGTCGAAGATCGCCTGGATGAAGTTTTCCACATACCGGGGCTGCTGGAAGACGGTGACCTTCTTGCGCAGGCCGGATGTGCCGGGGCGCTGATCGGAAAAAGGTGTCGTCGGGATGCTCGTGGTCACCATCGGGGCTGATCACTTCCTCTGGGCCCACGAAGGGGCCACGTCTCAAAACCTAGAAGCCTGCCCCGAATGGGGCGTGCGACCATTTTAGGGTCATGGCCGCGACATGCCACTGCCGAGATGAAGTTAAGATGAAGAAGGGTCTCTCTGCTCTCACATTCCTGCCTCTGCTCAGGAATAGCGCCCATCTGCGGAGTTTATCGAAAAGATGCTTTAGGAGTGTCAGTCTTCATAAACTCACAAGCAACGGCGGTGAAGCGAGAAGTATAGGCTTCTTATAACATATGTTATCGCTGGTTAAATATTGCTTCGGCGGGTGGCTCTACATCGGAACAAAGGAACCTGCCTGGAGATTGAACAGCACCTGAGTGCATTCAGCACGCTCTTTCATCATTCAATCATCGGCGGAAACGTGGACGGATGCCGTCTGCGGGATGACGCGCCGTTTTGTTTTCTGCTGTGAGGAGTTCCTGAGAATGGGCGATGATCGTCAAGCGCAGACTGGCTCTGAAGAGGCCATGCGCCCGCTGTCGGATCCGTCGAACGAAGCCGGCGTCCAAGGACTGCGGGAGATGGCGACGAGCCCCATGCGCGTGATCGAGCGCGGGATCTATCGCGGGCCGCATCTCTACAGCCTCACGCCGATGATCCGGATCAAGCTCGATCTCGGCACATTGGAGGAGTGGCCGTCCCATCGCCTGCCGGGCTTCACCGAGCGCCTTCTGGCTCTCTTGCCGGGGCTGAACGAGCATGGCTGCAGCTTTCACGAGCGGGGCGGCTTCGTCCGACGTCTCGAAGAGGGAACCTGGCTCGGCCACGTGGCCGAGCATATCGCTCTTGAGCTTCAGACGCTCATCGACTCGCGCGTCACCCGAGGCAAGACTCGTTCGGTGAAGGGAGAGTTCGGGGTCTACAATGTGATGTATGCCTACCGGGAGGCGGATGTGGGTCTTGTGGCCGGGCGTCTCGCTCTCCAACTCGCGGATTCCCTGCTGCCCCCGGAGCTTCAAGGCATCAAGGGCCTCGACCGGATCTACAAGGACGAGGATGAGCCCGCATTCCGGAATCCCTTCGACCTTGCTCTCGCGCTCAAGGCTCTGCGCTACGTTCATTGCCGCACGGCCCTTGGCCCGACAACCATGTCGCTCGTGCAGGAGGCCGAGCGCCGCGGGATTCCGGTCCTGCGCCTCGACGATCAGAGTCTCGTGCAACTCGGCACCGGGCGTTACCAGAAGCGCATCCGTGCCAGCATCACGAGCATGACTTCGTCGATCGCGACAGATGCGGCCGGCGACAAGGATCTGGCGAAAAGCCTCCTTGCCGATGCCGGATTGCCTGTCCCTAGAGGCGAGGTCGTCCGCAAGGGTGAGGATGCCGTGCACGCAGCTGAGCGGATCGGTTATCCGGTCGTGGTCAAGCCCCTCGACGGCAACCATGGTCGCGGCGTCAGCATCGACCTCTCCACGCCGGAAGAAGTCACCCGCGCCTTCGAGGAGGCCGTCAGCCACAGCCGGCGCGTCATCGTCGAGAACTGTTTCAAAGGCCGCGACCACCGCATCCTGGTCGTCAACGGAGAGGTCGTGGCAGTGGCCGAGCGCGTGCCGGCTCACGTGATCGGCGACGGTGAACGCAGCATCGCGGCCTTGGTCGAGGAGGTGAACAAGGATCCGCGCCGGGGCGAGGGGCATGAGAACGTCATGACCCGGATCACCATTGGCGATCATGCACGTGCCGTGCTGGCGAAGTCCGGCCTGAGCCCGGAGAGCGTTCCGGATCTCGGGCAGGCGGTCTATCTGTGCGATACGGCCAATCTCTCGACCGGCGGCACCGCGATTGACCGTACCGATGACATCCACCCCGACAATGCCATGATCGCCCGGCGGGCTGCACGCACCATCGGCCTAGACGTGGCAGGGATCGATTTCATCGCGCCGGACATCACCCGCTCGGTGCATGAAACTGGTGGCGGCATCATCGAGGTCAATGCCGCACCAGGCTTCCGCATGCACCTCCAGCCTTCGGAGGGGCGGGCGCGCAACGTGGCGCGGCCCGTCATGGACATGCTGTTCCCACGCGGGACACCGACGCGCATCCCGATTCTTGCCATCACCGGCACCAACGGCAAATCCACCACGTCGCGCATGGTCGGTCACATCCTGCGTGCCCATGGCCTGTGCGTAGGCCTGACCTCGACGACCGGCATCTACATGAACGGCCGCCGGGTCGTGGAAGCGGATGCGTCGGGCCCCTGGAGCGCCCGTGTGGTGCTCAAGGAGCCGACGGTGGACGTGGCCGTGCTCGAAACCGCCCGAGGCGGCATCCTTCGCGAGGGGATGGGTTTTTCTGAATGCGATGTCGGTCTCGTCACCAATATCCAGCCGGACCACCTCGGGCTCAAAGGCATCGACACCATCGAGGATCTGGCCTGGGTCAAGTCCGTCGTCGTGGAGGCCGTGCATCGCAACGGCACCAGCATTCTCAATGCCGACGATCCGATGTGCGTGAGCATGCGCCGGCGTGCCGGCGGACGCATCTGCTACTTCTCCCTCCGCGGAGGAGCCGACATGCCGGACTTCCTGCGCGATCACATCGACGATGGCGGCTTCGCGGTGGTGCGCGAGCCGGGAGCGCTCGACGGAGGCGAGATCGTGATCCACGATGACGGAGACAGCATTCACCTGATGCGCGCTGCCGAAATCCCGGCAACCCTCGATGGGTTGGCCGAGTTCAACGTTCAGAATGCTCTGGGAGCAGTCGCCATGGCCTACGCTCAAGGCGTGCCGGTCAACGTCATCCGCAACGCCCTGTCGACCTTCACCACGTCCTTCGAGCAGTGCCCCGGACGTCTCAACGTTTTCGACGGCCACGGCTTCCGGGTCATCCTGGATTATGCCCACAATCCGGCGGGCCTTCAGGCCCTGGGCGATCTGATCCTCAAGATGCGCCGCCGCCATCGGCGCATCATCGGCATGATCAATATTCCGGGCGACCGTCGCGACGACGACATGCGGGAGATGGGAGCGCTTGCAACCCGCTATTTCGACGAGATCATCTTCCGGGAGGATCCCGCCCGTCGCGGGCGCAAGCCCGGCGAGATCGTGGCTCTGCTTGCTGAAGGTGCGCTGGCCGCTGGTTTCCCGGAGGAGAAAATCACACGCATTCTGGACGAAGATGAAGCTGCGGACGTGTGTCTCAGCCGCGCGCAGCCGGGCGACCTTGTGGTGCTCACGCCCACCGATGTGGAGGCCATGTGGCGGCAGGTGCTCGACTTCCGGACCTCTCCCTCCACGTCCTTCGATGTGGAGATAGACCGAGTGGAGAGTCCGGCCGAAGGATGGCGCCGCACCGCTTGAGCGGTACAAGAGGAACTTCGATGTCATCCGTCCCTTGTCCGGGCCGGGTTGCTGCCGAAAAGGGAGACGGGTCGGGATCATGCAGGACCGCGCGAGAAATAAGTCGAAGGGGCCGCTCATCATCATCGGCGGCGGTGAGGACAAGGAGGGCGAGCGCACCATCCTGCGCGAGGTCGCCCGGCATGTGGATGGCGGCAAGCTCGTCCTCGCAACCGTCGCGTCCCATGAGCCGGAGGGCTATTTCGAGTCTTATCAGAAAGCCTTTGCCGATCTCGGCGTCACGGACCTCGTGGAGATCTACGTGAAGGATCGGGCCGAGACCCTCGATCCTGAGAAACTGCGGCTCTTCGATGGAGCCGCCGGGGTGTTCTTTTCAGGCGGCGACCAGCTGCGCATCTCGAGCCAGATCGGCGACACGCCCGTCGAACAGCGGGTGCGCGAGATCCATGATAGCGGTGGATTGCTCGCGGGAACGTCGGCCGGTGCGTCGGTGATGAGTGAAACCATGCTGGTCAAAGGGACAAGCGGGGAATCCTACAAGATCGGGGATCTTCACATGGCGCCGGGCCTTGGCCTCGTGCGCAACGTGATCATCGATCAGCATTTCGCGGAGCGTGGTCGCTTCGGACGTCTGTTCGGCGCCGTGGCGCATAACCCGCGCGAGCTCGGGATCGGAATCGACGAGGACACGGCTTTGGTCCTCGAAGACGGGCGCTTCCAGGTGATCGGCAGCGGCTGCGTCTATGTTGTCGATGGAGCTGGCGTCACCCATTCGAACATCGCCGAGGCCGAGCCCGAGCGCTCCCTGTCCATGTACGACATCCGCATGCATGTGCTGAGTTCCGGCGATGCGTTCGACCTGTCGAAGCGTCGTCCTGCGGAAGTGCCGGATCTGCAGAAGAGCCATGCCATCGAAGCGCAGGCCGCCAGCTGACTAGAACTCCGGCTAAGGGTTGTTCCCGCCGGAGTGCTTCTTCGGTGCTTCGCCCGTCTGTGCTGGATCGGTTCCCTGCGGAGCGTCTCCGGCCGGCTTCACCTCGTCGGGGTTCGACACCGCATGAGAGACAGGCTCCCGCGCCTGCTCGTTATGCGGAGGCGGACCGGCAACCGCCGACCCACCCATATAGGACGGTGGATCGCTGGCCGGAAAGGAGTATTCCGAGCCGGCATCGACCAGATCGTCTTCGTCCTTCTTCACGCCCATCGCTCATCTCCTGCTCTATCGTGGCACAGCTCTCCACGTAGGAATGCCCGGAATCTCCGCATGTTCAGGCGTAGCGGCAAATAATCTGGAGGCTGCAAGGAGCTAGCCTCGCCTCTTCCCCGACGTAGCTCTGGTCGCCGCAGGCGCTCTCCCTATCTCCAGACATGCATCGAATCCTAAGACAATCCGGGAGAACGCCATGAACCAGACCCGCCGCAGCCTCCTCGTGACGATGGCCGCCGCTTCCGCAGCCTCGGCCCTTTCGCCATGGCGGGCCCTGGCCCAGGCTGATTATCCGACGAGGCCCGTACGAGTCATCGTTCCCTATGCGGCCGGCGGCGGGACGGATTTCTTCGCGCGGCTTGTCTTTGCCGCCATGGGAGAGCAGTTGGGGCAGCAGTTCGTCGTCGAGAACCGGCCGGGGGCCGGCACCAATATCGGGGCCGAGGCCGTCGCCCGGGCGGAGCCCGACGGCTACACGCTGCTCTTAGGGGATTCGGCGACCTTCGCGACGAACCGCTCCCTCTATCGCAAGCTCTCCTTCGACCCGTATAAGGATTTCAGCCCAATTTCACTCACCGGTCGATTCGCGCTCGTGCTGCTCGTCAACACGAACAAGCTGCCGGTGAACTCCATTCAGGAATTGATCGCCGAGGCGAAGAAGACGCCCGGGCGGATCAACTATGCGACTCCTGGCCTTGGCAGCCCCTTCCACCTGGCGACGGAGCTCCTGTCACAGGGCGCCGGCATCAAGCTCACCCATGTGCCCTATCGGGGTGCCGCTCCGGCCGTGCAGGATCTGGTGTCGGGGCAAGTCGATATGATGTTCATCGACTTCGCAACTGCCCGCTCCCAGCTCTCCGGCCCCATCAAGGCCATTGCAGTGGCTTCGCCGAAGGAGTTCGCCGGCTTGCCGGGCGTGCCGCCCGTCGCCGCCGATTTCCCGGGCTTCGAGGCCTGGGCCTGGCAGGGCTTCGTCGGCCCTGCGGGCCTGTCGCCCGAGATCGTCGCCAAGCTCAACGACACTTACCGGCAGGTGGTCGCAAGACAGGACATCCGCGACAAGCTGACTGGCGCCGGAATCGACGTGCTCCAGAGCTCGCCTGCCGAGATGGCCGTCTACATGCAGGAAGAAGGCGCCAAGTGGGAGAAGGTGATCAGGACGGCCAACATCACCCTGGAGTGATGCGAGCCGCCGTTTCGGGGCCGCGTCAGTTGCGGTCCCAGCGGTACATGCGCTGCTCGCCCTCGGTGCAGCTCACAGTCGGCTCGGCCTGCACCTTCTGGATCGTCGGCCGTGCCGGCAGCGCTGCGATCTCGCGGATGATCTTGGTCCGGATAGCATCGGCGAATTGCTGGCGCTCCCGCACCGGCACGATGAAAGAGCCTTCGCCGCCGATCACACAGTTTTTGTAGTAGAGGTCGAGATGCTCCATGTCGCCGAAGCCGCTCGGTCGCTTGAGCATGATGGGAAGGCCGTTGATGGTGATGCCCTTGGCAATGGCCTCGTCACGGGCTGCCACGACGCCTCGGCCGCTGCTGTTGGGGCCATCTCCGGAGATGTCGATGACCCTGCGGATCGGCTCGACGCCGGTCTGCTCCAGGAGCTTCACGCCGAAATCGATGGCGCCGGAGATCGAGGTTCTCCGGATACGGCCAATGGGGGTGCTGCTCAGGCCGTCGGCAAACTTCAGGGCGCCCTCAGGGCCGTCGATGATCGTCCAGGGCACGATGACGTTCTGATACTCGACGCCGGACCATTCCACGTAGGTGACGATGATCCGCCCCACCATGCCGTTGCGGATGGCCTCATGCACCTGCGGCGAACGGAAGGCCTCCATGAAGCCCTGGCGCTGGAGTTCCTGCTCATCGGGATCCATGGAGCGGGAGACGTCGACGGCCAGCACCAGCGCGACATCGACCTCGGTCTCTGCCCGGGCACCAGGCGTAGACAGCCATAGGCCCGTCATGACAGCCGCAAAAGCGCCAAGAAGCCTTCGATTCATCTCCGCCTCCGTTTACCAGACGCAAGAAGCTGGCAGGAAACCTCCGGCAGGCAAGGTTCGACGGTGCTGAGAAGGGTCTACCGGCTGTCAATTTAACGTGAATTCCATGTGAAACGTTTGTGGCCGCCCGCAGCCAAATGCCAGAATGGAACGTCCCACCGAGCGGGCTTTTCCTCCCGGCCTCCCGCTTTATATGGCCGGCATGAAGTCTCGAGCCGCTGTAGCGGGCGGTGCTCAGAAGGAAGTCTTGCAGATGTCGTCCACTCTCGATCGCTGGTCACCCTATGCCCTGGCCATCTTAAGGATCGTCACGGCGCTGCTCTTCATGGCGCATGGAACGCAGAAGCTGTTCGGCTTCCCGGCCCCTCCAGAGATCGGCATGCCGCCCCTCCTGTCGCTCTTCGGCATCGGGGCTATTCTGGAATTCGTCGGTGGTCTCCTGATCCTGGCGGGGTTGTTCACCAGGCCCATAGCCTTCGTGCTCGCCGGCGAGATGGCGGTGGCGTACTGGATGTTCCACGCCCCGCAGAACTTCTATCCGGTTCTGAACGGTGGCGATGCATCCATCCTGTTCTGCTTCGTCTTCCTCCTGCTCGTTTTTACCGGCCCGGGTGCCTTGAGCATCGACGGAGCACGGCGGCCAGCCGGCCCACGGCACTCCTGGGAACGCTGATCCGGCAGATGTTCTGGTAGCCTTGCGGCAGGGCTCCCGGACGCTCCCTTGTCGCTGTGGTCCGGAAAGGCAACTCCGCCTTCTAACCCGTAAGAGTTGGGTAACAGGCCCGGCTCCTCTGACACCGACGTGGAACGACTGCCGGTAACCCGATAAATTTCAGGGGACGGCGCATGACTTTTGCGCGCGAAAAGCGTTAAGAGCACGGGCAGGTTCGTTGCGTAGGAGTCTGGACATGGCCGAGATCATCGCCTTCAAGGATCTCAAGAAGATCGCCGATCGGTGCGAGGTGCTGACTCTTTTCGAACCGAAGCGCTCTGCAAGATCCAAATCCCGCACCGAGAGCGGGAGTTTCGATTTTCCGAGTTCCCGCCCCTTCATTTCCGGCAACCTGACGGATCTGTTCGAGCAGGCCAATGCGGTCGCTATGCGACACCATCATGGAGATCCCAGGGTCTCGGCCATCGTGGCGGAGAAGTGCCTGGAACTGATCCAGGCCTTGGAAGATCATGCGCAGCCGGAATGAGCGCCCAGGCCCGGGACTCTGACAAAGTTTCGAGGGATCTGCTCTCTGCTCGAAGAGAGAGACGCCCATAAGCCTTATTTCCTCTGCGGAAGTTCGGCTTCGAATAGAACCATTAACTCTAAATCTCAAAGTATGCGGTTGGACGAATTCTTTCGTTGCTTTTTGAACGCCCGCCGTAAAATGATTATCGTTGCAAAAGTACCTGTGACAGGTTGAGTTCGCGCCCTAAGTCCATGCGCCGCTCAAAGGCATGATGCCCCCCTGTCAGGCCGGTGTGAGCCCGGCAGGTTCGTTCCCAAAATTCATTTGTTCGAGGTCGACCGTTCGGCATGCCGCTGTTCGGTCGAATTCCGGAGGCGTTCCGGTGCGGCTATGTTGAGTAAATTTCTGTCGTCCAAGCGTGCAGAATGGCCTTTTATCCGCGGCGTTCTGCTGCCTGTCGTCCTGGTCGCCTGCACAACCCTGTCGATGGGAGCAGGGGCGATTCTCTGGGCGGTGGGCAGGAGCAATAACATTTCCGCCGAACGCCAGCTCCTGACAACAGAGGCTAGCATCCGGGCCGCCGTTCAGGAACTCGCTCAGCAGCAGGAAATGGTCGCTATCTGGGATGATGCCGTGGTGGAGCTCAACAAGCGGCCCCTGGACCTCAAATGGGTCGACGCCAATTTCGGCGTCTGGCTCAACAAGACCTTCGGACAGGATGAAATCTACATCCTTGATGATCGCAACGAGCCGCTCGTCGCGACCGTTGGATCCACCCGCGTGGCTGCTGAAGAATACGAGCGGGTGAGGGGCAGCGTCACCGATCTTGTTGCAGGCATCAGGGGAGCCCCGGACTCTCTTCACCGGGCGCACGTGGCGGACCTCGCGACGGCTTCCTACCTGAAGACCGGCCAGGCCGTTCACGACGCTCATCTACTTGAACTCAATGGCCGGCCGGCAGCTGTCAGCGTGATGAAGATCATCCCTGAATCCGAAGACGTTCCCTATCCGCATGACAGGGAATTCCTTCTGCTCAGCATCCGGTACCTGGACGGGAGCTTTATCACGCAGCTATCCGAGCAGAACCTGATCGATGGCCTGCGGTTCTCCAGCACCGACACTCCTGAGCAGGGTGAGGTCTCGGTGCCGGTGAAATCGGATGTCGGCCATCTCATCGGATGCTTCATCTGGAACCCGGAACTGCCGGGAGATCGCGTTCTCAGGTCGGTCGGTCCTGTGATGGCCGCTGCCGCCGCCATGATCGTTCTCCTGCTCGGTGCTCTGGTCCGTCGGCTGAGGCAGTCCACAACGGCACTGGAGAGAACGGTCCTTGAGCTGAAAGCGAGCGAGGCGCAGGCCCACCATCTTGCGTTCCATGATGTTCTGACGGGCCTACCCAACCGCGCCCTCTTCGCAGACCGGCTCAACCATGCGATCGCTCAGATGAAAGATGGCGAGCAGATTGCCGTCATGATGCTCGACCTGGATCGCTTCAAGCATGTGAACGACACTCTCGGTCATCATGCGGGCGACAGTCTTATTCAGGAATTCGCGGTCCGCTTGGCGGGTCTCGTGGATAGCGGCGTGACCATCACCCGGTTGGGCGGAGATGAATTCGCCATCGTACAGACCTTCGCATCGGGGAGCCATGCGCCGCAAGCCTTGTGCGAAAGCATCCTTGCCGCCTCCATGCAGCCTTACGACGTTCTCGGCAACCAGGTGTTCGTCGGGGTCAGCATCGGGCTCGTATTGGCTCCGGAGGCTGGCTTGGATCGGATCGAACTCCTGCGCAAGGCCGACATCGCGCTTTACCGCGCCAAGGGAGAGGGGCGGAACTGCTACCGCGTCTTCACGTCGGAGATGGACGAAACCATCAATGTCTCAAGGGCCATCGAAGAGGATCTCCGTGCGGCGCTTGCGACAGGCAAAGGCCTTGAGGTTGCCTATCAGCCGCAGATCGCCCAGGGCGGCGCGGTCGTCGGCGTGGAGGCCCTTGCCCGCTGGTGTCACCCGACATGCGGGTATATCCAGCCCAGCCAGTTCATCCCCGTGGCGGAGCAGACCGGCCTGATCGTCCCGCTCGGAGAATGGATTCTGCGCCAGGCCTGCATGGCCTCCCGGCGCTGGCCCGATCTCTTTGTCTCCGTCAATCTCTCGCCCGTTCAGTTCCGGTCTGGTGATTTCGCCAGCCGTCTCATCGCCATCGTTCGGGAATGTGGTGGGCATCCTCAGCGCATTGAGCTTGAAGTGACGGAAGGGGTCCTCCTTGAAGAGGATGGCAGGACGACCGATGCGCTTCGGAGGCTGCGGGAAGCGGGCTTCCGCATTGCTCTGGACGATTTCGGAACCGGCTATTCGAGCTTGGGCTACCTTCACCGCTTCGAGGTCGACAAGATCAAGATTGACCGGTCATTCACTCATAGTTTGGGAAAGGGCGGCAAAGCCGCGACCGTCATCAAGGCCATCGTGGCCCTCGGGCATGCCATGTCGATTACGGTGACGGCGGAAGGCGTCGAGACAGAAACACAGCGGAACTTTCTGGATACGGCAGGCTGCAACGAGATGCAGGGCTTTCTGTTCTCGAAAGCCGTATCGGAAGATCAAATCATGCGAATGCTCAGTCGTTCGTCATCTGATAAGGCGCGCAATCATGTGAATACTATGCCAGTCCAAAGTATAGGTTAAGCTTATGTAAATCCTTATGGTCAAGATATGCCACATTGTGGCGCCGCTGATTTGAGACGCTATGACAAAACCATTATAGCATGACGGGTTACCTCTTAGTTGACGTTCAGGAAGAGGAACTAAATCTTCTGGCGGTTGTTATTGCCTCGCCTGATCTAATCGGATCGGCTTCCCGGACATGGTTCCTGCCTCTTTTGTTCTAGCCTGCGTAATTCGGATAGGCGGCACCATGATTCCTGACTTTGATGAACGCTACCAAGGGGCTAGAGCCAGCATGGGCCATAACGTCGTCTACAAAGAGCAAATTCTCCCCATCGCCCAAGATCCCTTTCAGAACGTCACGACGGTTCTCATCTGCCAGAACATCCTTCTCCGGACGGGTGTCAGCCATATCCTTTCGGGCACCCGCTTCGATATAGCGGAGCAAACCGGAGACCTGTCGACCCTATCCACATTCCCCGAAGGAGTGCCGGTGCTCTTCCTCATCTGCGATGGGCGCTCCCCTGGCGAGTACTCTCAGATGGTCAAGGAATTGAAGGAGCAGCACCTTCATGCCCGGGTGGTCGTCCTCGCAGACAACATGGGTCCGCAAGAGATCGTTCAGATCTGTAAGGAGGGGTTGGACGGGTTCTGCATGACGACAATGGCCCGTCATGCAATCATCAAGGCTTTGGAACTTGTGATGCTGGGTGAAACCTTCATTCCAGGGTCTGTCGGGCTGGATCTGCTCGACCAATTCCGCGGCAACCAGGCCGGGGGTCTGGGCCAAACGGTTTCCCTCATGCCTGCCAACGATCCGGCTTTGCTCTTGAACAAGCTGTCAGAGCGTGAAGCACAGATCTTGCGGTGCCTGACCCAGGGCGCCTCGAACAAGCTGATCGCGCGTGAACTCGGAGTGGCGGAAGCCACCGTCAAAGTGCATATCAAGGCCATCTTGCGAAAGGTGAAGGCTGTGAACAGAACGCAGGCGGCCATGTGGGCTGCAGGTCATTTCGCCGCTGCGCAGGAGAGCAGACCTCTGGTTCCAGGCGAATAGAACCTTAGAAATACTGTCTCATCAGAGTTAGGGCGCGCGGGAAAGCCTCGCCCACCTAACTCTTTCGGGGTAGTACAAGTGGCGAGTTGCGGATCAGTCAACACCAGCGCTAAGCCTGATGTCACCCTGATGGCGCAGCGGAATAAAAACTTCAGTAAGAGCGTACCGACGCCCCAGGCTTGAACTTAGAACAAACACCTAAACGATGCGGTGGGGCAAATATGGATTACCAAGTAGAGTTGGTGGCTCGTGCATTTTTTGAGGCCGAGCACGAGGACTTCTCATGGGATGGTGAAGCGGAATTGGTGAGGGAAGAGTTCCGCCAATATGCGCGCAACGCCATCAGTCTGCTTGACGAGGATATCGGCGTTCTTCTGCTGGCCCTTCATCGGGCCACGGCTCAAGAGCATCCTGAGCGACCCAGGGCTGCAGCCTAACAATTGCATTCGGACCAGGCTGCTTGAGATGCTCGCGAAGAGCGGGGATCTCAAGCACGCTCAATCCTTAAAAGCTCCTCATGCCAGGAGTGCTGTGCTCAATGGGCGTCTGGCGGCAGATCGGCAATCCGTTTGATCTCATAGACGGCCAGCATCAGAACAACCGACATGACAACGAGTCCGAGTGCGCTCGTGAAGACGCTCGCGCTGACTCCCGAAGCAGAAGAGACGATCGCCAGCAGAAGAAGGAAGGGCAGACCAAGGGCAATGGCGAGAACGGCTAAAAAGGACCGTGGCATAGAGCGGATTCCATTGTTCGAGGAACAAACGTTTGAGAATTAAGTAGCCTTCAAAATCGTGGAGAAAGTGAGATTGCACTCGAGGCTAAACTCTCTCAAGACTCCTTTAAATTTAATCCAAAAAAAGTTGTCCGACTAAAAGTCCCACCGTTGCGCCTTCGCGACGAGGAAGTCGCGAAAGACTTGGACCCGCGCGACGGAACGCAGCTCGTCAGGATAGACGAGGTAGCTGTCGAGGACCGGCATCTGCACGTCCCGGAGAACCTGCTTCACGGCCGGATTGCCGCTCATCGCATAATCCGGCGCCATGCCGATACCGGCACCATTCTCGATGGCCTTGCGGAGAGCCAGGCTGTCATTCACCACAAGGCGGCTGGGACGGGGATCCTTGGGGTCGCGCCCCAGGCTGCTCAGCCGGTGCAAGTCCAGAATGAAAGCGGGCTGGTCGCCTCCCAGGCAGAGGAGGGAGTGATTGTCGAGATCCTCGATGCGCTCGGGCTCTCCGAAGCGCTCGAGATAGGCATGGGCCGCATAGGCGTGGTACTGAATCGTGAAGAGGCGGCGCTGGATCAGGTCCGGCTGTGCCGGCCGGCGCAGCCGGATGGCGATGTCGGCCTCGCGCATGGCGAGATCCAGCTCCTCGCTCGTCAGGGACAGTTGAACGCGCACATCCGGGTAAAGATCGAGAAACTCCTTAATGCGCTGCGCCAACCAGATCCCGCCGATGCCGACCGTTGCGGTGACCCTGAGCTCGCCGGCCGGACGTTCGCTGGTTTCCGTAAGGCGCTGACGCGTTTCGTCCAGGCGCAGGCGGATGTCCTGGGCGGCGCGGAACAGCACCTCTCCATGCTCAGTGAGAATGAGGCCTCGGGGGTGGCGATGAAAGAGCGGGACCTTCAGGTCGTGTTCGAGGGCGCTGATCTGGCGGCTGACCGATGACTGGTTGACCCCGAGTTTCTCGCCGGCTCGGGTGAAGTTCCCGGCATCGACCACCTCATAGAACAATCTGATTTTGTCCCAGTCCAAGACAGATCCTCAAAAGGGGAGCGGGTTCACATTGCCTGCACCTCACGAAGGAGTATTCCAAATTGAGAGGGCTTGCTACAAGGATCGCGATCACACCATTCCCAGATATGAAGACCTCTATCCTGTGGTGAGCGGATCATGCATGATAGTATGACATGAGGTCTGCTCAATGATAAGGGCAGGTTCCGTTAACTTTATCTAAGGGTAACTCGGGCCAGCCGCAGGTATTTATTGACTTTGCCGGCAGTATTGTGAAAGTTCAACCTAGCGATACGCCACAGACATAGCGGGTTGGCCGGCGCACCTTAAGCGATGCGCGTCCAAAGGCATGATGCCGTCCCGTCATACCGGTGCAAGCCCGGTATGTTCCCCCTAATCCTCATGATCTGCATCCCACGGCCGAATGGCCAAAGGTCGCGCTATGAACAGGTCTGCTGCCGCATCCGAGGCCTTGGCGGCATCCTCGGGCCCATGGCTGACACGCCCCTTCCGGGGGCTGATCGGCCGCTTCGGCATCGCCTTTTTCATCCCGGTGCTCGAGGCAACGCTGCTGATCACCCTGCTGGCGCTGGCGCTGGCGCTGCCCGCTGCCCTGCTGCAGGTCTACGACCGGATACTGCCGAACAAGGCCACCGGCACCCTGGTGGTTCTCGCCATCACGGTGGCTGTGGCCATTCTGCTGGAGGCGCTGCTTCGGCACGTGCGGGGCAGGCTTCTGGCCCGAATGGCGGCAACTTCGGAGGCGCAGGCGCATCGTCAGGCCATGGAGTGCCTGCTCCATGCTCCGCTCTCAGCCCTGGAAGCCAACAGCAACGGCTATTATGCGGAGCGTCTCTCCGCCATCGGCACCCTGCGTGAGGCATGGTCAGGCCCAGCCCTGCAGGCCATGCTCGATCTGCCTTTCGCCCTGCTTTACCTGGTTGGGATCTGGTATCTCGCCGGCCCGCTCGTGCTGGTGCCGCTGGCATTGCTGGTCGGTGTCGCGCTGCTCGCAGCGTTAACGGGCCGTCGCGTGCGCCGCGCGGCGCAGAACCTCGCGCTCGCCGAGGAGCGCCGGTTCAACTTTCTGTTCGACACGCTGAGCTGCATCCATCCGATGAAAGTTCTCGGCGCCGAGCCCCTGCTCGAGCGTCGCTACGAGCGTCTGCAGGGCGGCTCAGCGCAGATGCGCCGAACGCTTGCCCAAGCCATCTCGACCGGCCAGGAGGGTGGGCAACTGCTGGCCCAGGCCGCCACCATCGGCGTCGCAGCCTTCGGCTGTCACATGGTGCTGAACGGTCAGCTCAGTGTCGGCGGACTGGGCGCCTGCACCATGCTGGTTGGACGCACGATGCAGCCCTTGCTTGGCGGCGTGGCTCTCTGGTCGCGTCTTCAGTCGCTCGCGGAAAGCCGCCGCCGTGTCGCAGAGATTGCCCTGCTCCCACAGGAGCGCCATCTCGACAGGCCAGTCCTCGATGTTTCAGAAGGTCATGTGGTTCTCGACAACGTTCGGCTGCGCACCCCGCCCCACAAGGAGTGGCTGTTCGACGGTTTGACCCTGGAGGCGAAACCTGGCGAGATCATCGGCGTCACCGGTGCGAATGGCTCGGGCCGTTCCGCCATGCTGCGGCTGATCGCGGGCGACCTGCCGCCAACCGAAGGCCGCGTGACGATCGATGGACAGGACCTCGCGCAGGTCGAGATGGGACCGGCACGCCGACAGGTTGCCATCGTGCCGCCCGATCCGGCTCTGGTGCGCGGCACGCTCCTGCAGAACCTCACGATGCATCAGCCGCACCGGGAGGCGGCGGCTCTGCGCCTGGCGACCCAATTGGGTTTGGATCAGGTGGCGGGCGCACTGCCGGGCGACTGGCATACGCCTGTCGGCGTTTCGGCCACGCCGCTGCCGCGTGGCGCAGCCCAACGCATCGGTGTCGTACGCGCCCTCATCGAGGAGCCGCGTATCCTCCTGCTCGACGACATCACCTCACAGATCGACGGCGACAGCGATGCGCGGCTCGCCCAGCTCCTGGCGGGGCTGCGCGGCAAGGTCACGGTCATCATCGTCACGCACCGTCCCTCGACGCTCGGAATCGCGGATAGGGTCTTCGCGATCCGTGACGGCAGGCTGGAGCGCGTGTCATGAGCCTCGTGATGGATTGTTCCCCTCAGGCTCCGGTGCAGGTGTCGAAAGACCTTCTGGCTCCGTCCGATCTGGCCCGTTGCCTGCCGGTCCTGCTGTGGCTGATGGAGTGGTCGGGCAGCGCGGACGATCTTCTCTCGGCGCTCCCGCATGCGAAGCCCGACATCGATCTCACCGATCTGCGCAACTCGCTGGCCGTTCTCGGCTATCCGACCAGGATGCAGGGGCTCAAGCGGGGAAGTCTTGACCTGCGGTGCCTGCCGGCCATCCTGCTGCCGCCGGGAAAGGCTGCCGCTGTCATCTACCGCGATGAGGCCGGACAGGTTCTGATGTTTGATGGCGCCACAGGTGATGTGAAGCCCTGTGCTCCGGAGAAGCTGCGTGGAACCTTGATCCTTGCCGCCGAGGCGAATGTCGGGTCGCCCCGTCAGAACTGGTTCGGCGGCATCGCCCGACGGTTTCGGGGATCTCTGGCGCCCTTGCTCGCGATCAGCGGGCTCATGGCCGTGCTCGGGCTCGCGGTTCCGATCTTCACCATGGCGGTCTTCGACACGGTGGTCGCCGGCTACAGCCCGGAAACGCTGCCCATGCTCATCGTCGGCGTTGCCGCCGCGGTCGTGCTGGAGATCCTCTTCCGGGTCATCCGCCAGCGTGCCCTGCTGCGCATCGCGGAACGCCTGGATCGGCTGGTTCCGAGCGCCGTATTCACACAATTGCTGTCCCTGCCGACAGCGCTCGTGGAGCGGGCCGGCACCGCATCCCAAGTGTCGCGTCTGCGCGATTTCGCGGCGATCCGCGAGTTTCTCACCGGCAGTTTCGCCGTCGCCCTTCTGGACTTGCCGTTCACGATCCTCGTCGTGGTGCTGATGGTGGTTCTCGGCGGATGGATCGCGCTCGTGCCGGTGGGGACCGCCATCGGCTTCGTTCTTCTGTTCTGGATCTCGCGCGGGTCCATGCGGCTGGCCATCGATCAGGCGGCGCGCGCCAACCAAGCTCGCGAGGCCCTGGCCGTCGAGGCGCTCGAGACGGTGCGCACGCTGAAGCTCGGAGGTGCGGAAGAGCGCTGGATCGACCGCTATGCGGCTGCTGCCGCTGCTGCCGCCGTGGCGTCTGCACGGGTCGGCACCCTGACGGGTTCGGTGCTCGCAGCAAGCCAGGCGCTCGTCACCCTGTCAGGTCTGGCCGCGGTGGTCTTGGGCGTCCTCTCGGTGCTGTCCGGTGCAATGACCGCAGGCGCGCTGATCGCCGGCATGATGCTGATCTGGCGGGTTCTGGGCCCGATGCAGACATGCTTCGTCATGTTCTCGCGTTGGGAGCAGACGCAGGCCTCGATCCGGCAGGTGGACGGATTGATGGCGCTTGAAACGGAGCGTCCGCCGCCGCTCGAAGCGCGCATGGCGCCGCCGGAGCAGGGCGCCATCGTCTTCCATCGGGTGACCCTGCGCTATCTGCCGCAATCTGAGCCCGTGCTGGCCGGCGCCAGTTTCGCCATTCAGCCCGGCCAGGTGGTGGCCATCACCGGTGCGGAGGGCACGGGCAAGTCCACCCTGCTGCTGCTGATCGCAGGCCTGTATCGGCCGCAGGGCGGCCTCGTGCGGATCGACGGTCACGACGTGCGCTCCTTCAATCCGGCCGTTCTCCGGCGAAGCATCGGCTGGGTGCCGCAATCGCCGGGATTGCTCTATGGCACGATCGCCCAGAAC
This sequence comes from Microvirga arabica, assembly GCF_016811235.1. Classification (GTDB taxonomy): domain Bacteria; phylum Pseudomonadota; class Alphaproteobacteria; order Rhizobiales; family Beijerinckiaceae; genus Microvirga; species Microvirga arabica. The sequence continues at coordinate 51,217 of NZ_JAFBID010000006.1, forward strand.
CTGCGTCTGGCACGACCCAGTGCCTCCGATGCGCAATTGCGCGCCGCAGCCGCGGAGGCCGGGGTTCTGGAAGCCATCGAGGCGCTGCCGCAAGGCTTCGACACGCGGGTCGGCGACAACCACAGCGGCCGCCTGCCGCGCAGCATCCTGCAGCGGATCGCACTCGCCAGCGCGCTTTTGCGCGATGCGCCCATCCTGCTCCTCGACGAACCCGTCGCCGGACTGGATGACGCCTGCGCCAAGGCTTTCACCGATGTCATTGCCTCCCGCAGGGGGAACAGCACGATCCTCATGGCAACGCACAGGCCGAGCCACATCCGGCTCGCCGACCGCATCCTGCGCCTGCGGGACGGGCAGGTGGAGGAGGTGAATCAGCCTGCTCCCTTCGGGCCTCGTCCGACACGTACGCCGGTAGGCGTGCCGCTGGCGAACGCAGCTTTCGCAAATCTTTCTGCCGCTAACAGCCCCAGAGTTGGTTGATGAGCACCGCCGCAAAAACCGCCGCCGAGGCCGAGAATCTAACGCCGGCCGCACATCAGCACACGATGGCACCTCTGCCCCGTGCCAGCCGTCAGCCGCGCCCCGACAGTCATGTGCTCGCCCTGGAGGAACTACGGATCTACGGCTTGGAGCGCGCCGTCGTTCTGGGAACCGGCTTGCTGGTGGCCGCAGCGCTTGCCTGGGCTGCGCTCACCCATGTGCCGGAAGTGGCTATCGGCGTGGGCGATCTCGCACCGACGGTCGCGCCGGCGCCTGTTCAGCACTTTGAGGGCGGCATCGTCACGGAGGTGTTGGTTCACGAAGGCGATGTGGTCGAAGCCGGTCAGGCTATGCTGCGCATGAACGATGCGGCGGCTCAAGCCGAGCTCTCGCAGGCGCGGCTTCGCCTTGAATCCCTGCAATTGCAGTCGCAGCGCCTGATGGCAGCCGCGGAAGGCAACAACACGGCAATGGAGCTGCGGGGGCGCAAAGGAACGGCGAGCATTGCTGTTGCCGATGCGAGCGGTGAGGGCAGCACGATGCCATCCCTGCGCACCAGTCTCTTCGCTGGCCCCCAACGTGCGGCGCTGGATGCACGCCTGCGCTCCTTGAGCGATCGTATTGCTGTGCTTCACGAGCAGGTGGCGCAGCGGCGCAGTGAATTGGCGATGCTGTCCGGGCAGATCTCTGCCGTGCAGGAGCAGATAGCGCTGCATTCCAAGGAACTCGGCATCCGCGAGGAACTCGCCCGCAATGGATTGACCACGCGGCTCGCGGTTCTGGAGGCGCAGCGTCTCCTGATGAGCGCGAAGGCCGAGCATGAGCGACTGAACGGCCAGTATGCCACAGCCCTGCGCAGCCTGGCCGAGGCCGAGGCGCGCATTTCGGAGATGCAATCGGCCGCCGTGGACGAGGCCCGGCAGGAGGCCGCACGGGTGGCGTTGGAGATTGCCGAAACGGCGGAAGCCGTCCGCAGGCTGGAGGATCGTGCGGAGCGAACCCTGCTCCGCGCCCCGGCTCCCGGCGTGCTGCGCGGACTGGCCGTTCACCGTTCCGGCACTGTCTTGCCGCCTGGCGGACTGATCGCCGAGGTCATGCCGCAGGATGCTCCGCTCGTGGCGGATGTGCGGATCACGCCGCGCGACATCGGGTTCATCGAAGTCGGTCAGCCCGCGCACGTCAAGGTGCAGGCCTTCGACTATGCGCGCTATGGTGCCGTCGATGGGATCGTGGAGCGCATCTCGGCCGGCACGTTCCTCGACGAGCAGCGGCAGCCGCACTACCGCGTGCGCGTCGCGCTCAAGCAGCAGCATGTGGGCCGCGATCCCGGCAAGGCGCAGCTCGTGCCCGGCATGACGGTTCAGGCCGACATCACGACCGGCAACAAGACGGTGCTGCAATATCTTCTGAAGCCAATCTATTCCGCCATGGCGGCATCATTCCACGAGCGTTGAGGACGCTAATCGCATGAGCCAGCAACCCGATCTGACCATCCCGTTCGATGCCAGCGTGGTTGACGAGGAGGCCCTGCGCGCTCTGCGGGCAGTTCAGCGAAGCCTCCCGATGGGTGATGCAAGCACCAGCGGAAATCTGGTGGGCGGAACGGAGGCGGTGGCCGCCTTCGGCATGGTGCGAGGCGGACCTTCCGGCGCCATCGCTGTCAGGCCTCATGAAATCAGCCCGCTGGAAAGCGACCTGCCGCCCGCCCCGCAGGATGAGCCGCTGAGGCCCCTCGACCTTGCACCGCCGGCCGGTCCGGCGTTCATGCTGGATGAGGTGCCGTTCGATCTTGCACTCTCGTCGTCCGCAGCGCCAATGCCTCTGGTGGGGTCCAGGGCCGCCGCAGCGCGATCGTCGAGCTACCCCGCACCTGAACTGGATGGCTCCCCCACGTGGGAGACGTCTCCGGTCGAAGCTGAGATTCCTGACGATGCAATCATCCTAACGCCGCCCCCTACCGAGAGGCCCGATCCACAGGAGCCGGCCGACATCGTCGCTGATTCTGCTATGGTCGGCTCGCGGGATGTGACCGGTGAGGAGGACACGGCCATTCGGCTTGACCTGTCGGCGGCGCTTGTGGACCGGGACGGCTCCGAGCAGCTGACGGTGAGCATCCTGGGCGTGCCGGATGGGGCAAGGCTCTCCCACGGCACCCGGCAGCCCGACGGCTCCTGGAGCGTGCCGGCCTCCGACTTGGCCCAGCTCAGCCTCACCCCGCCCGAGCACTTCTCCGGCCGCATCGAGCTCACCCTGCGCGCCACCGCCCACGAGAGCCAGGGCGGCAGCGCCATGGTGGAGACCACCTTCCGGGTGCAGGTGGAGGCGGTGGCGGATGCCCCGACCGTCACGGTGATGGACGCCCGCGGGTCCGAGGACACGCCGGTGAGCCTGGCCGGCCTGGGCGGCGCGCTGCGGGATCAGGACGGCTCGGAGAGCCTCGGCTTCGTGCTCAGCGGGGTGCCGGCCGACGCGACCCTGAGCGCCGGCACCCGCCAGCCGGACGGCACCTGGCGGCTCACCCCGGCCGAGCTGACGGGCCTGATGCTCACGCCGCCGGCCCACTTCTCCGGCAGCTACAATCTCACCCTGACGGCGATTGCCACCGAGGGCAGCAACGGCTCGCAGGCCGGAACGTCGGCCAGCTTCACGGTGGGGTTCGACCCGGTGGCGGATGCCGGCACCATCGGGGGCGCGAGCACGGGCGCGGAGGACACGGCCATCGTGCTCCAGCCGGTCTTTGCCACGCCCGATCCGTCGGAGACCTGGTCGGAGTTTGCCCAAGTGTCGGGCGTGCCGTCCGGCGCCCGGCTGAGCCATGGCACCGAGCTGTCGCCAGGCGTGTGGCAGGTGTCCACGGCCGACCTGCAGGCGGGGCGGGTATCTGTGCATCCGGCCGTGCACTCGGATGCGGACTTCACCCTCACGGTGAGGGCGACGCTGATCGACACGGGCAACGGCACCAGCGTGAGCCGGGAGGTGACGGGCACGCATGCAGTGACGGTCACGGCCGAGGCCGATGCCCCGCAGGTGAGCGCCAGAGATGCCACAGGTCAGGAGGACACGCCGGTGGCGCTGGACATCTCGGCCAGCCTCACAGACGCGGATGGCTCCGAGGTGCTTTCGGTGATAATCGGCAACCTGCCCCAAGGCGCCCGCCTCTCGGCTGGACTCGACAATGCCAACGGCACCTGGACACTCACGCCAGCGCAACTCACCGGCCTGAAGCTGATCCCAGGACCAGAATGGAGCGGCACCGCAACCCTCTCCGTGCAGGCTCATGCGCGGGAAACCTCCAACGGCAAAGTCGCCACCACTGAAACCACATTGAAGGTGGAGGTCGAAGCCGTGGCCGATGCGCCGCGTATCGAGGCAAAGAACGTGACAGGTCAGGAGGACACAGCCATCCCGCTTGATCTCTCGGCGGCCCTCATTGACGCGGATGGCTCCGAGATCATGGTCGTAAGCATTCTCGGAATTCCCGAAGGCTTCACGCTGTCAGCCGGCACCGCACGGGGTGGAGGCGAATGGCGCGTGCCAAGCGGAGATCTGCCGGGTCTCAAACTGATGCCGCCGGCGGACTGGAACGGCACGCTGAACCTGACGGTTCAGGCGACCAGCACCGAGACGAGTACCGGGGTGTCCGCTACAAGCAGCAAGTCGTTCACGGTGATCATCGATTCAGTGAACGATGCGCCCGAGCTGAGCCTGACCGCTGCGGAACATACGGAGTCCGGTGCCCACCAGGCAGAAGCCATCGGCACCGCTCATGCAGAGGATATCGACAGCACGCAACTTGGTGGCGCTGTTATCACGCTCTCCGGAGCACAACCCGGTGACAGGCTCGATCTCGAAGGCTTCACCCTGCACAGCGAGAACGGACGCACGATGATCGGCGACACAGGCATTGAGCTCGTGGGGGGGGGCTATGCCGACGATACGGGCACGCTGACGCTCAGTGGCCATGCCTCACCCGAAACCTACGCCGCGGTGCTGCAGTCCCTGATGCTCGAGAGCGACGCTCGATCCGGCCTGGCGGCCGGCACCCGCAGCATTGGCGTTGTATTGTCCGACAGTGACGGCGCCACCACGACGCGGCAATCCGTGGATGTGGTGATCGACGAGGCAGAGCCCGTTCAGCCGGAGGGGCAGAACTTTGCCTTCAGTGCTCCAGAGTCAACACAGAACAGTGACGGCTCGGATATCATGCTCCTGATGGCCGATGACGAGGCCGAGATGAGTCACGCTGCGACTGCCGCATGGACGGAGCAGATCGACAGCGATCAATCCGCGGCTGCGTCTCAACCCGTGACCACGCTCGATCAGCCGGCTGCGGACCATACTCAGACCATCGACGATCTTCAGGTCGATGCATCGCGGATGAGCTGGTCCTGACGACTGCATGGCAGGACGGAGCCTCCACGGGCTCCGCCCTGCCGAAGCATTGTCACTGGGTTCCTGGCTGTACGATGGGCACGTCCGCGGGACGGGACGGCTCGTCGGCGGGCTTGTCATCCTCTAGCGGCTCAAAAGGATCCAATGAAGGAAGTTCCGGCAAGGGACCTGGGACGTCGGGCGGCTGGTCAGAAGGCTTTGGCGTGTCGGACATGGGAGCTCCATCAGTGGATTGCTCCTTTGGGAAAGCACAGGCGCCCGATGCGTTCCCGCCTCAGAGCTTGATCATTCGAATAGGTAAGGCTCACCTGTCCTGTGGGGGTGCCGGAACCCTGGTTGATCTGGGCCGTTGGATCACGTCCACTGCCGAACAATGCACCCCCTGTGCCCCCTGTGCCGATGTCATGTCGGCGGTGATTTCACCTCAGCCTGATTGCCCTCTAGTGGGGCCATCGGTCTCTGTCGTGACGAGGGAGGTCCCGATTGAGTGCAAGCCAGAACCATTCATCCCCCGCGCTTGAAAGGATCCCGGTCACCCTCACGGTGAACGGCCAGACTAGGACAGTGGAGGTCCTGCCCTGGACAGTCCTTCTCGACCTCCTGCGCGATCATCTCGGCCTGACGGGAACTAAGAAGGGCTGCGATCACGGGCAGTGCGGCGCCTGCACGGTGCTGATCGATGGCAAGCGGATCAATTCCTGCATGGCGCTTGCTGTGATGAAGGACGGCGCGAGCGTCACGACCATCGAGGGGCTTGCCAAAAACGGAGAGCTGCATCCTCTGCAGCAGGCATTCATCGATCATGATGCATTTCAGTGCGGCTACTGCACTTCAGGCCAGATCTGCTCCGGAGTCGCTCTCATTCAGGAGGGCCGGGCGCGCACTCGAAACGAAATTTGCGAATGGATGAGCGGTAATATCTGCCGCTGCGGCGCCTATACCAACATCGTCGACGCCATCGAGCAGGTGCTGGGTTCAACCACGGAGGCAGCGCGATGAACCGGTTTTCCTACCTGCGAGCCGGCAGTGTGGAGGAAGCCGTGAAAGCAGCCTCTGCCGACGCGTCCGCCCGCTTCATTGCCGGCGGCACGAATCTCGTCGATCTCATGAAGTATAATGTGGAGCGTCCGACCCGTCTCATCGACATCACGCGACTGCCCCTGAATACCATTGAGGAAACCGAGAGTGGCGGGCTGCGCCTTGGCGCGATGACCACCAACGACGAGGTGGCTCACGACGCCCGGGTCCGGAGCCGCTATCCGCTGCTCGCCAGCGCGATCCTCGCCGGTGCCTCGCCGCAATTGCGCAATGCGGCCACGACCGGCGGCAATCTTCTTCAGCGCACCCGATGCTATTACTTCTACGATACGGCCACGCCCTGCAACAAGCGCGAGCCCGGCACGGGCTGTCCGGCAACCTTCGGGCGCAATCGCATCCATGCGATCCTGGGCACGAGTGATCACTGCATCGCGACGCATCCCTCCGACATGTGCGTGGCTCTCGCGGCCCTGGAGGCTGTCATCCACGTTGCGGGGCCCAATGGGGAGCGCACGATCCCGATGTCCGAGTTCCATCGCCTGCCGGGCGACAGGCCGGAGATCGACACCACCCTGCAGCATGGGGAAATCATCACGGCCGTCGAGCTTCCGCCGGCGGATTTTGGGTCCCACTACACCTATCTGAAGCTTCGCGATCGCCTCTCGTACGCCTTCGCGCTGGTCTCCGTTGCGGCTGCACTCCGCATGGATGGGAGCACAATCGCCGAGGCGCGGCTCGCCCTCGGCGGCGTTGCCCACAAGCCGTGGCGCGATCCGGATACGGAGGCCATGCTGCGCGGGCATCCGGCCAGTGCCGAGCGGTTTGCGACTGTCGCAGACTTCATCCTGCGCGAGGCCAAAGGCTTCGAGGACAATGCCTTCAAGATTGATCTGGCCCGGCGCGGGATCGTCCGCGCGCTCTCCCAGGCCGCTGCAGGAACGCCGCAATCCCAGACCGACAAGCGCATCAGGTAAGGACGAGACGGATGCTGAAAGCTCAAGGTTACGTCGGCGCTCCGCAGAACCGGGTCGACGGGCGCGCCAAGGTCACGGGCGAGGCGCGCTATGCGGCGGAATTCGAGGTGCCGGACCTCGCCTACGGGATCGTCATATCGAGCGCGATCGCCAAGGGGCGGATCACGTCGATCGATGCCTCGGCTGCGTTGGCCATACCGGGCGTGGTTCAGATCTTCACGCACGAGAACCGGCCCCGCACGGCATGGTTCGATCGCAGCTATCGCGACGACGTCGCTCCTCCCGGCTCTCCCTTCCGTCCCCTTTACGATGAACAGGTGGTCTATAGCGGACAACCGATCGCTCTCGTGGTGGCGGACGAGTTCGAGATCGCGGCCCATGCGGCTTCCCTGGTGCGTGTCGAGTACGAGACCGACACTCATATGACGGATCTCGACATCAAGCGGAGCGAGGCCTATGTGCCGCCCAAGAAGCGGTCGGGCGTCACGCCGCCGCCGAGCCCGCGCGGTGATGCCGATCAGGCTTTTGCGCAGGCGCCCGTGAAGGTTCATGGCGAGTATCGGATTGCCATCGAGCACCATAATCCGATGGAGCCCCATGCCTCCACCGTCGTCTATGAGGAGGATGGCAAGCTTACCATCCACGACAAGACGCAAGGCGTTCAGAACAGCCAACGTTACGTCTCAAGCGTATTCGGCCTCTCCAGCGATCAGGTCCGCGTCGTGTCGCCGTTCGTCGGCGGAGCCTTCGGCTCGGGCTTGCGTCCGCAATACCAGCTCTTTCTCGCTGTCATGGCAGCCCTGGAGCTCAAGCGCTCGGTCCGGGTCGTGCTGACCCGCGATCAGATGTTCACCTTCGGCTATCGACCGCAGGCCATCCAGACCATTTCGCTGGGTGCAAATCCTGATGGAACTCTCCAGTCCATCATGCACGATGCCGTCCAGACGACCTCTTCCTTTGAGGATTACCAGGAGGTCATCGTCAACTGGTCGAACCTTCTCTACCATTGCGACAACGTCAAGCTGACCTACAAACTGGCTCAGGTCGATACCTATACGCCGAGCGACATGCGGGCGCCTGGCGCGGCGACCGGCGTCACCGCCATCGAGACGGCCATGGACGAATTGGCATATGCTGTCGGCATCGACCCTGTCGAGCTGCGGATCAGGAACTACACCGAGGCCGATGAAGCCAACAAAAGAGATTTCACCAGCAAGGAACTGAGAGCCTGCTACCAGCTCGGCGCGGAGCGCTTCGGCTGGTCCACGCGCAATCCGCAGCCACGTTCCATGCGGGAGGGGCGGGAACTCGTCGGATGGGGCATGGCGACCGGCGTTTGGGAAGCCTTCATGCAGAAGACGGCCGCTCGCGCGGTGCTCCACGCGGATGGCCACCTTGATGTCTCAACCGCTACGTCGGATATCGGAACGGGCACCTATACGATCCTGGCGCAGATTGCCGCCGACACGCTGGGGTTGGCCATCAACAAGGTCACAACGCGGATCGGCGACTCGAGCTTGCCGAAATCTCCCGTTCAGGGCGGGTCATGGACGGCCGCCTCGGCCGGAACCGCGGTGCAGGTCGCCTGCCGGAGCGTGCGCGAGACACTCTTCAAGTATGCCCGTGAGATGGACGGGTCGCCATTGGCCAATGCAAGCCTCGAGCATGTCTCCTTTGCGGACGGGCGGATCGTGCTGACGAACGATCCGGAGACAGGGATCTCGTTCACCGACATCATGCGTGCGAAGGGCGTCGACACGGTCGAGGCGGAGGAGATGGCGGCTCCGGGCATGATGACCAGCCTGCGCTATTCCGGCTATTCGCATTCCGCCATATTCGCCGAGGTGAGAGTGGACGAGGAACTCGGCATCGTCCGGGTGACCAGAATCGTCAATGCGGTGGCCGCGGGCACCATCCTCAATCCCAAGACGGCGCGCAGCCAGATCATCGGCGGCATCGTATTCGGGATCGGAATGGCTCTGGAAGAGGAGTCGCTGCTCGATCACAACCTCGGACGGTTCATGAACCACAATCTGGCCGAGTACCACGTGCCCGTGAATGCGGACATTCACGACATCGACGTGATCTTCGTCTCCGAGCATGACGACAAGCTCAATCCCATGGGGATCAAGGGACTGGGCGAGATCGGCATCGTCGGCACGGCCGCGGCGATCGGAAACGCAATCTTCCATGCCACGGGCAAGCGGATCCGCGAATACCCCATCACCGTGGACAAGATCCTTGGATGACGACGCTGGCAGAACTGCCGATCAGGCCGTCCACACCTGTCCTGGCCGCATGGCCGCGAAGCGGCGCGCAGGGATGTTCCGTGCCTGCAGGGCCCGGGCGAGGTCCCGAGGCGGCTGATCGGCGCCTTCATCCGTGAGCCTGAACGTTCCCCAGTGATAGCCTAAGGCCGATCTGGCCCTGAGGATGCCGAACGCGCGAACCGCATCGTCTGGGTTCATGTGGTTCGGCGCCATGAACCAGCGCGGCTCATAGGCGCCGATGGGCAGAAGGGCCACATCCGGGCCGGCGTGCCGTGCGGCGATTCCCTGAAAATGCCTGCCGCCGCCAAAGCCCGTATCGCCGCCGAAATAGACGGAGCGGCCGCCGCCGCGCAGCATGAAGGAGGCCCAGAGCGCATGGTTGCGGTCGTTCGTTGCGCGGGCGGACCAGTGATGAGCCGGCTCGGCGAACACTTGGAGATCGGAGCTAAGTGAGAGGCGGTCCCCCCAATCCACCGCCGTGACGGCGATACCTGGATCATGCGCCCGGATGATGGCGTCATTGCCGAGCGGCGCGACGATTCTCGGGCGGTCGCGCTGCCACAGGCGCGCGAGCGTGGGCAAATCCATGTGGTCGTAATGGTTGTGCGAGATGAGCACCGCATCGATCCGGGGCAGCTGATCGAAGGAGACGCCCGGCGGGTTGTAGCGCCGCGGTCCGGCGAAGGGCACGGGGCTCGCGCGCTCGGACCAGATCGGGTCTGTCAGAATGTTGTGGCCGGCGATCTGGATCAGGAAGGACGCGTGCCCGACGAAGCTGATGCGCAGGTCGCGTCGTCCGACGCGAGCCGGGGGCGTATCCTGGAACGGGCTCGGGTAGGGCTCCGGCCATGGCGCCGCGCTCTTGGTGAGCCGCCAGCGCAGGAAGTCGCCAAATCCGCGGGAGGGCTCTCCGCCGGGGTTGAAGAAGCGCTGTCCGTCGAAGTGATCGCTCGGCGGCCCGCGGTAGTAGAAGCCGCCCTCCTGGGCCTTTGCTCCCGCGGCGCTGCCGATGAACGGGAGAGATCCGATCAGGTAGACGACTTGTCTGCGCGACAGCACATTCTGCTCCAGCGGCAATAAAAGTGTGGCGGGAGCTTAGGGCTTGGCCGGAGCTTGAACAATCACAAGGAAGAGATCGTCTGCCCTTGGACCTGCTCAATCATGCACTGAAGAGTTCCGGGTGCTCCGCTTCGACGCGGGGCAGGGCCCGCAGAATTTCCGTGAGATGGCGGCGCATCGCGTCTGCGGCCGCATCCTCGTCGCGGGCGTCGATCGCCGCCATGATGGCCCGGTGCTGATCGATCAGGGGCAGCATCGCCTCCGGGCCCGGAAGGGTGAGCTGGCATACCCGGTCCATATGCGCCTTGATGTCCTGAACCGCCTCCCAGGCGAGGGGACAGCCGGCGCCTTCCGCAAGGGCGATGTGGAAGAGTTCATCGTAGCGCTGAAAGGCCGCGTGATCGTCCCGGCGCGCCGCCTGGTCCTGCAGTTCCAGAAGGTCGCCGATCCTTTCTCGGCTCTGTGTGTCGAACGATGAGCAGGCCCGGCGCACCACGGCCGTCTCGATCGCCTCACGGACGAAGCGTGCTTCCATCATCTTCCGAACCGAGATCTTCACCACCGTCGTGCCGCGCTGGGGCTGGATTTCCACCAGCCGGGTCTTGGCCAGGCCGATCAGGGCCTCGCGGACGGGCTGACGGGAAACGCCGTGGCGCTCGGCGATATCCTGCTCTGAGAGCCGGCTGCCCGGCGGAAGCTCCAGGGCAATGATGAGGCGACGCAACTCGCTTTCGATGCGCTGGGCTGCAGAACCTTGGCCGGTGGAGAAGGGGCTGTTCACAACGGATCTCATTCTTTTGGCGAGTTGCGAGATATATTAGTGTATACTACCATACAATCATCGACCAAGTAAGCCGCGAAAGACGGCTGCCGGGTCTCTACCAAGGCGCGAGAGGCACTTGGGAGCGAGAATGATTGGTCCGGAAGGGCGGATCTGAAATAAAGGTACATCCGAGGAAGCCTAAAGGAGGAAGAGAATGCTGACAAAAAGAACATTCGCCGCTGCCGCCGTCAGCCTGTGCGCCGCATTGCTGAGCGGCACCGCCAGTGCCCAGACCACGCTACGCTCGGCCGACATCCATCCAGATGGATACCCAACCGTCGAAGCCGTCAAGCATTTCGGCTCCCTGCTGGAGAAGAAAACCAACGGCCGGTACAAGGTGCAGGTCTTCCACTCTGCCCAGCTGGGCCAGGAAAAGGACACCATCGAGCAGACCCGCTTCGGCGTCATCGATCTGAACCGGATCAATATGGGTCCGTTCAACAACCTGATCCCTGAGACCCTGGTGCCCGGCCTTCCCTTCATCTTCCGTTCCGTCGACCATATGCGCAAGACCATGGACGGCCCCATCGGCGACCAGATCCTGAAGGCGTTCGAGCCTCATGGCCTCGTGGCGCTGGCCTTCTACGACTCGGGCGCCCGGTCCTTCTACAACTCCAAGCGCCCCATCAACACGCCGGCCGACCTGAAGGGCATGAAAGTTCGGGTGATCCAGTCCGACCTCTTCCTCGATATGGTCAACGCGCTCGGAGCCAACGCGACCCCGATGCCTCCGGGAGAGGTCTACTCGGCCCTGCAGACGGGCGTGGTCGATGGAGCCGAGAACAACTGGCCGAGCTACGATTCCTTCCGTCACTCCGAGGTGGCGAAGTATTACTCGCTGACCGAGCATTCCATGTCGCCGGAAGTGCTGGTGATGTCGAAGAAGAGCTTCGACAAGCTCTCGCCCGAGGACCAGAAGGCGGTGCGCGAAACCGCCAAGGAATCGGTCGCGAAGATGCGTGAGCTCTGGGAGGCCCGCGAGAAGCAGGCCGAGGCGAAGATCCGGGCCGGCGGCAGCCAGATCAACAACGTCGACAAGCAGCCCTTCATCGATGCGATGAAGCCTGTCTATGAGAAGTACGCCAAGGACGCGAAGGTGAAGGACCTCGTGTCCCGCATCCAAGCGATGAACTGAGTTCGGTCCTCCCGAACCAAACTGGGCCGGCTACGGCCGGCCCCTTTTTCCGCTGGAGATCTTGATCGATGCGCGATGGTCTTGCCGCGCTGTCCCGAATCCTGGCTGTCGTGAACCGCGCGGCGCTTTGGATTTCCGGAGTCGGGCTCATTTTGATGACGGCCTTCGTCGCCTGGCAGGTATTTGGACGATATGTGCTGAACCAGTCCCCGAGCTGGACCGAGCCGGCGTCTTTGCTGCTGATGAGCTGGTTCATTCTTCTCGGCTCTGCCGTCGGCGTGCGGGAGGGCAACCATCTCGGCTTCGAGATCGGCCTCCATCATGCGCCCTCCGGCCTGCGGCAGGTCATGCTCGCCGTCACCGAGGTGCTGGTGATGATCTTCGGAGGAGCCATGGCGTGGTACGGCACGATGCTGGCCATGGAAACCTGGTCCGCCGCCATGCCGGGTCTGCCCATCCCCCAGGGCCTCGATTATGTGCCCCTCGCCGTGGGTGGTGCGTTGATTGCTCTTTTTTCCTTTGAAAAGCTCGTTCGCCTTCTCCTGGCCGGGGAAGAGGCGCCGATGGTCCGCCCGGGCGAGCCTCATCTCGTTGCCGTGAAGGAATGACCTCATGGAAATCTGGGTTCTCTTCGGCGTCTTCACGCTGCTGCTTCTGATTGGCACGCCCGTCGCATTCTGCCTCGGCATCGCCTCCCTGGCGACCGTCCTTTACATGGGGCTTCCTCCTGTCGTTGTGTTCCAGCAGGTCAATTCCGGCATGAACGCCTTCGCCATGATGGCGATCCCGTTCTTCATCTATGCCGGCGACCTCATGATGCGGGGCGGCATCGCCGACCGACTCATTCGCCTCGCTGCCGGCTTCGTCGGACATCTGCGCGGCGGCCTGGGTCAGGTGAACATCGTGGCCTCCACCCTGTTCGGCGGCATCTCGGGATCGGCCGTGGCCGATGCCTCGGCTATCGGCGGCATCATGATCCCGCAGATGGAGAGGCGGGGCTATGCACGCGACTACAGCGTCAATGTCACCGTAAGCTCGGCGATCATCGCGCTTCTGATCCCGCCTTCGCACAACATGATCATCTACTCGATCGCGGCAGGTGGAACGATTTCGGTCGCGGACCTGTTCACGGCCGGCACCGTTCCGGGATTCCTCCTCGCCGTCGCCTTGATGATCACGGCATATATTATCGCCCTGCGCCGCGGGTACCCGGCAGATCCGTTCCCCGGATTTCGGCTGCTGGCCTATTTCTTCGTTTCGGCCGTGCCGGGCCTCCTGCTCATCTTCATCATCTTCGGCGGCGTTCGGTCGGGCGTGTTCACGGCGGCGGAGAGTTCGTGCATCGCGGTTGTCTATGCCCTGCTCATTACTCTCCTCGTCTATCGCGAGCTGAACTGGCAGGGCTTCGTCGAGGCGACCCTTGGGGCGGTGCGCACCACGGCCATGGTCCTGCTGGTCATCGGCGCGGCCAGCGCCTTCGGCTGGCTCATGGCCTTCCTGCAGGTGCCGCAGGCGACGATCTCCCTCATGAAGGCACTGTCCGACAATCCCATCGTCGTCCTTCTCCTGATCAACGTCATCCTGCTGGTGCTCGGCACCTTCATGGACATGGCGCCGCTGATCATCATCTGCACGCCGATCTTCCTGCCCGTGATCAAGGCGTTCGGCATCGACCCGGTCCATTTCGGCGTGATCCTGATCCTCAACGCCGGTATCGGCCTCAACACGCCGCCAGTGGGCTCCGTCCTCTTCGTCGGTTGCGCGGTCGGCAAGATCTCCATCGGCGAGGCCATGAAGACCATCTGGCCGTTCCTGGGCGCAAGCGTCCTGGTGCTGCTCCTCGTCACCTACATTCCCGGGCTGTCGCTCTGGCTGCCGGCCCTGTTCCGCTGATCCAGCTACTGAAAGAGGCAATGATGACCATCGAAATCCGGCAGGTATGCCATCCCGAGGCCGTGCGCCACTTCAGTGCCGCCGAGCTGCGCCGCCACTTCCTGATCGAGACGCTCTTCGTTCCGGGTGAAGTGAAGCTGACCTACAGCCATATCGATCGCCTCGTGGTCGGCGGCGCGACCCCGACCTCTGGGGCCATCAAGCTGGAATCGCACAAGCAGATCGGCTCTCCCAACTTCCTCGACCGGCGCGAACTCGGCGTCGTGAACCTCGGTGGTGCGGGCCGCGTCCATACGGACAGGGCCGTTCACGATCTCGCGCCCCGCGATGCTCTCTACATCGCCATGGGCACCAAGGACGTCCGCTTTGAGAGCCTGGATGCCGCGACCCCGGCCAAGTTCTATCTCGTCAGCACCCCGGCGCATGCGCGCTTCGAGACGGTGAAGATCGGCCTCGACCGCGCCCGCCGCGTGGATCTCGGCGACGCGGCGAACGGCAATGTCCGCACCATCTTCCAGATGATTCATCCGGAGGTCTGCCGTTCGGCTCAGCTCGTCCTCGGCATGACGCAGCTCAAGCCCGGCAGCATGTGGAACACCATGCCGGCTCACGTCCACGACCGCCGCTCCGAGGTCTATGTCTATTTCGACATGCAGCCCGACACCCGCGTGTTCCACTTCATGGGCGAGCCTGACGAGACCAAGCATCTTGTGGTGTCGAACGAGCAGGCCATCCTCTCGCCGGGCTGGTCGATCCATTCCGGCGTCGGGACCAGCAACTACACCTTCGTGTGGGCCATGGGCGGCGACAACCAGGACTTCACCGACATGGACATGGTGCCCATGGACGCCCTGCGCTGAGGAGGATGGCGATGACGTTCTCCTTCGATCTGGCGGGCAAGACCGCTCTCGTGACCGGGGCCAACACGGGCCTCGGTCAGGGCATCGCGGTGGCGCTGGCTCAAGCCGGCGCCTCCATTGTGGCGGTCGGTCGCTCGAGCATGGACGAGACGGAGCGCCTGTGCCGCGAAGCGGGCGCCGCGTTCCACAGCGTGCAGGCGGATCTGTCCTCCCTGGAGCCCATCGAGCGCATCGTTGCGGAGGCCGTCACACTGACCGGCCGGATTGGTATTCTGGTCAACAACGCCGGCATCATCCGTCGGGCCGACGCCATCGACTTCACGGAGAAGGATTGGGACGACGTGATGAACGTCAACCTCAAGTCGACCTTCTTCCTGTCCCAGGCCGTGGCGCGCACGATGATAGCCGATGAGCAAGGCGGCAAGATCATCAACATCGCGTCGCTCCTGTCCTTCCAAGGCGGGATTCGGATTCCCTCCTACACGGCGAGCAAGAGCGGGCTTGCCGGACTCACGCGGCTGCTGGCCTGCGAATGGGCGGCGAAGGGCATCAACGTCAACGCCATCGCGCCGGGCTACTTCGTCACCAACAATACCGAGGCTCTGCGCAGCGATCCGAAACGGAGCAGCGAAATTCTCGGGCGGATCCCGGCGGGACGCTGGGGTAATCCATCGGATCTCGGCGGCGCCGCGGTGTTCCTGGCCTCGCCTGCAGCAAACTACATCCACGGCATCGTCCTGCCCGTCGACGGCGGATGGCTTGCCCGATAATTCATTTGGAGACGATCATGACTCGCAAAGGTTTGGCCTTCGCTTTCGACCGTGACACCGCCTGGGAGGCGGCCGGCGAGGGCATCCGTCGCAAGGTGCTGACCTACGACACGGGCGTGATGATGGTGCGTGTGGCGTTTGAGGCGGGAGCCGTCGGCGTCCCCCATTCGCATCCGCACATCCAGTGCAGTCTGGTCGAGCAGGGCGTCTTCGACGTGACCATCGACGGCCGCACCGAGCGGCTGAGGCAGGGAGACAGCTTCCTTGTCCCGCCGAATGCCGTGCATGGCGCGGTTGCCATAGAAGCCGGCGTTCTCCTCGATGTCTTCACCCCGATGCGAGAGGATTTCGTCGCAGCGGGCGCCTGAGGAAGGGCATTCTCACGGCCTTCCGGATAGTTCGGAAAGCCAACCCAACCCGTCCTCGGTGCGCCCGCGTGGCTTGTACTCGGCACCGATCCAGCCCTGGTATCCTAGGCTGTCGAGGGTTTGGAAAATCTCCCGGTAGTTCACCTCGCCCTCGTCAGGCTCGGCGCGGCTCGGCACTGCGGCAATCTGCACATGGCCGATGAGGTCCAGGTGGGTCTTGATCCGCGTGATCAGATCGCCCTGCGTGATCTCCACGTGGTAGCAGTCGAACATGAGCCTGATGTTGCGACGCTCCGCCTGTCCGATGTTGGCAGCCGCCTGCTCCACGTGCTGGAGAAAGTATCCCGGCCTGTCGCGACGGTTCATCGGTTCGATCAGGATCGTCATGTCGGCCTCGCCGGCCCTGTCAGCCGCCATCTGCAGGTTGGCAATGAATGTGCGCTCGGCCGCCGCCCGATCATCGGGGGAGACAATCCCGGCAAGGCAATGGATCGCCGAGGCCCGGATCGTGCTACCGTAGGATAGCGCCTGAACAAGCGCATTCTGGAACTCGTTCTGCCGGCTTGGTAAGGCGGCCAATCCAAAATCGCCTGCAGGGGCATTGCCGACCGGCATGTTCAGGCCGAGCATGGTGAGCTTGTGGGCTGCCAGCGCCTCCCGCATGTCGAGGGCGGGTACGTGATAGGGCCAATGCATCTCGACCGCCTTGAAGCCGCAGGAGGCCGCAGCGGCGACCCGCTCGATCTCAGGGCGGTCGGAGAAGAGAAAACCGAGATTGGCCGAGAAACGGGGCATGGCTCTTTCTGCCAAGATCTTTAGGATCTCAGGCTAGTCACTCGACTTGCATTCGGGAAGCGGTATTTAGTTCGTATGGTCTCGTCGCGAAGCTACACCATTCGCCAGTGCTTGATGGCTTTCGGCGCCGCCCTCGTGCTGCCGGGCCTTGTCTTCGCGGCCATCCTGCTGTGGCGCTATGCGAGCGCGGAGCGCCATCACTATGAGGAGGAGACCCTCGGCACCGCCCAGCGCATCATGGCTTCGGTCGACCGCGAACTCGTCGGGATTCAAGCCGCCGCTCAGGCTCTTGCAACCTCCTCGACCCTGCTCGAAGGCAATTTCGAGGCGTTCCAGCGTCAGGCCCAGTTGACCCTCCAATCCTGGTCGCGGACAAAGCCGGACGACTATGCCATCGTGGTTCGCGACACCATGGGCCAGCAGGTTGCCAACACGCGCCTGCCCTGGGGCTCGCCTCTGCCGAAGGGGGCCAACCTCCCGATCGACCAGCAGGTGATCGCAACCAAGCGTCCCGTGGTCCAGGACATCTTCACCGGCGCAACGGCCGGGCGGTCGATCATCAGCGTCAGGGTTCCTGTTCTCAGGGACGATACGGTCACCCACGTCCTGTCCATGGCCGTCGAACCCCGGCGGCTTGCGGATGTTCTGCAGGCCGAGGGCCTTCCTGGCCAATGGGTTGCCACAATCATCGACAGGGCGGACCGCGTGGTGGCCCGTTCCCGCCGGCACGAGGCGTTTGTTGGAACGCCTGCCCCTGACGAGTTCCTCCAGGCAGCGCGCGATACCGACGGCATCTGGGAAGGACGCAATCTCGAGGGAACCGAAGTTCTCGGAGCCTATGCCCGTTCCGAGCTGTCAAACTGGACGACCTTCGTGGGTGTTCCCGCCGAGATCGTCCAAGCCCCCCTGCACCGCTCCCTCTGGACCATGTTCGGGCTTGGGATCAGTTTGCTCGTGCTCTCCTTCCTCCTTGCCCGCGGGTTCGGCAAGCGCATCGCCGAGCCTGTCCAGGGATTGGCCGGCCTGGCGCAGCGCCTCGGCCGCGGCGAGCCGATTGCCGTGGGATCGACAGGACTGATGGAGATCGACCGGGTCGGCGAGGCCCTGGCAGGCGCTTCGGCAGAGTTGCGCAGCAGGGAGGCTGCGCTGGCTCAGAGCGAGGCCCGCCTGCGCGCCACCCAGAACAATGCCGCGGTGGGCATCGCCGAGGTGGACCGGGAAGGGCGGTTCATTTCGGTCAACGAGGCACGCTGCAGGCTGACCGGCCACTCTCTTGAAGAGCTGATCGGCCTGCACTTCGGCCACGCGGCCGATTCCTCGACGCTCGAACAGGATCTAGACCTGTTCAGGCGGCAGGTGGCGGGGGAACTCGATGCCTATACGACCGACAGCAAGTTCCGCCGCAAGAACGGCATGGGCGGCTGGGCCCGTGTGACCAGCACGGCAGTCCGGGATGCCGGCGGAGAGTTTCTCTATGCGGTGCGGGTGGTCGAGGACATCACGGAACGCCGCGAGGCCGACCGGCGCCAGAGGCTCCTGATCGACGAACTGAATCACCGGGTGAAGAACACGCTTGCAACCGTTCAGTCGTTGGCCTGGCAGGCGGCTCGTCCGGGCGTGCCACCTGAGGTGGCGCAGCAGCGTTTTCAGGAGCGCCTGCTGGCACTCTCTCGCACACACAACCTCCTCAATGAGACGCACTGGGAAGGAGCATCCTTCAGGACAATCCTGGAAACTGAGCTCCAGCCTTACGCAACGGCTCCCTCGCGCATCCGGCTCCATGGGCCGGAGGTGCAGCTTTCCCCGAAAACGGCGGTCGTGCTGGGCATGGCCATTCACGAACTTGCCACCAACGCCGTCAAGCACGGGGCCCTGTCTCAGGCAGCCGGTCAGGTGCAGGTGGATTGGACAATGGGTGAAGCGAGAGGTGAGGTCGTTCTTGCCATCGAATGGTACGAGAGGGGCGGCCCCCTGCTTGAAGGTCAGCCGAATTCCGGATTTGGCTCGCGTCTGCTGCGGCAGACGATCATTCAGGAACTCGCAGGCGAACTGGACGTCAGGTTCGAGCGTGAAGGAATGTGCTGCAGGATTGCTGTTCCGGTCGGATCAGCCAGTCAGCAGGCGGCCTGAGCACAGAGGTGCAGGCCGCCCGCCTTCGTCAATGCTCGAAGGCTACTGCCGCGGCGTGTTCGCCGGGACGTTGCCGGGTGTGTTCACGGTCTGCGGAGGCGGATTGGTATTGCCTGCGGAACCTGCGCGGCTGGCATCCGTACTGTAGCGGAACTCGGGTGCGTTCTGCAGGTCGGCCTTGGTCATTTTCACCATGGCGCGAGCAGGAGTATTGGGGTCGCTTCCGGAAGCCGCCGTGCCGGCTCCGGCAGTCGTTCCTCCTGTTCCCGCACCGCCCAGGGTTCCGGCCGCTCCGGGGGAGCCGGTGGTGCCTGCGGCTGTGCTGCCGGTGGTGGCCGGCTGGCCCGCTCCACCGGTTGCGGTGCTCGGCACGGTCGTGTCGGCCGTGTTCGTGCCACGCTGACCCGCACTGGCGGAGGCCTGAACCTCCTGGTCCGACATCCACTGCACCTGATCGAACGGAATGGCCACGTCCTTCCGGCCAATGCCCAGGAAACCGCCAACTCCCACGACGAGACCGTGGATCTTGCCTTGGCGGTCCACCAGAACCTCGTCGATGTCGCCGATCTTCTGGTTATCTGCCCCATAAACGTCGATGCCCATCAGCTGCGAGCCGCGCATCAGGTCAGCGGGCATCTGAGTCATGACTTGGCCGGGTCCGGCGGGCTGAGTGGGCGCCGTCGTCTGGGCCAGGGCCGATCCGGTCAACAATGCGGTTGCGGCAAGGCCTGCCGTAAGCTGCATCCTCAGCATCTATTCCTCCTTTGAGCAGGGCGTCTTGCGACGCTCACAAGAGGAACGGATGAGGGCGGACAAGGTTCTGACAGAATCCAGGACCTGTTGCGCCTTCAGAACTCCTTTGGCAGCACCACCGAGAACTCCTGATCGTTCTCATCGACAAAATAGAGGTCCGTGCTGAAGCCCTGATCGTCAATGAAATGCAGGACACGTGACGGCTCATGGAGAGGATAAGGAACGAGGAGAGTCACCAGGTTGTGCTGTCGGGCAGCGGGTACTTCGGCGGCAAGATGCCATTGCAGCGGAAGGCCCTCGATCTCCGCCGGATCGACATCCAGAAAGCCTTGATGCTGCCGGAGAACGGGCTTGCCCGCGCTGCTGAAGACGAAGTGGCCGTAGAGGCCTGCCTGCTTGCCAGTCACCCGGAAGGTCTGGCCACCGATCTCCATTCTGTTCTCGGTGTGGAACAGGAACGTGATCGGCTCCGGCTCGGCGAGCGAGACCCGGTCGACGATCACAAAGTAGCGTTCACGCACGAAATGCACGTCGCGTTGTGCCAGCCTCACTCCGGGATTGAGGGACCGGTAGGCGGCGGTGGCGTCCCCGCTCATGAAGATGCTCGTGGCATCCTGCTTCACGGCGAGAAGTTTGCCTGAGGCTGCTTTGCCCAGGGCCTTGTCGCGCTCCGCGTACTGGCCTTTGCCGCCGATCAGGATGGCATTCTTTGAGCGCGTCTGACGGCGCCACAGGCGGTGCATAGAGGAATTAAACGCCACATAATAGCCGCCCTGGATGGCCAGGTCCTCGCCAAAGGCGCGCAACAGGAACGCATTCTGGTCACCATGGCTATGGCTCAGGGAGCCATAGGGACTGCTCTTGAACACAAACTGGATGTGACGTGCCGGATCGCTCATGTCTTTCTGAAGCGCAACCCAGCCGACATCGTGGAAGACATGCAGCAGCGCGAGATCCGTTGGTGGTTTAGCCTCGACTGCTATGAGGTCATGGGCGTATTGCAGATCCTCGAAGGCGAAGTCCCACCAGCCGTAATTGTAAAACAGATCTTCGGTGCCTGGATCGTCGCGCCTTACCTGCTCGAAATACCACTGGTAATGCCCGTTGCCCGTTGCTCCAGCGAACTGGCGCATGTTGTAGCCGGTCTTGAGGCTTGGCGGATCACCCATGGTGGAATCATCGCCGAAGCAGGTGCGGCGCACCCCTGGCGCCTTGGTGTAGAGGGGGAAGTTGCCGGTGGCCTGGAAAAAGGGTCGTTGGAGAACGTCAACTCCGTAGTAGTTGCGGATGAGACCGGCGGCTTCCAGCAGATAAGCCATGCCGGTGGTCCAGTAATGCGGCCCTTCCGCCCAGCCGCCATCCTTGGCGCCCCACGGCGAGTAGATGCTGAACAGATACTCGACCGTGTAATCGAGCCAGTCGCGAACCTCCTTATCTTCATCGTCCAGCAGAGCGATGCAGCAGGGCGTCAGCACGGCCGACAGGGCCCGCACCGCGTGACTGTCATAAGGAAAGATGTGGATGCGGGCATGGCCGATGACATGATCGGCGATTTCCCGGGTCCTCGCGAGGAGGGCCGCCCGGACGATCGTCCGCTCCTGCGCATCAAGACAACCATAAAGCCAATCGTAACCCCAGGCGAGGGCGCTCGCCACGCGAAAGGCAGCCTCGTCGTTGTAGGCACGCGATGTCGGGCCGAGCACATCCCAATCGGCGACAGCGAGAAGCCATTCCTTCGCCCGCACGAGAAGTTCCTCATCTTCCAGCAGGCGACCAGCGATCGCCAAGTGCCGTATGGCGTAGATCACCTCCTGGCAATCGATGTACATCTGCCGCCACAGGGAGGCGACCCGTTTGTTGTTGGGATAGGGGGCGGGCTCGGCGATGATCGGCCTGTCGATCCATGTCTTGACGGATCGTTCGTAGAAATTCCGGAAGCCGCAATGGTCCGGATTATCCTTCAGAGCCGCGGCGAAGGCGCGGGCCTTATCCTGATTCAGCCAGAGCCGCGGATGGGACAGAAGGGCGGCCTTGGCCCGGGCCATGCCGGACGGGAGCGGCACCGGATCCAAGCCTGTTGGCACAGTGAAGCAGCGGCTCTCGCTCCAGGCGCTCGCAGGAGCGCTCTCGTCGGGATCCCAAACGGCATAAGCCCATGAATATTCGCCCGGAGCATAGGCGTGATCCGGCGTGAAAAAGTTTCTCGGCAGGTTCTCGTAGATGAAGAGGGGCTTGCCGTTCACGCTGCCGCCCTCTGTTACTTTCAGAACGTAGTGTGATCCCTCGTCCAGAGTCGGAAGCCATACGAACCGCGGCGGATTCTCATAGACCTCTTCGGCATCCGGCGTGTACTTCACCGTCAGCGTACCGGCCTTCGGCTGGTCGAGGATGGTCTGCTTGACGGCGGAATGCGGGGAGACGCTGGTCGACATGGGGGCGGATCCAATGGTGGGGAGCCGCCAGCCCGGAGGCTGGCGGCAGACGTTCAGCGATATTGACGGTCGTAGGCTTTCTGCATGACGGCGAGAACCTGATCCAGGCCGAGCTTCTTCAGCTGGGCGTTGTAGGTCTCCCAGTCCTTGTCCACATCTCGTGAGCCCAGGATCCAGGCCTGCATCTGCTCGATCATGAAGGTCTGTATATTGGGCATGTGGCGGTCAAAGACCTGGCGCTCGTCCGTTGTCATGCTCACGCCGAGGAACTCGTCGATGAGATAATTGCCTTTCTCGTAGAGCTCGATGCCCTTGAGTGCGTTCTCGTCGGTCCATTGGCGCTCGTACTCATAATCCTGCCAGAAGCCGATCGGGATCTGCGCGCCGATGTCCCACATCTGAGCATTCACGGGCGCCTTGGCGCTCAGGATCTCCGGCTTGTAGCGCGGCTTTCCGTCAACCATGTCATAGTGCTGTCCCTCGACGCCGAAGTTCGAGAGAACACGGCCTTGCGGCGTGAAGTAGAAATCGAAGAGTTTGACCGTCTCAACTGGATGCTTGTTGGCGATGGTAATCGCCCAGCCATCCGGCCGCATACGCGAGCGGCGGTTCTCGTTGATGCGCTTGCCCGAGGCGCTGGCCGGCGGGGCAATTGCCAGGAACTTCATGCCCGGCACCTTGTCCTTGAGGCTTGTGTTATAGCTGGCGGTCGAGGCAAACCAGTCATAGGTCATGCCGCCTTGGTTGGCGCCGAGAAGCGCCTCGCGGGCGCGAGCGCGGCGGGTATAGACCTCCTTGTCGATGAGGCCCTCCGCATACCATTTGGCGATGTTGCGGATGCCGGTCCGATAATTGTCGCCCGTATAGGGATGCCTGACCTTGCCGCTGTCGATGTAAAAGTCGTGCGCGGCGTCAGAGCCGCTGGAGCGGCCGTCCCAGAGAACCACAAGGCGTGGGAGTTCCGAGTCGGGCTCGCGGATGAAAAGCGGCACCTCGTCCTTCTGACCGTTCCCGTTCGGATCGCGCTCGCGGAAGGCCTTCAGCACCGCGTAGAGCTCATCCACGGTTTGCGGCGGCTGAAGACCGAGCTTCTCCAGCCAATCGTAGCGGATGAACCAGCCGCGGGCGAACTTGCCGTCGGGCACGTAAGGAATCCAGTAGATGTTGCCGTCTGGTGCCGTGATGGCTTTGCGCACCGTCTCGTTCTCGGCAAGGAAACGCTTCAAGTTCGGGGCGTGCTGGTCGATCAGCTTGTTGAGGGGCTGAAATGCTCCCTCCATCCCGTAGCGCACGAAATCGTGGCGGAGCTCATTGCCCGCAACGATGTCCGGCAGGTTGCCGGAGGCCATCAGGAGGTTGAACGCCTCCCGGCTGAGGGTGGTGGCCTTCGACGCGACGTTCTTCAGCTTGATGCCAGTGAGCCGGTTCAATTCCTTGGCCACGGGCCAGTCGTCATTCCACACGTACTTGTCGCGAAAGTGCATGTGGATCGTCAGTTCGAGCGGTTTGTCGGTGATTTTAGTCGTCTTGGCGTCCTGAGCCGCAGCGGGCGCTCCTGCCAGCAAGGCCGACAGCAGCGCGGCCGTCATCATCCTTTTCATCGTAGTCCTCCAATAGCGTTTCCCTTGGGGTTCGCCGACCCGGCGCGGCGCTCCCTCGTCATTCTTTGACTCCGCCGAGTGTGATGCCTTTGTTGAAGTATTTCTGGACATATGGAAAAACGATCACGATGGGCAGGATCGACACGACCATGATGGCCGCCGTGATCGTCTCGAATGAGTATTCCGTCGACATGAGCCCGCTGGCGAAGCTGTCGTCGCTGCGCATGTCGACGATCGTCCGCTTCAGGTAGACCTGAAGGGGAACCTTCTCCTCGCTGCGCAGAAGCACCATGGCCCAGAAATAGCCGTTCCAGCGGGAGACGAGGCACAGGAGCGCAACCGTCATGATCGCCGGCTTGGCGAGCGGAATGAAGATCTTCCACAGCAGCTGGAAATCGCTGGCACCGTCGATCCGGGCGGCCTCCTCGAACGAGGCCGGCACGGACTCGAAGTAGTTGCGCAGGAGGATCACGCTGAAGGCATTGCAGGCGAATGCCAGGACGATGCCGATCCGAGCGTCGAGCAGCCCGAGATCGCGGATGTTGAGGAAGAACGGGATGAGGCCCGCATGGAACCACATGGTGAAGGCCACCAGGAAGCCGATGATGCGGCGCCCCCTGAGCCGCGCCCGCGACAGCGCGAAGGCGCCCGGCACCATGATGAGGAGGCTCGTGAGCGTGCCGAAGAAAGCATAGAAGAGCGTATTGCCATAAGCGATCCAGAACTTCTGGTCCGCCAGCACATACTCGTAGGCCGCGAGCGTGACGTCCACCGGCCAGAGCGTGACCTGGCCTGACGTGACCGCAAAGCCGGAACTCAGGGATGCCGACAGAATGTAGACGAAGGGATACAGGGTGCTGAGCACGAACAGCAGGAGGAGAGCCGTGTTGGCGAAGCCGAAGATCCTGTCTCCCCGGGTATAGAGATTGAAGGGCTCATGTGAGGTGTCGGAAGTGAGCGCACGAGCAGACATGCTGAAACCTCACCAGACCGAGTGCTGGCTGTAGCGACGGCTCAGCCAATTGGCGCCCACCACGAGGACGAGTGCCACGACCGCGTTGAAGAGATCCGCCGCCGTGCCGAGCGCATATTGGTTGTTCTGGAGGCCCGCACGGTAGATGAAGGTTGAGATCACATCGGCCGTCTCGAAGGTGGCGGGCTGGTAGAGCAGGATGATGTACTCGAAATTGACTTCGATGAGCTGGCCGACGCGGATGATCAGCATGATCATGATCACCGGGAGGAGCGACGGCAGCGTGATGTAGCGGATCATCTGCAAGCGCGAAGCACCGTCCATGCGGGCGGATTCGTAGAGTGCCGGATTGATGCCGGCGATGGCCGCCAGGTAGACGATGGAGTCGAAGCCGGCCTCCTTCCAGATGTTGGAGCCGATGAAGATCGGGCGGAAGTATTCCGGAATCGTGAGGAAATAGATCTTCTCAAAGCCGAGGCGGTCCAGGATGATGTTCACAATGCCGGTCGTGGGCGACAGGAAGCTCACCACGAGACCGGCGATGATCACCACCGAGATGAAATGCGGCAGGTAGGTGATGGTCTGAGCGATCCTGCGAAATCCTTGATGGTGAATTTCATTGAACATCAGGGCCAAAATGATCGGAATCGGAAAAGCGAAAACGAGCGAGTATAAGCTGATGAGGAGCGTGTTCTTGACCGCCCGCAGGAAGTACTCGTTGCTGAAGAGAGCTACGAAATTGTCGAAGCCGACCCACGGGCTCCCCTCGATCCCACGGAAGAGGCTGTACTGCTTGAAGGCGATCTGAAGCCCGTACATCGGGGTGTAGAGGAAAACCACAAACCAGATGATCATGGGGGCGAGCAGCACATAGAGCTGCCAGTCCCGGCGCATGTCGCTGAGCAGAGTGCGAACCGCCTTTCGGATGCCGGATCCTTGATGGGTCGAGCGAAGGGCCGGCGGCGCGGCAAGCTCAGGCGTGGCGATGACGCCATCCATGACCCTCACGGATCCGCCGCCGCTCTCCCTGTCGAGTGCCGCGTCTGCCATCCTGGCCTCCTCCCTTCGCCTCCGCTTGTGTTCTTGGCTTATGCGGAGAGTCTGTACCGTGGGCGTTCCCGGTTGATCGCTTCGAAGAGCGCCCAGAATTCCGGGTTCTCCCCAAGCTCCCAAACTTTGGTCTCGATGCTGCCGAGATGGGCTCGCATGGCCTCCTCGGCTTTCGCCGGTTCCTTGTCGGCAATTGCCGACGTGATCGACCGATGCTGGGCCAGAACCCGATCCGTGGCACGGATGTTCAGGCGCTGCTTGAGACTCCGGATCCGGTCGATCTCGATCTTCGCAGTCTCAAGGAGCTGAATGATCCCTGGCAATTTGGCGGCTTGGATAAGCAGGGAGTGAAACTCCTCGTCGAGGTGCCTGAAGGCTGTGTAATCCTCGGCCGCTATGGCCTCCTCCTGCCGGGCGAGGCAGGCTTTCAGGTTGCAGACGTCCTCGAGACTCCGCTCCGCAGCGGCGCGCTTGGCTGCGCCGCTCTCGAGTTGCAGGCGGACGAAGCACCCTTCCAGGAAACGATCAAGATTGATGGGCGCCACATAGGTCCTGCTTTTCGGGACAACCGTGACGAGCCCTTCCTCGGACAACCGGATGATCGCCTCGCGCACGGGCGTCTTGCTGACCTCCAGGCACGCGGCCACGTCTTTCTCTGACAGGGTCTGCCAGGGAAGCAGAACGGTTTCGAGGATGAGGTTCCTCAAGGCCCTGTGAATCTGCACGACGAGCGGACCGCTCCCAGCCAGGAGACTGGGTTGAAGGACGTTCGTGAGCGGTTTTTCCAAGGGCAGTGCCATGACAGAGATATCACGTTGTACTTCTAAGATATCAGTTGACGAGGCCCTGGCAAGAGCCAATTGATGGCAAAAGAGTTCACAAGCGCATTGCCTGCAGGGAGGCCGCCATGTCGTCAGAGTTCCAGTTTGCCGGAAAGACCGTCCTGATCACCGGCGGGGCATCCGGGATCGGTGCCGCCACCACCCGGGCGTTCGCCTCGAATGGAGCGAAGGTGGCTTTCACCTATGTGACGAGCACCGAGGAAGCCGGAACCTTAGAGCGCAACTTCAACGGTTCGGAGCGCCAGGTCATGGGCATCAAAGCCGACATGACCGATCCCGTCAGCGTTGCCGATGCGTTCGGGAAGGCCGAGGAGGCGTTTGGACCGGTCGATATTCTGTTTGCCAATGCTGGCGGCCTGCTCAAGCGCAGCCGCTGTGTCGATACGTCTCTGGAGCTCTGGCAGGAGGCGATTGCCGTCAACCTGACAAGCACGTTTCTCGCCTGCCAACTGGCACTGCGCAGCATGGAGCCGCGGAAATCCGGGACTCTCGTGCTGATGTCCTCGCTCGCCGCGTTCGACGGCGGTGGGCCCGGCGCCTCCCATTACGCGGCGACCAAGGGCGCGGTTGCGACTTATATCAGGGCACTGGCGAAGGAGGTCGGCCCGCTGGGGATCCGCGTGAACGGCGTAGCGCCAGGCCTTATCGGCACGCGCTTCCACGATGTGTTCAGCACGCCCGAGGGACGCAAGGCGACGGTTGAGCGAACCCCTCTCCGCCGGGAGGGGACTCCGGAGGATGTGGCCGAAGCCGTGCTCTTCCTGGCATCAGAACGCGCCTCTTATCTGTCCGGAGAAATCCTCCAGATCAACGGCGGCCTCGGCATGATCTGACGAAGGGCGCGCCTCGCCCTCTCGCATCACGCGCAGGTGTCACTGGCTGCCGTGAAAAAGCAGCGTCAGGTCTCCGCCGAGTCCGCTTGAGGCGAGGGGACGTTTCGATTCCAGCACCGCCTCGATCCTGGGCGAGGGGAAGCGGCTCTGGTAAATTTCAAGCCAAGCGATGCGGTTGGGCGGCACGGTGCCGTTATCGGGGAAAGACTCCTGCTTCGTGCCCGTGGCCTTCTCGAAGAAGGACGGATCGTCAAGGGATGCCACCACCCGGTCTGCCAGCCGCTTCAAGGCACCCTTGTTGTCCGCATAAAGGTCGACACCCCGGCTGCGCGCCAGTTCCGCAGTCGCAACGAGCGGTTCCGCCGCGTAGATATGATAGTCACGGGCACGCTTGCCTCGGCTGATTTCGAGAGGCAATGTGCCTTCCGGGGTGATCTGCGAAAGGCCGATGCGGGCGCTCTCAATACCCCATTCGGCCAAGCGCTTGTCATCGGCGGCGATGCCGGCCGCAGTGGCGGCAAGGCCTGCCCAGTAGCGGTGGTTGTTCCGCCCTGAGACCTCGTTGTTTTGATCCATGAAGTTGACCACTTGGTGGCCGAGTGCCTTGAGCCAGGCTTCAATCCGCTTTTTCTTGTCCTGCTGCAAGTCTGGAGAATTCCGGATCTGGAGATACGCCAGCGCGAAACCGCCGAGCGTCTGGCCCAGATTGAACAGGGCTTGCTTCGAGCGCATGTCGGTCATTGCGTTGGCCGATGCCCAATGCTCTAGCCAATTGAGCGCACAAGCGGCTGCCGTCGGATTTCTCGGGTTTGAGCGCACATAATCGTTGGCGATTTGCACCAGCCCTTTGGCGTAAGCCCGAAGTGGCACCACAGCCTTCAGATAGCTCTCGTTGGCGGTTTCATCGATCGTCGCGCGGGAGCTATCGGCCTGCTTGTACTTGCTCTGCGTCTCAAGAGTGATCACGGGCGTTCCAGGCACCTCGCATTTATATTCCGGCTCCGCCTGCCCCTTGTCTTTGCCGGGAGCCGGCACGAGGTACCCTGCCCCTTGCGCATGACCCGGGGCTGCCTGCAAAAGGGCGAGAAGAACCGCAGTGAGTCGGACACCGCACAAGACCCGATCGCCGGAACCGAGAGGCATATCCTGCTCCTGTTGCACCTGCCTTGGAAAATGTGACGCCGT
This sequence comes from Microvirga arabica, assembly GCF_016811235.1. Taxonomy (GTDB): domain Bacteria; phylum Pseudomonadota; class Alphaproteobacteria; order Rhizobiales; family Beijerinckiaceae; genus Microvirga; species Microvirga arabica. The sequence goes on from NZ_JAFBID010000006.1 coordinate 79,873, forward strand.
TAGCAGCCAGCTTCCAGGCGGATTTTGACCTGCCATTCAGAGATTAAGGGGAACTAGGGCCTGCAGAGCCCATGAGAAGCAGTCCTAGCGGTTGTTGCCATATGGTGTGGCCGCTCCCATCTCTCCGATGAATGGACATCGCGCTACCCCATCCAAACCCCCTTGAAGCCGCCGCAATGCTCGCCGCGGACGGCAGCGCGCGACGCGTGGGTGTCGAGGTGGAGTTTCTCGGTCCCAGCGTCAGTGCGGCGGCTGCCGCCCTTGCCCGGGATTTGGGCGGGGTTGTCGAGCCCGAGGATCCTCACGCCGTCAAGGTGCGCGGCACCCGCTTGGGCAATCTCTCGATCGAATTGGATCTCCGTCATATCCATCCCGCTCGCCACCCGGACCTGGATGTCGGGCTTGGTCGCCGCGGCGCTGCATTCCTGGGAACCCTCGTCTCGCCCTTTGTCCCGCGGGAGCTGATCACCGCACCCATCCCTGCGGCTCAGCTTGGCGATGTGGACAAGGCTCTTGCAAGCGTTCGGTCCGTGGGCGCCCGGGGCCGTGGCGTCATCTTCCAGAACTCACTCAGCCTGCACTTCAACATCGATCCGCCGAGCCTCGACGTGCGGACACTCACGGCCTTCCTGAAAGGATTTCTTCTGGTCAGCGACGATCTCAGACGGCAGACGGCTCGGGGCAGCCTGAGGCTCGCGCTTGCACTCCCACCCGATTACCCTGAGAGCTACAAGGAACGCGTCCTTGCTCGGGATTATTGGCCTGGTCTGCCGGACCTCACCGCCGATTATCTGGCGGCCAATCCGACCCGCCAGCGTGCCCTCGACCTCCTGCCGGTGCTTGCCCATCTGAACGAGGCCCAGGTGCGCCAAGCGCTTCCGCGGGAGAAGATCGGTCCGCGGCCCGTGTTCCATTACCGGCTTCCGCACGCCTATCTCAGCGATCCGGATTGGAGCATCCTCCCGGATTGGTATGGCTGGCTCAAGGTAGAGCGCATCGCTGCCGAACTTGTTCGAGGCGAGGACAATCCAAGGGAGTTCGTCTGACCCGGCGAACATGACTTTCAGACGAGCTGGAACATGAGTTGTTTTGGATCAAGCCGCTCGGAGACAGCAGGCCGGAGCAGTAGATCTCCACGGGATGCGGGCTAATGCTTGCGGGCTTGCACCAGGTAAACCGGCACCGTTGTCTCTCCGAGAGCCTTGCAGGCTTCCAGGCGATGCAAGCCCTCGACCAGGACAAAACGCTTGCCGTCCGGCCGCACGAGGATAGGCGCCTCCTGCCCTTTGGCCAGCATGCTCTCGGCAAGGGCCTCAACCTTCTGCGGATCAAGTGTTTGCCGCCGTTGGACAGGCACATAGACATCTTGGATGGCAACCATCTGCTTCTTCATCATCTGTGCTGCTCCTGTTCCAAGTCTCGTGTCCATGGGTGCTTATCCTGACCATGTTCCGGGCAGGGAATGTCATCGAAGCAAGCAATTCGGCGTAACAGTTGCGCGGTGGCTTCGATGAGGGACGAAGTCCACACGACGTTGTCCCTTTAGCTTCGTGCCTGCGAGACCGGTGTTCCTCCTGGCTTGGTCGCAATCCAGATCGTGTGTCTTGCGCCACCGCGTGCTCCATTGGCGCGTGCACCGACCTCGTCAACGCCAAACCCCACATTACGCAGGCGCCGGGTGAAGGCAGGGTTCGGTGCCGATGACCACACGGCCAGGACGCCACCAGGTGTGAGCGCCGCTCGGGCAGAGCTGAGCCCCGGCAGGTCGTAGAGGCTGTCATTGGACTTGCGGGTCAGGCCTTCGGGGCCGTTGTCGACGTCGAGAAGGATCGCATCGTAAGCAGACCGGCTCGATCTTATCAGGCGCCCGACATCTCCCTCATAAATGCCGACACGCGGATCTATGAGGCTGTCGCCGAAGACTTCGGCCATGGGACCGCGCGCCCATGCCACAACGGCGGGCAGCAGCTCAGCCACTGTGACCTGGGCTTCAGAGCCGAGTTCGGCGAGCGCGGCGCGCAACGTAAAGCCCATCCCCAGTCCACCGATGAGAATCTTCGGCCGCTCGCGATCCTGAAGTCTCAGGCAAGACAGTCTGGCCAGTGCCTCCTCTGAGCCGCTCAGGCGGCTGTTCATCAGCTCGTTGCTGCCCAGCATGATGGAGAATTCGGCACCACGCTTTTTGAGACGCAGATCGCCTCCATCACCAGGGATTTTTGCCGTGTCGATTAACACCCAAGGGATCATGAATAGCCGGTGCCTGCAAGTTCGTCGGTGGGATCATCTCAGTCCCGAGGCGCCTTGTCGAGCAGATGATCGAAGTCGGCTAGGACGCGGTCGATGAGCTTGCGGCGACGCAGATCGCTTGCATCCAGGCTCTGCGCAAAGAGGCCGAGGAGGTAGCGTGCCTTCTCGACCGCCTCATGCCAATCGCTGGCGGGTGCGGCGGCCAGCAGGTCTTCGAGTTCCGCCTGTCTCGTTCGCAGAGCCTCCTGGTCGGCTTCGACCTCGGACCGGAGACGTCGAAGGTCGGTTGCCTTCTGGGCCGCCATGCCGCGGTGAGCATCGAGATTGGTCGGTTGATCACCCATTGCCTGTTCCTCCATATCCGCTGCCTGGGTATCCCTGAGTGTGTCGACTGCTTATGCACGCTCGATCAGCAGGCGGGCCAGCGTCTTGGCCAAGCGCTCATTCTGTCCAACGGGCTCGGGCATTACATCGTGCCATTCATGTGCGCGAAGCGACCAGCCGATGTCCGAGAGACTGCCAAGCGGCTCATGCGGCCAAGCAGGCTCGCCAGTCGATGTCAGAATCATGAACTGTCGTGAGGCCTTCATGCCCACACGGGTGACGTACAGAACTTCTTCGTTCCGCCGAAGCAGCGCAATCGGATCGTAGATCTGAGATTCTTGAAAGAAGGCGTCCCCGCTGGTCAAATCTCGGATGCCCGGGCTGCGATCTCGCTTTCGCGCACGGCGCGCTCGCCGAAGCCGGACGATTTGATCCGGTACGAGACTTCACCGGTCTGGTCGGCCGGCATGAGGCGGGTCACCTCGTAGATGCCGCTCGCACTTGCACGCTTGTCCGAAATCCGCGGGTGGATGATCCGGACCAATTGATGAATCTGATACTTATGGGACATTCGTTCCTCGTGGAATTCAGTTGCCGTTGGGCAGGGCAGCGTAGGTCGCTGCTAAAAGGTGTCTGCCGGTCAAACGAAAAAGCCGCTCCGGAGGGAGCGGCTTCAAGGCTCAGCGGCGCAGGTGTGTAGCCTGCACCCATCATCAGCGATTAAGCCATCTCGATGTTGTTGACGGCGCTCTTGCCGGAGCGGCGGTCTTCAGCGGTGTCGAAGGAGACCTTTTGGCCCTCAACGAGGCCGCGCATTCCGGCGCGCTCCAGAGCAGTCGCGTGAACGAACACGTCCTTGCTGCCATCGTTCGGCTGAATGAAGCCGAAGCCCTTCATGTCATTGTAGAATTTTACTGTGCCCATAATCATTGGGGTAACCTTTCGCGATTGTTGCAGATGCACGTGAGCGGCGCCACGCAAAAGCGTGGTTTCAACCCGGTTCGTCGATGTGATGGTAAGAAAGTCCGAACGTGCGCCTGGAAGAACCAAAAGCGAAACGACCCGATTGTCCGGCCAAAATCCGATAAGAACTATATAGATCTTTTCCTGATCATTAGCAAGCGCTTATAATTATTTAATTTATCTACGCGGATGGCAGCAGAACTCGACGTAGGAGAGAGGCGAAAATGTATTGGGCAAAGATTGCAACTGCCAGATATTATTGATCCCGTCCATGGCATGCTCTTCATGCGCCTCGAGGAGGGCTATCCAGCCTCCCGGTTGCCGCTCGGCCCTGCTGGCAGTCAAGCTCTTCAGGAATGGCATGCTCAGCGTATAGCAGGGCCTTCCGCGCGGGATGTGCACCACGCACCCGGAGATCATCAATCCAGATCTTCTTGGCCTCATTCAAAGCTGATCGGGCCATGAGGCTCGTGATGGATTAAGGGTTAAGCCTCACGTCGTGACGCAATGATCCGCCGAGCCCAAGTTCACAACGAAGCGCCTGCCTTGCCAAGCGAGGCAGGCTCCTTCTCTGCAAAACTTCACGTGCTTGCTCATTCCGGGAGAGCCATGGCGGCATGATCCTTTAGCTGGATCGGCTGGTCACGCGCCAACAACGGTTTTCATATTGGGCCGATACACGGTTGGAGCATGGCCCTCTACGTTACGGAAGCCTTTTGAGATCGACCCTGAGCTGTCCTTCAAGTCATGGTATTTGCGCCATGCATACCTTGCTTGGGGCTCGGCTAAGCCTATAAGAGTCTCACTCCTCTCTATGTCGTTCGACAAAGCCGGAAAGCTGGCTTACGAAATGGAGCGGTGTCAGAGTACCATATAAAGCTTCAAGGGACCCCAATGGCATTGGTCAAGACGTCCGAACTCGCGGGCAAGGGCAACTCACGTCCAGCCGGCGATGAAGCTGCCAATTCCAGCATGCCGCCTCCCTCTGTAAGGGGAGCGGCGTCCCAACGCCGGAACCTGGAGCGTGTCAGAGCCAGGCAACAGAAAGCTGCCGAACGCATCGGTGCTGCAACGGAGGAACTGGCGAGCGGCGTGGCCGAGGCTTCGTCGGCGGCCGAGGAGCTCCGGCGCTCCATGGAGCAGATCGCCAGCGGAGCCGAGGAAGCTGCCGGCGCCTCCCAGCAGTCGCTCTCGGCCATCGTGAGCCTCAGTGCCTCGTTTTCCGAGGCGCGCGCCCATGCTGAGGCGACGCGCACCAAAACCGCGGACCTTCAGAGCCTTCTCACCGAAACGGGAGCCCAGATCGGCACGTCCGTCACAGCCGTAGAGGCTAATGCGTCGCGCCAGCGGGTGATGGTCGACATCGTCTCGCTCCTCGAACAACAGGCAGCCGAGATCGGTGAGATCACCCGTGTGGTCGGAGACATTTCCGATCAGACCAATCTTCTGGCGCTGAATGCAGCCATCGAGGCGGCGCGGGCCGGAGAGAGTGGGCGCGGTTTTGCGGTCGTGGCCGACGAGGTGCGGGCTCTCGCCGGCGCTTCGGAGAAAAGCGCACAGGATGTCCAGACCCTCGCAGAAGGCATCGTCAGCGAGGTTCGTTCCGTTGCGGAACGGATCAGGGCGGCAGCCGAAACGGCATCGGGAGAGGCCCAGATCGGCCGTGCCGTGGTGACGGCCTTGGACAAGATTCGAACCGATGTGTCCCTTCTGACCGAGGGGAGCCAGGCCATCCTTGTGGCAGCTGTCGAAGCCGAAGCTGCCATCCGCGAGGCGCAGCGCGGGGCCGAGCAAGTGGCGAGTGCCGCCGAGGAGCAGGCCGCCGCCGCCGCCGAGGCTCAGCGGGCCGTCCAGCAGCAGAGTGCATCGCTCGATCAGAGCCAGCAGACCGCGCAGGCATTGGCTGCTCTCGCGGACGATCTTCAGGAGGGCGCGGCCGGTGCTGCCAGTGCCGAGCAGGTCGGTTCTGCCGCTGAGGAGTTGTCTGCGGCCATTCAGGAACTCTCCGGGGCTTCCGGCGAGATCATGACGGCTGTCGATCAGATCAGCCGAGGCGCCCAGATGCAGGCTGCGGCCACGCAGCAGGCCAATGTGGCGATGGAGCAGATCGAGCGCGCGACCGCCGCATCGCAGGATGCGGCGAGCACCGCCATCAAACGGATCGAGACTCTTGCAGCCGATCTTCAGGATAATCGCACCACGACCATGAGGCTGGCCTCGGGCGTCGAGGAGGGCTTACGGGAGACGCAGGCCATGATCGGCCTCATGAGCGGCCTGGACGATTCCGGACGCCGCATCGAAAAGATCGTCGATGGCATCGCCCTCGTGGCCGTTCAGACCACCATGCTGGCCGTGAGCGGCTCCATCGAGGCCGCCCGAGCCGGCGAGGCCGGGCGTGGCTTCGCGATCGTCTCCGGCGACATCCGCAATCTGGCGCGGGATGCTTCCGAGAATGCCGACCGGATCAAGGATGTGGTTCGCCAGATCCGCGACCAGATCACCATCGTCAGGCGAGACCTAGAGCAGAGCGCTGCCATTGCCGCAGCCGAGGTTGCCAGGAACGCTCTGACGGCGGAGCGGCTGGGTGCGGTGGAGGCCGGCGTGCAGGCCATCCGTCAGGGAAGCGTCGCCATCCTGTCCGGCTCTGAGACGATTCTGACGGCAGTGCGCGAGGTCCGGCTCGGCACCCAACAGGTTGCCGCCGTGGCCGAGCAAGCCGGCAGTGCCGCCGCCCAGGCTGCCACCGCGGCGCGCCAGCAGGCGCGAGGAGCCGAGGATCTGGCAGCTGCAATTGAAGAGATCGCCTCTCTGGCCGACGAACTCCAGATGGCGGAGACTTGAAGCCATGACCCAGGCGGCCTCTGCGGCTGTCGCCCAGTCGTTTCTGACCGTTCAGGTCGGCGATGAGCGCTTCGCCCTTCCGACATCCGATGTGGCCGAAGTGATCCGTCCCCCGGCCGTGACCCGCGTCCCCCTCGGGCCCTCAAGCCTGCTCGGGGTAGCCAATCTGCGAGGTGCGGTGATGCCTGTGGTGTCGCTGCATCGCCTTCTCGGAGGCGAGGCTAGCCCCTCGTCGCATGCGCGCGTCGTGGTGATCGACCGCGGCACCCCGGTCGGCCTCATGATCGACAGAGTGACCTCGCTTGGAGAAGCGGGTGTCGCTTCCTCAGACTCGGCTGCCGATGACAGCATGGGCACGCCTGCGCGGATGATCGATCTGGATACGCTGCTGGCCAAAGACTTCGGCAGCTTCACCCGCCGGGCTCAGCACCGGCAGGCTCAAGCTGCGACCGACGGGCGGGATCGAACGGCTGCGGAGCAAAACCAGGTTGCGCTGGTGTGCTTTGCCGTGGCCGGGCAGGATTTCGCCCTGCCCCTCACCTCCGTTCGCGAGGTGGTGGCCCTGCCGGATGGTGTCGCCGTCGTCCCGCAGACGGACTCTGTCATGCTGGGTGTAACGTCCCTGCGCGGGCAGCTGCTGCCGCTGGTCTCCCTGCGCGCGCTCCTCGGGCTCCGGGCTGGCGGGCAGGGCGGTGAGCGATCCCGCGTGGTGGTGGCACGGATCGGCCAAGGGCTCGTGGGACTTGTCATCGATGGCATGAAGGAAATCCTTCGCCTTCCTGACAGCGCCATCGATCCTGTGCCGGCCATCCTGACACGGGGGAATGCGGAGGCTCAGATCCAGGGCATCTGCCGTCTCGAAGGCGGACGGAGGCTGGTCTCGGTGCTGTCCACAAACCACCTGTTCAGGGATCAGGCGCTGATCGAGCAGATCACATCGCAAGCGGGGAAGAACCACGACATGGACACAGCGGATGGTCCATCAAAGGGCGATGAGCAGTTCATCGTGTTCCAACTCGGCGGCGAGGAATACGGGCTGCCCATCGGGGTTGTCGATGAAGTGGTGCGCGTGCCCGACACGCTGACACGGCTGCCTAGGGCTCCCGCTTTCATCGAAGGCGTCATGAACCTGCGGGGCCGCGTCATTCCCGTGATCGATCAGCGGCGGCGCTTCAGGTTCGAGGGCCACGGAGAACGGCGGCGCGAGCGCGTCGTCGTCGTCAGGATCGACCAGATGCAGGCCGGCTTCGTCGTCGATACCGTGTCGGAGGTTCTCAGCATTCCCCAAAGCCAGCTTCGCCCGACTCCCGATCTCGCCGCGGACGGGAGCCAGGTCATCGACCGCATCGCCAATATCGAGGTCGAGGGAAGAATGATCCTCCTGCTCGATCCACGCGAGTTGCTGGACAGGGCGGAGAAGGATCTGCTCGCAGCCATGGGCCAGAGCGACCCGGAGCGGCCCGCTTCGTGATCCGGCTGCTCATCGTCGACGATTCTCCTCTGATGCGACGTCTCCTTGGCGGGGTGTTTACTGCCGAAGGCGATTTCGAGATCGCCTTTGCCCGTAACGGTGTTGAGGCACTGGAGCAATTGCAGGCATTCAAGCCGCACGTGATCACGCTTGATGTGCACATGCCCGAGATGGATGGCCTTGCCTGCCTCGACCGGATCATGCTGGAGCGCCCCTGTCCGGTGGTGATGATCTCATCCCTCACGGAGGCAGGCGCAGGCGTGACTCTTGAGGCCTTCGCGCTCGGAGCCGTCGATTTCATCACCAAGCCTGACCGAGCCATCTCGTTGGAAATGGAGACGCTCGCCCCCAAGCTCGTCGAGACGGTGCGCGCCGCGTCGCGGGCTCGTCTGCCCAGCAGTCTGAGACTGGCCGAGCGGGTGCGGCTGCGCAGCGGCTTGGGGCAGGCACCTTCTGTTCAGGCGCCACGCCGGCGCGCGCCGGTCTCGGCGCCGAGGCGACGGATCAAGGCTGCGCCAGCTCACGGTCTTGTTCTGATCGGTGTCTCCACCGGAGGTCCTCCGGCGCTCGATACGGTGCTGTCACGGCTGCCGGCCGACTTTCCGTGGCCGATTGTGGTGGCACAGCACATGCCAGGCTCATTCACCGGTCCCTTGGCCCGGCGGCTCGACAAGCTGTGCGCTCTCACCGTGATGGAGGCTGCCCTGCCGATGCAGCTTGCACCCGGACATGTTTATATCGGCAAGGGCGATGCCGACGTCATTGTCAGCGTTCGGGCGGACGGTCCCGTGGTGCTGGCCGCACCCACGCTGCCGGAGCACCGTTGGCATCCGAGCGTCGATCGGCTGGTGGACAGCGCCATGCAGCATTTCGCCCCCGAGCGCCTGCTCGGGGTGCTGATGACCGGCATGGGCAGCGATGGAGCCGAGGCTATGGCGCGGCTGAAAGGGCAGGGTGGCCGCACCATCGCCGAGGCGGAAGAGAGCGCGGTCGTGTGGGGCATGCCCGGCGAACTGGTTCGACGCGGCGGCGCGGGGGTCATTGCGCCCCTGGAGGAGATTGCCGACCGGATCATGGATATGGTGGAGCGCTCATGAGCAGGCCGCGCAAGGCCCAGGCGCTCACGGCCGACGAGATCCGCCGCCTCGGCGTGTTCCTCCACCATCGCACCGGCATGATTTTCGGTGAGGCCAAGCGGTACTACATCGAGAGGCGCATCGCAGATCGCATGGCTGCGACGGGGATGCGCACGTTCAACGCCTACTTCGCGCATGTCGAAGCCGACCGCCGCGAGGTCGAGCAGCTGATCAATATCTTCACGGTGAACGAGACCTACTTTTACCGCGAGGAGCATCAGCTCCGCTGCCTGAGCCGCTCACTCCTGCCGGGGATCATCCAGGACAGGGAGCCCGGCGATCTCGTGCGGATCTGGTCCGTGCCATGTTCGACTGGTGAGGAGCCCTATTCCATCGCCATATGGCTGCTTGAGAATTGGCCGCTGGTCGATGCCTATCATATCGAGATCGTCGGCTCGGATATCGACACGCAGGTTCTGCTGGACGCTCAGGCGGGAGATTATGGCGAACGTGCCCTTTCGCGTTTGCCTCCCGACGTGGTCGAGCGCTATTTTGAACCATCTCACGATGGACAGCGCAGTCTGATCCAGGATTTGCGTGAATCGGTGAAGTTCACATCGGCCAATCTCGTCGATCCAGCGTCCGTTGCGGCGCAGGGACAATTCGACGTCATCTTCTGCCGCAACGTTCTCATCTATTTCGACGATTCCTCCCGCCTTCTCGCGGTCGACAATCTCTATAGGTCCCTGCATCCGGGAGGCTACATCTGTCTCGGCCATACTGAGTCGATGACCCGGATCTCGAAGCGTTTCAGCCTTCGCCGCTTCGAAGATGCGATCGTCTATCAACGGCCTGGGAGCGACCGCGATGGATGATCTTCTTCAGCATTTCATCGTCGAGGCCCACGAACTGATCCAGCAGGCGACGGACGACCTTTTGGTCCTGGAGCGCAACCCCCAGGCGACTGCGCCCATGGACAGCGCCTTTCGTGCCGTCCACACCCTCAAGGGATCGGTCGGCCTCTTCGACTTCGCCCCGATGGGAATTGCCCTGCATGCGGCCGAGGACCTGCTGGGCGCTCTCAGGGAGAGGCGGGCCGGTATCGACAGCCAGATAATTGACAGCCTGCTCGCCTGCATCGCTCAGGCCGAGCGGTGGGTTGCCGTGATCGAGCAGACAGGACAGTTGCCGTCGGACGCTGCGGAGGAAGGCTACCGCCTGGCACGGGCTCTGCGCTCGCAGCTCGATGAGGATCCTGCACAAGCCGCAGATCCGGTCCCCCAGGCCGATCTTGGCTGGATTGAGGAGCTAATGGCACAGGGCCGTGATCCGGCCGCCCTGAGGGCGCAGGATCGTCCTCTGGTGGCGATCCGTTACACGCCGCGTGCCGATTGCTTCTTTGCCGGCGATGACCCAATGGCTCTCCTGCGCTCGGTTCCCGATCTCGTGGCCGTCCGCCTCTCGGCCCGGGACCCGTGGCCGCCTGCGGCTGAGATCGACCCTTTCTCCTGTAATCTGAGGATCGAAGCGCTCTCCGGCGCTGAACTCGACAGGGTCAAGGCTGTCTTCCGGTTTGTGCCGGATCAGGTGACCCTTCACGAGATCGCCGCAACGGCTCAGGAACAGGGCTCCGATATGGCGCTCGCCAACGGAGCCACCGGCATCGCGCCGGGAGCCGCAGGTCGACCGGGCGCACGGATGCTTCGCGTGGACGCCTCGCGGATCGACCGGCTGGCGGATCTTGTCGGTGAGATGGTCATCGCCAAGAATGCGCTGGCGCATCTGGCGGGACAATTCGACGAGGGGCTGGACCGGAAGCATGCTTCGCAGGGCCTGCTTGCGAGCCAAGCCGCCATAGAACGCCTCGTGGCCGAACTGCATGGGGCCGTGATGGATGTTCGCATGATGCCCATGCGGGACATCTTCCGACGCTTTCCCAAGGCCGTACGCGATCTCGCAGGCCAACTGGACAGAGCCATCGACTTCTCCATCGACGGAGAGGAGGTCGAGGCCGACAAGGCCGTGGTGGAAGGCCTCTTCGAGCCTCTGCTGCATATCCTGCGTAACGCGGTCGGCCATGGCGCCGAACCTGAGCGTTTCCGTCTGGAGGCCGGGAAACCGGCAAAAACCAGGATCGTGCTCAGGGCCTCTCGCGATGGCGATCGCGTCAAGGTCGAAGTCGAGGATGATGGGCGCGGCATTGATCCGGCGGCAATCCGGGAGGCGGCGCGCAAACGCGGCATCGCTTCAGCGGATGACCTCGACCGCATGAGCGATTCGGAGGTCATCGACCTGATCTTTGCTCCAGGCTTCTCGACCGCCTCGGAGGTGACCGACCTGTCGGGCCGGGGGGTCGGTATGGATGCCGTTCGTTCCGCGGTCGAGCGCCTGGGCGGGCAGGCCGGCGTTCGAAGTCGGCCTGGTCATGGCACGACGATCCGCCTGTCTCTGCCGTTGACCATTGTCATGACGAAGGTCATGGCCGTCCGGCTGGGCCGCGAGCTCTACGGCATTCCCCTCGACGGGATCATCGAGACTGCCTTCGTGCCGGCCTCGCGGGTCCTTCCCGTTCGAGACGCGGAGGCCTTCGTCTGGCGTGACAGGACGCTTCCTCTGGTGAGGCTTGTCGATCTCTTAGGGATACGGCCCCCAGTGGAGTCCCCTCAGCGCCTGAAGGTCGTGGTCATGGCAGCGGGTGACGACTTGGTCGGGGTCGTGGTGGATGGATTTGCCGAGCGGATGGACGTTCTGATGCGGCCCATGACCGGCATTCTCGCGGGCATGCCGGGCGTGATGGGGACAACCCTGCTTGGCGATGGCAGCGTCCTCATGATTCTCAATATCCCGGAGCTGATCGGATGAGCGTGCGGCTGGACGGCAATGTCATCATCCTGGAAGGATCATGCCGGGTCGAGGATGCGGAGCCGCTGCTCGGCTGGCTTCAGGCCGACAGGGGACGGATGGTCGATCTGGCGGGTGCCGAACATCTCCACGCTGCCGTTCTCCAGGTTCTGATGGCTCTGCGGCCGTCTATGCGGGGAATGGCCGGGGATGCCTTTCTTCGAGACTGGATCGCTCCGGCTTTGATGGGAAAAACCCCTCCTGAATCAGGCCGTCAGGGAGGCTGAAACGTTGTCATTCTCCCGGTATACTCTAAAAGGGACTTACAGCCTTCTCCTCCTAGGCGGTCCGGCTATCCCGGGAAGTCTATCCCCAGCGGAGTATCTGAGTGGTGACAACGGTTCTGATCGTCGACGATAGCAAGCTTGCGCGCATCGTCGCAGCCAAGGCTCTGGCCGCTCTCCAGCCTGAGTGGGACAGAGTCGAGGCCGGCAATGCCCAGGAAGCCCTCGCCATCCTGGGCGAGCGGAAGATCGACGTGGCCATGGTCGACTTCAACATGCCGGAGAAGGATGGGCTCGAATTGGCTACAGAGATCCGCTCCAGCCATCCGACGATGCCGATCGCGATCATTACGGCCAACATTCAGGACGAGGTGATCGCTCGGGCGCGCGAGGTGAACGCCACTTTCGTCAGCAAGCCTCTGACGGAAGAGGGATTGAGAGGGTTCATTTCCGGAGCAGCCCTGCGCCTGCGGTCGAGTGCGGCGTAACAAGTGTCAGTCCGGAAGAATCCAGCGACGTATGACGGCCGAGGTTTGAGATGAGCATGTCAACGATCTCGGAAGTGCTCAACGAGCTGGAGCTTGATGCTCTGACGGAACTCGTGAACATCGGTGTCAGCCGTGCCGCCTTCAGCCTCCGCGAGATGATCGGTGAGCAGGTTCATCTGTCCGTGCCGGCCGTCGATCTTGTGCATCGTACGCAGGCTATTGAAATCCTCAATGGACGCGAGGCCGGTCCGCTCGTAGCGGTCCATCAAGTCTTCGAGGGTGACATCACGGGGCGCGCCCTGCTGATCTTTCCCGAGACCAAAAGCCTTGAACTCGTCAGAGCGGTCACAGGTGGCGAACTTTCCCTCGAAGACATCATTGAGCTGGAGCAGGAGGCGCTGGCCGAGACCGGCAACATTTTGCTGAACGGCTGCCTGGGCACGATCGCCAACATGCTCCAGCGCAGCCTGAGGATGTCTCTGCCGGAGATCATCCGGGGGAAGGGGCAGGAACTCTTCAGCCTTGCGCCTCCACCCGAGGCTGCCGACGTGGTGATGTTCCTCTACATCAACTTCACGGTCCGGCAACGGGATATCAGCGGCTACATCGTCATGCTGATGGATATTCCTTCCCTGACCGTGCTCAAGAACCTGCTCGGCGAGTTTATCGAGCGGACGACCGATGGCATGGCATCCTGATCATATGCATCAGCTTGATGATAAACTCCTACTTACGGTCTTCGACGCCGTAGATACGGGCCTGATCGTGCTCGATGGCAGCATGCGGGTGGTCGCTTGGAACGCGTGGTTCGCCTCGGCCAGTGGGGTCTCCTGTCAGGAGGCTACTGGTCGACAGTTGGATGAACTGTTTCCGGGAGCGGTTTCGCCCAGACTCAAATCCGCTATCACGGACACATTGGAAGCAGGCTCCTCAAGGCTCCTGACCCATTCCCTGCACCCTTTCCTCCTGCCGCTGCAGACCCGCTCCGGGAAACAGCTCATCCACAACGTCTCCGTGCGCCCGCTGGGAACGCCGCCCGATCTCCGATGCCTCGTGCAAATCGTCGATGTGACAGTTGCGGTCCAACGCGAACAGGTCCTGCGCGAGCGGCAGAACGCCCGTTACGATGCCGTGGTGAACAGCGCTCCAGACGCGATTCTCACCCTCGATGCTCAAGGCGTCATCCAGCTCGCCAATCCCGCAGCCGCACGGGAATTCGGGTATGCTCTGCGCGAACTCATCGGCTTGGAGATGACTGCACTTCTGAACGTGCCGGAGGCATGGAATGTGCTCTGGACAAGTGTCCTGGCAGGAAACGTCATGCACCGTCCCCTGCAGGTCACAGCCAAGCGCAGGGACGGATCGATCAGTTTCATGGAGGTTTCTGCCGCGCGCTGGCAGAGCGATACGCGCGTTTTCGTGACGGCCATTCTCCGCGATGTGAATGAGCGCCGGGCGGCCGAGGAAGCGCTGCGGCACCTGAACCAGACCCTGGAAGAGCGTGTCGAAGAACGGACACAGGAGCTTCTGAGAGCCGAAGAGCAGCTTCGCCAGGCTCAGAAGATGGAGGCGGTCGGGCAATTGACAGGTGGTATTGCCCACGACTTCAACAATCTCCTCGCGGGCATCGTCGGCTCTCTCGATCTGATGCAGACCCGTATTGCGCAAGGACGTACAGAACACGTTGGGCGCTATGCCAAGGCCGCGATGAACTCGGCGCAGCGGGCCGCCGCGCTCACCCACCGACTGCTCGCCTTCGCACGCCGGCAGCCGCTTGATCCGAAGCCGGTCAATGCCAACCAACTCATCGCCTCCATGGAGGATCTGCTCCGCCGCACCATTGGTCCGTTGCATGCCCTGGAGATCGTAAACGCTGGCGGTCTCTGGACGACCCTGTGCGATCCCAACCAGCTTGAGAGCGCCATCCTGAACCTTGCGATCAATGCGCGCGATGCCATGCCGGATGGTGGCAAGCTCACGATCGAGACGGCGAATGCCTCTCTCGACGACGCCTATGCGGCAGCTCACCTTGACGTCGCGCCGGGACAGTACGTGGCGATCTGCATCACGGATACCGGCACGGGCATGCCGCCGGATCTGATCGAGCGCGTCTTCGAGCCCTTTTTCACCACAAAGCCCATAGGCCAGGGCACTGGGCTTGGGCTCTCAATGGTCTATGGCTTTGCCAAACAATCCGAAGGGCATGTCAAAATCTATTCGGAGGAGGGACAGGGCACAACGATCAGAATCTACCTGCCGCGGCACCGCGGCGCCGCCCAGGAGGAGCCGTCCCCGGCTTCCCATGCCGAGGTCCCTCGGGCAGAGGCGGGCGAGACGGTGCTGGTGGTCGAGGATGAGCCCGTCATCCGCAACCTGATCGTCGAAGTGCTCCAGGATCTGGGCTACCGTGCCCTCGAAGCGCCTGACGGTCCCGCAGGTCTCAAGATCCTGCAGTCGCGGCAACACATCGATCTGCTCGTCACGGATGTCGGTTTGCCCGGTATCAATGGGCGACAACTCGCCGATGCCGCGCGAGAGACGCGACCCCACCTGAAGGTGCTTTTCATCACCGGCTATGCCGAGAATGCCACACTGGCAAACGGCTTCCTTAATCCGGGGATGGAGATGATCACTAAGCCCTTTGCGGTTGAAGCTTTAGCAAATCGCATCCGGAATATTATCCAGGGCACGAGGTAAGTGAACCTGTTTCCTCAGAAATTTGGCGATCCTGCCTTAGACTTGAGAATCCGGTGCCGGCACGCTCGGGTCGTCGGTCGTTTGGCTGCTTAAGCCTCAGGTCCGTACCTTGCCGTTAATAGACAGGCCGTACGCTCTTGCCAGATCCGATAGTTTAGTCGGCCGCAACTGGCGGAGTTGTGACAGGTCAGACGGCCATACTGGGGATAGTTACCCAAGTTGTCTTGTGAGTGCCTGAGGAATTCAGACACGTACTCAACCTGCCCCAGGCTTGCGGACAAGCCGCAATCCTGTGGCGAAATGGGTCTGATCAGAATCTTCCCGATTGACGTGTTCGACTGACCTGGCCCAACGACTAGCTCGCGGCCTGCTTCACGAAGCGGTCTTCAAACGTTGCAGAGAGATCAACCTTGGCATCTTTCAGCTCAGGGTCGAGCTGCTTCAGCATATCCATGACGCTCTTCATGCCATCGGGCGGGACAATGCCGTCACGCGAATAGCTCTCGAGAGAATTCTGCACAGCCTTGAGGTACAATGGGCGATCGCCGAGATGGTACTCTGGCGGAACTGTTGCGGCGACATCCTCCGGCTTCGCTGTCTGGAGCCATTTGAGCGACTTCATGAAGGCGTTCACGAGGCGCTGGGTCGTCACTGGGTTGGCGTCGATGAAGTCCTTCTTGGTGTAGAGGGTTGCTGCCGGGTTCGAGCCGCCGAAGAGCGCCCGCGTTCCAGCCTCTGTGCGCGTGTCGATCAGGATCATGATATCTCCTTCCGACTCGAGCTTGGAAATGACTGGATCGAGATGTGAGATCACGTCGATCTCACCCTTCTGCATGGCGGCAACGGCGCTCGCACCGGAGCCGACGCCGATGAAGGCGGCGTCAGTTGGCTTCAGCCCCGCCTTCACCATGGCATATTGTGCGGTCAGCGCGGTGGAGGATCCCGGGGCTGTCACGCCAATCTTGAGACCCTTGAAATCGGCCGCGGATTTGATCTGCCCAGCTTTGTCTTTCTTTGCTGCGATCACGATGGCTGGAAATCGGCCTAGTTCGGTGATGGCGCGAACATCCTGACCTTTGGCTTGCATGCGAATGGTATGTTCATAGGCCCCGGTGACGATGTCGACGGAGCCGCCGATCAGGGCCTGGAGCGACTTGGCGCCGCCGCCGAAATCGTTGATCTCCACCTCGAGCCCTTCTTCCTTGAAGAACCCCTTCCGTTCAGCAATGGTCAGCGGAAGGTAATAAAGTAGCGGTTTGCCGCCCACACCCAGCGTGACCTTGCTCTTTTCCGGCTTCGCCTGTGCGAAGGCGCTGCGACTCAGCCCGGTGGACAGAGCAACAGCGCCCGTCCCAATGAGAAATGTACGGCGTTCCATCCTCGTTCTCCCTGCTTCGATGCAGATTGTGGACGAGAAGGATTGCTTAACCTTGCCCGTTTGTCGATGGGGCAGGGCGCCAGACCAGGAGGCGCCTCTCGATAAGAGTGACCACGTAGTCAATGAGAATGACGAAGATCGACAGGATTACCATGCCGGCGAAGACTCCGGTGACGTCGAACACGCTCTCGGCCTCATGGATCTTATAGCCGAGCCCTGCGGAGGAGCCGAGATACTCACCCACGACCGCGCCGACGAGGGCGAACCCCACAGAGGTGTGCAGGGAAGAGAACATCCATGTCAGCGCTGCCGGCCAATAGACGTGCCGCAGCAGCTGACGCTCGTTCATGCCGAGCATCCTGGCATTCGCCAGCACGACCGGGCTCACCTCGCGCACGCCCTGGTACACGTTGAAGAAGACAATGAAGAAGACCAGCGTGAAGCCAAGAGCCACCTTTGACCAGATCCCAAGGCCGAACCAGAGGGCAAAAATCGGCGCGAGCACCACCCGCGGCAGCGCGTTTGCCGCCTTGATATAGGGGTCAAACACGGCAGCCAGGAGTTCGCGGCGGGCGAACAGGAAGCCGAACAGGATCCCCCCGCCTGCACCGAAGGCGAAAGCCAGAATAGTCTCCACAAGCGTGATCCAGAGATGCCGCCATATCTCGCCGGAAGCGAACTCCTTCCAGACCCTCGTCAGCACGTCGAGAGGAGTCGAGAAGAAGAACTGGGTCTGACGCGTCGGCGCGAGAATGGGGTAGGCGGTCAAGACATGCCAGAGCAACAGGAAGCCAAGGCCTACGGCAACCTGGAGGAGAATGAGCTTCAAGCGGTTCATGAGGAGGCTCCCTCTCCCTGTGCGTAGGCCTTCTGCACCTCGGTGCGAAGGCTCGCCCAGATCTCCTTGTGAATGTGATGGAAGGCGGGTTCGAGCCGCACCTCCGCGATGTCGCGCGGGCGCGGCAGCGGCACGGGAAACTCCCCGATGATACCGGCCGCAGGGCCGGCCGACATCACCACCACCCTGTCGGCGAGGGCAATCGCCTCCTCGAGGTCGTGCGTGACGAAGAGAACGGCCTTGCGATTGGCTGCCCAGAGCTCCAGCAGCAGGTTGCCCATGATCTGCCGGGTCTGGGCATCCAGCGGGCCGAAAGGCTCGTCCATCAGAAGGATCTCAGGATCGCGGATCAGCATCTGTGCCAAGGCGACCCGCTTTCGTTGGCCGCCTGAAAGCATATGCGGGTAGCGGTCGACGAAGGCAGCAAGCCCGACCCGTCGCAGCCAGTCCCGGGCTTTCGCCTCGGCCTCCTTTCGGGAAACGCCCTTGGGCTCCAGGGCGACGGCCACGTTCTGGAGGGCTGTCTTCCAGGGCATCAGGGCGTCCTGCTGAAAGAGATAACCCGCACGGCCGTTGAGGCCATGCAGGCGCGCACCGAAGATCTCGACCTCGCCATAGGACGGCTTAAGCAGCCCCGCGGCTGCGTTGAGCAGGGTAGATTTTCCGCATCCGGTCGGCCCGACGATCGCGATGAATTCCCCAGGGGATGCTGTAAGGTCAATATTCTGAACGGCCGTGTAGCCACCCACTTTTGGCCCGAAGGTGATGGCCACGCTGCGGAGCGAAACGGCTGCGGTACTCGGTGATGCAGGCATGAGAGTTGATCGTTCCCTGCGCCTGTGAGCGGCGCTTCGAGCTATCCTAATGGCTCAGCCTTCCATAGCAAGAGCAGGGCAGATCCTTGATCAAGCTGACAAGGACCTTACAGCATCAGCAGGCGACACCGCAGGCTTAAGTCGAGGCATACGCCATAGCGGCGTGTCAGCCCCGACTGACGTCACCCAGTAATTCGATGAATGCCAGGCCCGCGTCTGCAGACGTTTGACCATCTTGGTCGGCGAGAACACGCGCGCGGCCTTAGTCCTTAGGATCTACAAGAGTCGCGCGCAGCAACGGTAGATCACGCTCCGACAGGGAGAACGAAACCTGCAAGGGTGACATCAGTGTGATGGTGACCAGTCCACCCCCGGTCAGATCGGAGCCGAGCACGACATGACCCTTGCTATCCTGCACGGTGCCGTGATCCTGATGTGCTCCAGCTTCAGGGAATAACCCAGAGCAGACCTACTAATCTCGTGAGAGAAACCCTCAATCGTTGGAGAACCACTTCGAGTGCAGTGGTTCTCCAACGTGCTCCCGCCTTACGGCAGTCGCATGGAGATCTTTTAGCGGACTCTAAAGGAAAGCCGTCGACAGCCCCGGGATCATGGCGATGACGAGGAGTCCCACGAAGAGCGCTCCAATGTATGGCCAGATGGCACCCATCGCTTCATCCGGAGAGACGTTGCCGATCTTGCAGGCAATATAGAAGCCGATGCCGATGGGCGGCGCCATTAGGCCCACATTCATGGCCGTCACGACGACCATGGAATAATGGATGTCATTAATTCCGAGGTTCTTCGCAATTGGGAACATAATAGGCGCCATCAGCACGATGGCCGGCAGGCCCTCGAGCACGCAGCCGAGCACCATGAAGACTGCGATCGTCACCAGCATGTAGGTCACCCAGCCGCCCGGCAGGTCGGTGACGATCGCCGCCATCTTGAAGGCGAAGCCGGTCTGGGTCAGCGCCCAAGCCATGGCCGAGGCGGTGCCAAGGATGATCAGAATCGCGCCTGAGAGAGCCGCTGTTTCGACCAGCATGTCGTAGATCTTGCCGGGGCGGATGCCACCGTAGAGTACCATGCCGATGATCAGGGCGTAGAGCACGGCAATAGTTGAAACTTCAGTCGCTGTTGCCACGCCGCCGCCGACAGCGCTCCGGATCAGGAATGGCAGCACGAGTGCTGGGCCGGCGACCGCAAGCGCCTTGCCTACAGTTCGTAGGGGAGCGCGCCGGATGCCATCCATAACCTCGCCGCGTGCCTTCCAGCGCGCGAGGATGGCGAGAACGAGGAGGAGCACCATTGCGATAACAAAACCGGAGGTGAACAGACCTGCGATGGAGACGCCCGCCACCGAGCCGAGAACGATAAGGACAATCGACGGCGGCACCGTGTCGGCCATGGCGGCACCGGTCGCCAGCAGCGCAATCATCTCCTTCGGCTTGTGGCCGCGACGCTTCATCTCAGGGAAGAGGGCCGGTGCGACCGTGGCCATGTCGGATACCTTGGAACCGGAAATGCCGGAGACCAGGAAGAGCGAACCGAGGAGCACATAGGACATACCCGCCTTCACGTGGCCGAGCAGAGACGCGAGAAACTCAACGATAGCCCGACCCATGCCGGTCGCGTCGAGGATGCAGCCCAGGAACACAAAGATGGGAACTGACAGGAGGATGAGGCTGGACATGCCCTCGTCGATGCGCCCGATCATCACCATCGTCGGCACGGAACTGGTGAAGGTCAGGAAAGTGAAGGCACCGAGGCCGAAGCAGAAGGCGATCGGCACGCCTATGACAAGGAAGAACGCAACGAAGCCGACCAGGAAGATGAGGATGTTGATGTTGCCCAGCGACGGCAGGGACGGGGAGGCGAGCCACAGCAACCCACCGACGGCCAAGATCACGGCCGCCGCCATGGAGATTTCCGAAGCTCTGGCTGCCCGCACTGTTTCCCTGAGCGCCAGGAGCGCCATCAAACCAATGCCGACTGGAAGAGCGGCCACGCGCCAACTCATGGGGATGTTGAGCGCGGCCGAGGTGATATAGGATTCCTCAATCACATACTCGATAGCAGGCGAGAGCATTCCGACCAGAAACACTGCGACGAGAAGCGGTCCCAATGCGCCGAAGAAGCCGCGCAGTCTTTCCGGGAGCATGTGGAGGAACAGGGTCAGGCGGAGGTGCTCGTTGCGGTCGATGGCGATGACTGCGCCAAGCATGGCCAGCCAGAGGAAGCAGAAGGCAGCCGCCTCATCGATCCAGACGATCGGCAGAGAGAGCACGTAGCGTGAGGTCACGCCCATCAGGAGCAGGACGATGATCACCACCAAGATGCCGGAGGCGATCATCTCGATGGGCTTAAGGAGCGCCGACCCGCTTTTCAGGCCGGTCGGCATGTCCTCGATCTCGCCGACGCCGATGCTCTCTGTTGCCACGGTCATTGTCTCCTCCGTTGTCTCTGAATGTTCTTGGCGTTCTTGTTCTTTGTTGTTGTGATTGCTTGCCGTCAGGGGAGATTTTCCCTGAAGACCACTTCGATGCGCATGGGATCAGCTAGGTTGCCGATCTTGTGCCCCTCCCTTAGGTCACGGAACAGGGCTGCGCATTTGGCGATGGTGTCTTCGGCGCTCTGGGTGATGACAGCATCCATCGTGCCGTCGAGAAGGAATTCGCGGGTGTCGCTGGTCAGGCCATGGCCGACGAACACCACGTCCCTCTCACGCCGCGCATCCTTCAGCGCGCGCCCGATGCCTGATGCGCCGCCGCCAATGTTGTAGATCCCATCCAAGTCCGGGTGGTGAGACAGGAGTGCCCTCATCTGCCGGTAGTTGAGCGCCTCGTCGTCATGCCCCTCACGCAGCCCGACCACTTCGATGTCGGGGTAGAGCTCCTGTAAGATATCGAGGAAGCCCATCTCGCGCTCTCCGTGAGCACGGTAGCTGAGGCTGCCCGCGATCATGGCGACCTTGGCAGGGTGCTTGCTGATGAAGCGGGCAAGAAGATAGCCCGCCATGCGCCCGGCCGCCCGGTTGTCGAGGCCGAAATAAGCCATCCGCCCCGGGCTTGCCACATCGGAGATCAAGGTCACCACAGGCTTTCCTGCTGCGGCGATGCGGGTGACGGCCTCGCGCACGACGGGATGTTCGATAGCCATGAACGCGATACCGTCCGCATGCTTGGCATGGCGGCGCAGGGCCTTGGCGAGCAGATCGGGATTGAAGCTGTCGATGTATTCTACCGTGGGCTTGATCGAGAAGCGCTCCAGTTGCGGCGCCGTCTCGGTGATCATGCGGCCGAGCATGGTGATGTAGCGGTTGGTGCCCTGGGGGAGGATGAACGAAATTTGGGTGAGAGGTCTCACATCCCGCGCCCGCTCGTCGCTCTCGTCAACATATCCAAGCTCCGCAGCGGCCTTCATGACACGCTTGACCGTTGCAGCCTTAACCCCCTGCCGGCCGTTCAGAACCCGGTCGACGGTGGCTGTCGAAACATCGGCAAGCCGTGCGATGTCCACGATGGTGGCGCGTCGGCTGAGGGGATGGGTATCGACCAGAATGCTCATATGATTACATCAAAAAACATCAAAACTTTGATTTGACCACATCATCAATATGACTGATTTTCTCATTCGGGAAGAGCAAAACCATCTTTTCGGGAGAAAATTACGCCATGACCATCAGCAGAAGGACACTTCTCAAAGGCCTCGGGGCTGCTCCGGCTGCCATCAGCCTTTTCTCGATTCCGCGCTATGCTCACGCTGCCGAGATCACCCTGCGATACGGCAACAACCTACCCCTCAGCCATCCCCTCAATATCCGCGCAAAGGAAGCTGCTGATCGGATCGCCAAGGAGACGAACGGGCGTGTCGAGATGCTGATCTTCCCAGCCAATCAGCTCGGCGGCGATACGGATATGCTCTCCCAAGTGCGCAACGGCGCTCTGACCTTCTTCACCCCGTCGGCACTGGTGATCGCAACCCTTGTTCCCGTCGCGGCGATCAATGCCGTGGGCTTCGCGTTCAAGGATTACAACCAAGTTTGGGCCGCCATGGATGGCCCCGTTGGGGCCTTCGTGCGCAAGGCGATTGCCGACTCCCGGCTGCACGCGCTTGAAACCATGTGGGACAACGGCTTCCGCCAGATGACCACGAGCGGTGCGCCGATCCAGAGCGCGGACTCGATGAAGGGGCTGAAGATCCGCGTGCCCGTGAGCCCGATCAGCATCTCCATGTTCTCCGGCCTCGGCGCGGCGCCGGCCAGCCTGCAGTTCAGCGAGGTCTACACCGCCCTCCAGACCAAGGTGGTCGACGCGCAGGAGAACCCGCTCCCGATCATTCAGGTCGCGAAGCTCTATGAAGTGCAGTCCTCCTGCGCGCTCACGAATCATATCTGGGACGGCTACTGGTTCATCGCGAATGGCCGCCAGTGGGCAGGCATGCCTGCGGACGTGCAGGAGGTCGTCTCGCGCGCTATTAACGAGGCGGGCTTGAAGCAACGCGAGGACATCAAGACTCTCAACGAATCGGTGCAGACCGATCTGCAGAGCAAGGGATTGTCCTTCAATCAATGCGACACGGATAGCTTCCGGGCGAAACTGCGCGAAGCCGGCTTCTACAAGGAGTGGAAGCAGAAGTTCGGCCCAGAGGCCTGGGGGCATCTCGAGAGCGTCGTCGGAACGCTCGCCTGACGAACGCCGTGCGATCCGATGGCTTACATCGGATTTTCCTCTTCATCGGGCGCGGTTCAAATGGCTGCGCCCTCATTAGACTTGCAGGTAGGATATGAGCCGATTTCTCGGGGAGATCAGGCAGGCTGGCTATGTTGTCGACGACATCGAGGCAGCCATGGATTATTGGTCGCGTGTTCTCGGCGTGGGACCATTCTTCTACAAGGAGCAGGTGCCGATCGAGAACTACACATACAGAGGCGAGACTTATCGACCGCATAATTCTGTGGCTTTGGCCAATTCCGGTTCTCTCCAGATCGAACTCATCCAAACCCGCAACGATGCGCCGTCCATGTACCGCGATTTCAAGCAGGCCGGTCATCGGGGCCTGCAGCATGTCGCCTACTGGACGGACAATTACGATGCCGATCTGGAACGGTTGATGAAGCAGGGTTTCGCTCCCGTCATGAGCGGCGAGGTAGGCGAGCGCGGCCGCTTCGTCTATTTCGACACCGAATATCATCCGGGCACCGTGATCGAGTTGTCGGAGGTGGCCGGGCCAAAGGGAAAGATGTTTCAGCTGATCAGGGAAGCTTCGGAAGGCTGGGATGGACGCGACCCGGTCCGGCCGTTCCCTGATCTCTCCCGGCTTTGAGGTCTGCCATGCCGGATGCATTCTATGAGGCGATCTATCTTGTTGAAACGCCTCTGCCGCTTGAGGCAGTGGCCGAGGTGATGGCTGGCGAGCAATCCTGCGGAACCTTCACTCGGGTGGAAGGTGAGACCGACGAGTTGCGGGAGCGCGCTCGCGCGGATGTCGTCGCGATCCGTGACCTGGGCGAGGTTGCGCAGCCCTCCCTTCGCAGCTCTTGGCTTGACCGCAAGAGCCTATCGGCGTCCCCGCACCTTGGCGAGGTGGTCGTGCGGTTTCCGGTCGCGAATGTAGGGGTCAATCTGTCGACGCTTGCCGCGACTGTGGCTGGCAATCTCTTCGATCTCGGCGAGGTGACTGGCCTGCGGCTCCAGTCCCTCAAGCTGCCTGGCACCTATCGAAAACAGTATCCATTGCCGCAGCATGGCATTGATGGAACGCGACGCTTGACGGGCGTCGCTCACGGCGCACTGATCGGATCGATCATCAAGCCGAATGTCGGACTACGTTCCGAGGAGATTGCCTCGTTGGTGGAGCGCCTGTGCTCTGCTGGGCTCGACTTCATCAAGGACGATGAAATCGCCTCTAATCCCACCCATGCGCCACTGTCTACCCGTGTTCCAGCCGTGATGGCCGCCGTGCGCCGACACCAGGATCGAACCGGCAAGCATGTCATGGTCGCCTTTAATATCACCGACGAGACGGACGCCATGCGCCGTCATGCGGATCTGGTGGCAAAGGAAGGGGGAAGCTGCGTCATGGCCAGTCTGAACTGGTGCGGCTTCTCGGGTATCGAGACCCTGAGGCGCAGCAGCGATCTGGTGGTCCATGGCCACCGAAACGGCTATGGCGCGCTCTCGCGACATCCCGCGCTCGGGATCGGTTTTCAAGCCTACCAGACGCTCTGGCGCCTAGCCGGCGTCGACCACATGCATGTGCACGGCCTCGGGGGAAAATTCGCGCAGGCCGACGAGGAGGTAGTGGAGAGCGCAAAAGATTGTTTGGAATCGCTCTGCGACGTGGACGACCGGGTCATGCCAGCCTTCTCTTCCGGTCAATGGGCGGGAACGGTGGAGCAGACCTATCGCGCCGTGAACACGTCTGACCTTCTTTTCATGGCAGGCGGTGGAGTGATGGCCCACCCGGGCGGTCCTGCAGAAGGGGTAGCGAGCATTCGTGAAGCCTGGCGAGCCGTGGAAGCGGGAGAAAGCATCGACAGCGCGCGTGCCAGGCATCGCTCGCTTTCGGATGCCTTCAGCTTCTTCGGCAAGCCTTAGAGGGGCGGAGGTCATCGTGACCCCGTCCTATGGCTGGTACGGAGACGATTTCACCGGAGCAACGGATACGCTCGCGACAGTGGCGCGGCGCGGTCGCCGCGCGTTCCTCTTCCTGCGCGTGCCTGATCCGCAGCGGCTGGCTCAGGTCGGAGACTTGGATGCCATAGGCATTGCAGGCGCTGCGCGTGCGATGGAGCCGGACGAGATGCAGGCCGAGCTCGCGCCCGTTGGCGCATTCTTCCGCAATCTCGGCGTTCGCATCCTGCATTACAAGTGCTGCTCGACCTTCGACAGTGCTCCGGCGCGCGGGAACATCGCGGTGGCAGCCGCGATCCTGCATGAGTATGTCGCGCACAAAACCGTCGCCATTGTCGGCGGTCAGCCATCGCTCGGTCGCTACTGCGCCTTTTCCAATCTTTTCGCGTCATTCGGCACCGATGGAGGTGTGTTCCGGCTCGACCGTCACCCAACCATGAGCCGCCATCCGGCAACACCGATGACCGAGGCAGATCTTCGGCAGCATCTTGCCACCCTCGGCATGCCCGGAGTGGAGGCGATTCACTGGCCTCTGCTGATTGGGGACACGGAGTCCCTCGCCGCCGAATGGAAGCGACTGTCGGGCGTGGCGCCGGCGGTGCTGCTCGACGCGTGCGACACGCAGCATGTCGACACCATCGGTCACTTGCTCCGAACCGAAAGCCAGCGGCATCCGCTGTTGGCGGTGGGCTCTAGCAGCGTCGCACAAGCTTTCTTCGAGGAAGGGCAGCCGCTGGCGAATTCTCTGCCGACGCCGGCAGATGGGCCTGTGCTTGCATTTGTGGGAAGCCTTTCTCCGACAACGAGGATGCAGGTAGCAGCCACACGGTCCTACACGCGCCTGAATGTGGATCCTGCCAGCATCCTGTCGAGTTCAGGTGCGCGCGAGCGGATCATCGAAAGTGCCGCTGCTGCGTTGGCTCGAGGCGAGCACGTCATGCTCTCGACGGCCCCTGAGACCGGCGATGCTCCGCATTCCTTGGCTGGCGATCTCGCAACTGCCAGCGCCTCTCTCGTCGAAGAGGTTCTCAAGCGTCGTCCGATCCGGCGGCTGGCGATTGCCGGGGGCGACACGTCGAGCCGGATCGTCGGTCATCTCGGCTATTGGGGGCTTGGCTATCATAGCCGGATCAGCAACGGGGTCACCGTCAGCCTCGCGCGGAGCGATGACTCATCGCGCGATGGGATGCTCGTGATGCTCAAAGGAGGCCAGATGGGACACGAGCAGCTGTTCGAGTCATTCCTGGACAACAAAACCGCTTCGTGAGCAAGAGCGCACAGTCGCATTCCTTGGCCGGTTGAGGTGAGAGCGTCTGCAACTGGCACTACTCCGAAGTAACTTGGTTGTCAGCTTTGGTCGCGCGTACCGGACGTTCCGAAGGAGCAAGGGAACTGCCGTGCCTGACCCAAAGCCGACCTCCGCCAGCTTGAGGACGTCTGTACGAGCCGTTCCGATGTCTAAGATTTCATTCCCGTAGGAGAGAATGGATTAAAGGATTATCATCGCATGAACCCAAGGGGTTCATGCTGTGTACCAATCTGGGGACGGCGCTACCGTATTCGACATCCAGATTGACGCTGCCGAGGCAGCGAGCCGTCGTGCTGACACCGAACCCTCGATCGTTTTTCCCGACAAGGACATACTCTTTACTGCCCAATTCAAGAGATCCGGAGCTGATCTCCTGCTCGCAAGCCAGGAGACAACGGCAGTGATCCTGGGCTATTTCAGGGACGAGCGGCGCCTGAGCATCATGACTCCTGAAGGTGCGAGCCTCACAGGTGCCACCATCGAGACGCTGGCGGGCCCTGATCATTCAGATCAGTATGCGCAGGTGAGCAATGCACCGCCAACCCGAACGACGATCGGTCGTGTCGAGAAAGTATCCGGTTCCGCAACCGTGTTGCGGAACGGCGTTTCGGTCGAGTTGCGCCTCGGCGACATGGTAGCTAAAGGCGACGTCGTGCAGACGGGAGCGGATTCCTCGCTGACGATCAAATTCAACGACGGAACAGTCTTTAGCCTATCTTCCAGCGCCCGCATGGTGCTGAACGATATGGTGTACGACGCAGATTCAAATGCGAACTCGGCCCTGTTCACCCTCATCCAAGGCGTAATCGGCTTCGTCGCCGGGCGGGTAGCCAAGTCCGGCGACCTCAAGGTGGATACCCCAGTCGCGACCATGGCGATCAGAGGTACGGCCGTCCAGACCGAAATCGCAGCATTCAGCGGAACCACGAAGTTCTCGCTTTTGACCGAGCCGGATGGAACCGTGGGCTCGTTTGTCCTTCTGGATAAGAACAACCCGGCCCGTGTGATCACGTCGCTGTCGGATGCCCGCGTTACGACTCTCTTGACGCCCGTCCCCGGCTCCGACCCGCGCATCACACAGATTGCGAAGACCGCTGATGACATCCGCGGCGAGAACGCGTTCGCGCGGGAAATATTCCAGTTCTATTCTACTGAGAACCGCCAGCCCAGGGGCAGCAGTGATTTCGACGACGCGCCTATCATTCCCGTGAACCTGCCTCAGCGGGTCGATCTGCCAGACTCAAGGCAATTTGCCATCACACCAGTTGTCCAGGAGCGTGTCGCGGAGCGTGACATTGTTCTTCCATCCGTCACGATAGTACCGGCGCCGATCCGCGGCTCGGCTTTTGAGGACGGGCCACTGGCACGGCTCAGCGCACTGATGGACGCGGCCACACCGGCTGGCACGACCTTGCCTCTTGTAATCGTCCCAGCTTTCTTGCCTCCTGGCGTGCGATATCTCGATGGAGCACGGAGTTTCTCTCTGGACCCATCGCATCCGGCCTATCAGCACCTGGGTGAGGGAGAGACCGAGACGGTCAGGGTCGACTACAATCTGCTGGTCGATGGTGCCATTCGGGTTCCGGCGTCGATCTCGTGGATCGTTGCTGGCCGAAACGATGCTCCCACTGCAACGGGCGATCGCATTATTGGCGCAAGCGAGGCTGGTGTCAGGGTCTTGACGGTGCTTGCAAACGACCGCGACATCGACGGCGATCCACTCAACGTTATCCGCTGGACGAGCCCGCTCGAAGGCTCCGTCTTCCGCAACTCCTCCGGCGAGTTGGTATTCGACCCTGGCGACGATTTCCACGCTCTCAGCGCCGGTGAAACTGCGACGGTGTCCTTCGCCTATACGGTCTCCGACGGCAACGGAGGAGCCGATACTGCAAACATCACGGTGCAAGTCCGCGGCACCGGGACGTTTACGTCTCCTGACCAAGCAACTTCGAGCAGCGGCATCCTCGACTATAACGATCAGCCCGTCTCTCTTACCATCGAGGCGCCCTCCGCCACCACGGCTGCAAATGCCGATCTCAGGCTGAGTGTCAACCTCGGGACGTTCCTGCAGCCGCAGATGAACATCCTTTACCTCATCGACATCTCGGGCAGCACGTCGGAACAATTCAGCGGGGCGTCTGTCGGCGATCTTAACAGCGACGGACGTGCCAATACCATCCTGGATGCAGAGATTGCCGGTCTCATCGCGCTGACGGAGCGTGTGAGAGGGATCGGCTTTTCGCCTGCCGATCTCACGGTCACGATCATCCCATTCAACGGCAGCGCCGATCCTGCCGATCCTACGGGTGGAGGCATTGTGAATGCGGAGACGTTCAGCCTTGGTCAAACCGGGGAGGATATGATCGCGAACTACCTGGGAGGGCTCAGCTCTAATGGATTGACGAATTTCACCAACGCCTTGCGAGCGGCCAACGATCGTTTGCGGATCTTGGATCAGGGGAATGAGAAAAACTTTCTCTACTTTCTTTCGGATGGCAGAGGACAGGGCGCAATTGATGATGAGCTTGCAACGCTAAACAACGTATATGGCACGAAAATCACGGCTCTCGGCGTCGGCGAGGGCGCGAACCTCTCTCAGCTGAATGAAATCGACAACACGGGCGGAGCATCGCTGCTGATTTCATCAGACCAGATCGACATCTCTGTCCTCGGATCGCCAGTTTCTGGTGGGGCGGTCACCGATGTCGATCTCTTTGTGAACGGCATGGAGATCGTCGGGATTGGCCCCGAGGATTTCGTCTCTACGCCGACTGGGCTTGCCCTAGACACTTCGATCGGAGGGTTGAGGCGGCTCGTGGGGGAGGGGAATACGGTGTCGGCCGTTGTCAGGTTCGCGAGTGAGGAGGTCTTGGCGGCAGAGTTGACCATTGCAGGCGCCTTACCCCGTTCCACAGATCAAATCCTGTGAGGGGATCATGCATCTGCCGACGATCCTGTCCGGTCCCTTTCCTCACGGTCTGACCCGATGGGAGGCGCGATCCCATCGTGACGACCAGGGTGCGAAGTTCATCGCAGCTTATGCCCACACCCCACCGGAGCGAGGGCTGTGACCGCTCTCCTGAAGAGGATGCACCGCTTCGGGATCGGGCGGATCGTCGGCCTCCTGCTTCTCGTCGGACTGCTCGCCTTGCGGATCTGGGATCCTGGACCTATCGAAGCTCTCCGTCAGCGATCGTTTGACATCTACCAGCTGATGCATCCGCGTGCCGTGCGCCAGGATCTTGTCACCGTCATAGACATCGACGAGAAGAGCCTGCGGGCATTGGGCCAATGGCCTTGGCCACGCACTGTCATGGCCGAGATGCTCTCAAGGATCGTCAAACAAGGTGGCACTGTCATTGGCTTCGACGTCCTCTTTCCCGAGCCGGACCGAAGCTCACCAGAGGTCGCCGCCGAGACATTCCGGGGGTTGGACAACGCAACACGGGAAAGGCTCCTGCGCCTGCCCGGCAACGACGCCGTCTTCGCGGACGCCATTCGGGTGTCGAAGGTGGTGCTTGGGCAGTCGGGGTATCGCGTCTCCGGCACGGCGCCAATCGAGCGGCCGACTACCCAGACGGGGATCGCGATCATCGGGTCCGACCCGCGTCCTTTCCTCGTCGACTTTCCGCATCTCCTGCGCAATCTTCCCATCCTTGACGAGGCCGCTCAGGGCCAGGGTATCTTTTCTATTATTCCTGAACAGGATGGCACTGTCCGCCGTGTCCCGGTAGTGGCGGTCGCAGATGGTACCGTTGTTCCGTCTCTTTCCCTTGAGATGCTGCGGGTCGCCACCAGATCGGGAGCCATCCTGATCAAGTCGGACGCAAGCGGCGTCCAGAGCGTCGGTGTTGATGATCTTGAAATTCCGACGGACGGCAAAGGCCGGGTGTGGATCCATTTCTCTTCCCCCAATCCTGGGAGGTATGTTTCCGCCATCGACCTCCTGCAGGGCAGGGTGCCCACGGACCGCCTCGTGGGCAAGATGGTGTTGATCGGGACCTCCGCCGCTGGCCTTCTCGATCTCAAGGTCACTCCAGTTCACCCGGCGCTGCCAGGGGTCGAGTTGCATGCCCAACTTCTGGAAAGCGCCCTCACGGGAGAGACTCTGAGCCGGCCGACCTACACGGCCTCCGTCGAGATCGTGCTTGCGATGCTGCTGAGCCTGACCCTGGTCACACTGGTGCCTCGGGTGAATGCCGGAATTCTTTTCGTACTTGGGGGGGCCACCGCCGCCATAACTTTGGGCGTGTCCTGGTTCTGCTTCTCTTTTCTCGATCTCCTGATCGACTACACCTTCCCACTGATCTCCAGCCTACTCGTCTACGCTGTTCTGGTGTTCACGAATTACGTGACCGTTTCCGCGGACCGCTATCGGATCAGGTCAGCGTTCAGCCAGTATCTCTCACCCGATCTCGTCGAACAACTGGCGCAATCACCCGAAAAATTGACCCTCGGCGGAGAGCAGCGTGTGCTGACCGTCCTCTTCTCGGACATTCGGGGCTTCACGACGATTTCCGAGTTGTACAAGGACGATCCGAAGGGTTTGACGACCCTTATCAATCGGCTCTTTACTCCGCTGACCAAGGACATCATGGAGCGCCGCGGGACAATCGATAAATACATGGGCGATGCCATCATGGCTTTCTGGAACGCCCCGCTCGACGATCCGCGTCATGAGATGAATGCGTGCGAGGCCGCGTGCGCGATGCTTGACAGTCTCAAAGTGCTGAACGAACAACGCCAGCGTGAAGCCGATCAGCCGGTTCCGCCGCTCAGGATCGGAATTGGTCTCAATACCGGCCTCTGTGCCGTCGGCAACTTTGGATCCGATCTGCACTTCAACTACTCGGCCCTGGGAGACACGGTCAATCTGGCGTCCCGCCTTGAGGGAATGACAAAGCACTACGGTGTTCCCATCATCATCGGCGAGCGGACCGCGCAGGCAGTTCTGACCCATTTCGCCGTTCTCGAAATCGACCATCTGCAGGTCAGAGGAAAACGGGAGCTGGAGAGGATCTTCACTGTTCTAGGGCGTGCCGATGTGGCCACGGGCCGTGACTTCGCGGAACTGAACGAACGGAACGGCATGATGCTGACCGCCTATCGATGCCGCGAGTGGTCCCAGGCGCTCGAGATGATCCTTCTCTGTCGAGAGTTAGGCAAGAAGTTCGGCCTCGATGACTATTTCGAGCTTTACATTCAGCGGATCCGCCACCTGATCGACACACCGGCATCATCCAGCTAACTCCTGTCTCAGGAAGGGAGGGGAGGCCATGCGGCATTGGTCGTTCTGAGCGGTAGTTTCCTCCCCGTCTCGCGAGCTTTCACAATGGGCACTGACTCGGTGGTCGGTCCAACGGGAAGATCCGTCGATGGCTAATCGGTATCGGCTTACTGTGGAGCAATGAAGGCGTTTATACCGAGATGCGTCCGAGTCCGGCCGCCTATGGCTCGCGGATGACACGCCGCAAATCGTGAATGCTACGAGGCGATTCAACTTCCTTGAGCAGGCACTATCAGGCTCAAGGCCAAGGAAGCTGGTGTGTTCGTAGTGAGTTCCTGAACCGGTGCAGGTGGCGCCGCTAGGGGCCTTGCTGGGACCACTCAGACGAGCGCTGCGGATAGCGCAATGCCAACAATAGCTTAGAGCGGAATAATGGCGGAGAGGGGGAGATTCGAACTCCCGATACGGTTGCCCGTATGCCGCATTTCGAGTGCGGTGCATTCAACCACTCTGCCACCTCTCCGGGGTGCGAAGGCCGTCAGGCCCGCTGGTTGAGGCGGGGTGGATATCATGGGCTTCTTCAGTAGACGTGCAAGCGGCTGAGGCGTGCCGGACGCGCCGCAGAAGTGCCGCTAAGCTCTCTAGCCCAGCACTGGCTTACCGAGAGAGCAATTCAGGGAGATATACCAGAGATGCAAGCGTTATGCAATAACATTGCCATATCGTTTCCGTTTCCTTGCGACCCTGCTTAGCTTATGTTCGAGCCAAGACTCGAACAAAGGTTCAGGGGCTAATGCTTACGGGTGAACTAAGAAACAAGATTGACCGTATTTGGGACGCCTTCTGGGCCGGAGGTATCGCCAATCCCCTCGAGGTGATCGAGCAAATCACTTACCTGCTCTTTATCCGTGGCCTCGACGACGTGCACACGCGGGAGGAGAACAAGGCAAATCGGCTCCGGCGCCCTATGGAAAGGGTGATCTTTCCGGGAGGGAAGGACGAGCGCGGCCTTACCTTTGAGGAGATGCGCTGGTCGCGCTTCCGCAACAAGGCCCCGGCCGAGATGTTCAATATCGTCGGCGAGCATGTCTTCCCTTTCATCCGCTCTATGGCGGACGCGGACACCGCCCATGGGGCGCACATGAAGGGCGCGCGTTTTACCATCCCGACGCCCGCACTCCTCGCTAAAGTGGTCGACCTTCTAGCAGAGATCCCGATGGATGACCGGGACACCAAAGGCGACCTCTACGAATACATGCTCTCGAAGATCGCGAGCGCCGGTCAGAACGGGCAGTTCCGCACGCCGCGCCAAATCATCGCGCTCATGGTCGAGATGACGGCGCCGGGGCCCAGGGACGAGATCTGCGACCCAGCCGCGGGCACCTGCGGGTTCTTGGTTGGAGCCGGGGAGTATCTTCGTGACAACCACCCGGAGATCTTCCGGGACGAAGCCCTACGCCGTCATTTTCACGACAGCATGTTCCATGGCTTCGACTTCGATGGCACCATGCTGCGGATCGGCTCTATGAACATGATCCTGCACGGAGTCGAGAACCCAGACATCCGCTATCGGGACTCGCTCGCGCAGGACAACAACGGTGATGCAGAGCGCTACAGCCTAGTCCTCGCCAATCCTCCCTTTGCGGGATCGCTCGATTACGAGACGACGTCTAAGGACCTGCTGAAAGTCATCAAGACGAAGAAGACTGAGTTGCTGTTCCTCGTCCTCTTTCTCAAGCTCCTGAAGCCCGGCGGACGCGCCGCCGTGATCGTGCCGGATGGGGTGTTGTTCGGCTCCTCCACTGCGCACAAGACGATCCGAAAGATGTTAGTTGAGGACCACCGCCTCGACGGCATCGTGAAGCTGCCGTCGGGCGTGTTCCGCCCCTATGCGGGTGTCTCAACCGCCATCCTGCTCTTCACCAAGACCAATTCAGGCGGCACCGACCAGGTCTGGTTCTACGACTGCCAGGCCGATGGCTTCTCCCTCGATGACAAGCGCGTCCCACTGCTACCAGACGAGAAGCTTGGGCCGACGCCGAGCCGGAGTGAGGGCTCAAATTTCGTTAGTATCCCGCTGACCAATGACGAGCAGGCGAAGAACAACCTACCTGACATTGCAGCTCGCTGGCGCGAGCGGACCGGCACTGAGCGGAAGCGCAGCCGCACGGCACAAAGCTTCTGCGTGCCGAAGGCTGAAATCGCAGCGGCCGACTACGACCTCTCGCTCAACCGCTACAAAGAGGTGGTGCACGAAGCGGCTGAGCACCGCCCACCGCAGGAGATCATTGCCGAACTGAAAATGCTCGAGGCTGAGATCGCCGAGGGATTGTTGGAGTTGGAGGCCATGCTGCCGTGAATACTCACAGCAAAATCATCACGGACGTCGCCCGAAGCCGACCATTAGGGGAGCTCCTCGAATTCAGGAACGAGATCGTTCACCCGAAAGATA
This sequence comes from Microvirga arabica, assembly GCF_016811235.1. Lineage (GTDB taxonomy): Bacteria > Pseudomonadota > Alphaproteobacteria > Rhizobiales > Beijerinckiaceae > Microvirga > Microvirga arabica. Next base: position 113,762 of record NZ_JAFBID010000006.1, read on the forward strand.
AGCCAGTCGGACAGGCCGTGTTCGTTGGCTTGGAACATGTTGAGAGAGATACGGGGATACGCATCGGTTCCGAGCAGATTGAACTGGGCGGGATGACGGGACGACGCGCGCGCTTCAAAGAAGGAGACATCGTCTACGGGTATTTGAGACCATATCTCAATAAAGTGTGGATTGCTGAATTCGACGGCATATGTTCAGTCGACCAGTATGTCTTCAAGGTGAGTAGTAGCGTTGACCGAAACTATGTCGCGCATTTCCTGCGAAGCGATGCCTTTTTAAGAACCGCTCCGATCGACGCAGCTCCGGGGCAACTACCTCGCATACGATCAGGCGAGATTGCAGCTACTCCGATCCCACTCCCGCCGCTCGATGAGCAGCGTCAGATCGCAACTATCCTAGACAAGGCGGACGCGCTTCGCCGGAAGCGCAGGCGCACACTGAAGTTACTCAACGAACTGCTCCATTCAACTTTTATGGAAGTCTTTGGAAACGAAATTTTTGGCGCAGACCCAGAACGCTTTCAGCCGATTGCAAGCATTTCTACACTCCAAAATGGGGCTTATTTCCCTAAAGAGAAATACAGCTTATCCAAGTCTGGAGTAGAGATGGTTCATATGAGCGATGCGTTCAATGGTATCGTCAGTAGAGGGGAACTCAAGCGGGTAAATTGTAGCGCCGCAGATGTCGCAAAGTATGGCCTGCTCAACACAGATCTCCTGATTGCACGGCGATCGCTAAATTTTGAGGGTGCGGCCAAACCGTGTTTGATTCCAAACTCCGAAGAACCTCTAATCTATGAATCATCGTTTATCAGGATACGCCCTCATTCAGAAGCCGTAAGGGCGGAATATCTGTTTTACTATTTATCAAATTCCTACGTGCGCCAAAAATACATTCTGCCATACATTACACAGTCGACTATATCCGGAATAAACCAGTCAAACTTATCTAAGATTCCAACTCTTGTGCCGACCATAGGAGAGCAAGAACGGTTTATTAATGCTCTGAATTCGATCCAGCGCCAGCGAACGAAGTCGTTATCCGCACTTCCTGCTGCAAACGAGCTGTTCTCATCGCTTCAGCAACGCGCTTTTTCTCAGACGCCTTGAACAGATGACGCCATAGCATGTCTAACTTCACCTTCCTCGCGGCCGAATTTGGAAACATTCATGATGCGGCGGTCGCAGCGGAGCGGCATGTAATTTCCGATCCGACAGCGGCAGCTTTTTTCGCAGGCAAGACTGTTGAGATCGCCGTCAAATGGACGTTCCGGAACGATCCAGGGCTCTCCCTGCCTTACCAGGACAACATCGCCGCGCTGCTGCACGAGCCGAGCTTCAAGCGGCTCGCGGGCGAGGCGGTGTTCGCCAAGGCGAAGTTCATCAACCGACTGCGCAACCGAGCTGTGCATGAGGAGAAGACGATCACGGTGGCTGATGCACTCGGCGCCGTGAAGGAGCTCTTTCATGTCTGTTTCTGGCTCGCCCGCACCTATGGCAAGGTCACGCGGCCGGCGGACGGCCTCGCCTTCGACCCCAAGCACCTGACTCGGCGCGAGGATGCGCTACGCACCGCCTTTGTGCACCTCAAACAGCAGCAGGCGGCGTTAGAGGCCAAGGACGGTGAGCTCACTGCACTCCTGCGGGACAAGACCCATCTCGACGTGGAGCTGAAGCGTCTTCGCGCCGAGGTAGAGGCGGCCCGAAGAGCTAACGTGGCAATCCCTGACCGGCACGACTACAATGAGGCCGAGACCCGCGACCGCTTCATCGATTTGCTTCTCAGAGAAGCTGGCTGGGCGCTGGACCGGCCAGAGGATACTGAGTTCGAAGTCCAGGGCATGCCGAATGCCCAGGGCATCGGCTATGTGGATTACGTGCTCTGGGGCGTGGACGGCAAGCCGCTCGGCCTCGTCGAGGCTAAGGCGACGAAGCACAGCGCCCAGAAAGGTCAGCAGCAGGCGAAGCTCTACGCTGACTGCCTCGAGAAGCGCTTCGGCCAGCGCCCAGTGATCTTCCTCTCCAACGGCTACGAGCACTGGATTTGGGACGACACCCGCTACCCGCCGCGCCAGATCGGTGGCTTTTACAAGCGTGACGAGCTCGAATTACTGATCCAGCGCCGCACGAGCCGCAAGGTTCTCGCCGCAGAGCGCATTGATCGCAAAATCGTCGAACGACCCTATCAGCACCGCGCTATCCGCGCCATCGCGAAAAGCTTCGAGGAGCATTTGGAGCGCAAAGCGTTGCTCGTGATGGCGACCGGCTCCGGCAAGACCCGCACGGTGATTGCCCTCGTGGACTTGATGATGCGGGCCGGTTGGGTGAAGCGCGTTCTTTTCCTGGCGGACCGGGTTTCCCTCGTGAACCAGGCAGTCGGCGCCTTCAAGGCGCACTTGCCGGATTCTGCACCGGTGAACCTCGTGACGGAACGGACGGTGGAGGGGCGGGTCTTCCTCTCCACATATCCGACCATGATGAACCTCATAGACGGGAAGGCACAAGGCACGCGCCAGTTCGGCCCCGGCCATTTCGATCTCGTTGTCATCGACGAGGCCCACCGCTCCGTCTATCAGCGTTACCGCGCCATCTTCGAGTATTTCGACAGCTTCCTCGTCGGCCTCACCGCGACGCCGAAGGAGGACATCGACCGGAACACCTATGCATTGTTCGACCTGGAGGATGGCGTGCCTACGGACGCCTATACCCTCGACGAGGCGGTGGCTGATGGGCACCTGGTGCCGCCGCAGGCCATCTCCGTCCCGCTGAAGATCATACGCTCCGGCCTGCGCTACGATGACCTCTCGGAGGAGGAGAAAGATCAGTGGGACGCGCTCGAATGGGGCGAGGAGGAGATCCCCGACAGCGTTGAAGCCGCTGAAGTCAACAAGCGGCTGTTCAATGAGGACACGGCCGACCAGGTCATCGCCCACTTTATGGAAAAGGGCGTGAAGGTCGAGGGTGGTGACCGCATTGGGAAGACCATCATCTTCGCGAAGAACCAGCCCCATGCCGAATTCATCGAGAAGCGCTTCAATGCCGCCTATCCGCATTTTGCCGGGCACTTCACCCGCGTCATCACCTACAAGACCGACTACGCGCAAAGCCTGATCGATGACTTTTCCGAGAAGGACAAGGCTCCGCACGTGGCGATCTCAGTCGATATGCTGGATACGGGCATCGATGTGCCGGAGGTGGTGAACCTCGTCTTCTTCAAGCCCGTGCGCTCCAAGACCAAGTTCTGGCAGATGATGGGTCGTGGCACGCGACTCTGCCCCGACCTCTTCGGCCCCGGGCAGGACAAGGAGTTCTTCCGCGTCTTCGACTATTGCGCGAACCTCGAGTTCTTTGGCGCCAACCCGGAGCTGAAGGACGCGTCCGCAGGTAAGTCCCTGTCCGAGCGGCTGTTCCAAGCCCGGCTCGATTTGGTGCGGGCACTTGATGAAAAGCAGAGCAAGAGCAACGGCGCCGTGGAAGGCGAGGTCGAGGTGCGTCAGGATGCGCTCCGAGTTCTGCAGGAGACCGTTGCCGGGATGAACCCGGACAACTTTATCGTCCGCCAGCGCCGACGCACGGTTGAGAAATATGCCCGCGCCGAGGCCTGGGCAGTTATTGACGCCTCGGCGCACGATGAACTCGTGACCGAGCTCGCGCCGCTGCCAAGCGCGATACGGCACGGAACTGAAGAGGCCAAGCGTTTCGACCTGCTGATGTTCTCCCTTAAGCTCGCGCTTCTGCAGGGCTCGAAGCGATTCGACGGGCTGAGGAAGCAGCTAATCCAAATCGCGTCCGCACTAGAGGATCAATCCGGCATTCCGGGTATCGCCGCCCAGGCGGAGCTGATCGAGGCCGTGCAAACCGACCACTGGTGGGAGGGCGTGACGGTGCCTCTCCTAGAGTTGGTTCGTCTGCGCCTTCGTGATCTCGTCCAGCATATCGAGAAATGCTCGCGGGCAATTGTCTACTCGAACTTCGCCGATGAAGTCGGAGAAGAGGTTGAGCATACATTGCCGCAGGTTGGGGAGGTTGATTTCGTGCGCTTTAAGCAGAAGGCGAGGGCCTTTCTGAAGCAGCACGAGGACCATATCGCTCTCCGTAAGTTGCGCTACGGCAAACCACTGACATTGACGGACCTCTCGGAACTCGAATCCATGCTAGTCACAGCAGGCATCGCCCGCACGGAGGACATCGCGCGCGCTAAGGAGACGAGCCAGGGTCTCGGCCGGTTCATCCGGTCCTTAGTGGGGTTAGAGCGCAAGGCTGTCAGTGAAACATTCTCGGCCTTCATCGCTAACAGCATGGCGACCAAGGACCAGATCGAGTTCATCAGCATGGTCGTGGAGCACCTAACCGCGCGCGGCGTGATGGAGCCAAGTTCACTCTACGAGAGTCCCTTCACGGACATTGCGCCGCAAGGCCCGGAGCAAGTGTTTGATGAAAGCACAGTGACCCAGCTGTTTCGGACGATCGAGCAGCTCAACGATGCCGCAGTCGCCTGAGGAAGCCAGATATTACTACTGTTGCATCTTCGGCGCTCAATGAGGTTGCGCCACCATAGACCTTATAAGCTCAATAGTTTGGGAGATTGCTTCGCACCTAAACCTCGCCGGGAACTTCTAGCTTCCTTTGGTCGATTTGCCCCTCGACTACCTTCGCCAATGGGTTCCTCATCAGAGCATGCCTTGGGTCCTGCATGATTGCGAGGAGCTCACCTTTGAGTTCTCTCCATGGTTTCGGCCAAGACTGACCAGCAGGCCTCGTTATGCCGCAGTCCCGAAGTTCTCGTTTGAAAATGTCGGTGACATAGCTCTCAAGCTCGAGGCGGGAGCGAACGCCGGTATAAGCAACCCAACTGCCATCCTTAAAGATTGATACCGTCGATTGGGGACCTATACGGGCGAATGTCCGAGGGTCGTAATGAGCAGTGGTCATATACGTCGTCTTCTTGCCCTGCCTCGTCTCATCATTGATCCATGCGCCAATCTGAATAGAGTCGTAATGTAGAGCTATCCAGTTCCATTTGGCGATTTTCATATCGAGTCTCCCAGCAGCGCACAGCTGACCTTATCGCTTCAAGCTCGAGTGGTATTTAGTCAGAAGCCTCATCGTCTCCGCTGTAAAGAGCACGATATTGGTCTACAAATTTCTGAACACGATGGCGGGAGAAGTCGTGGATGCGTTCCTCTAGGTGCGTGATTGCATTCTCCCGAGCTTCACCCTCAAATCCGGTATGCACGATCCACTGAGCTACGTTGCCCTCTGGTGTTGCGCCAGCAGTCTGGAGAGCGCCAGAGACGAGCGGCAAGCCATGCATGTGCGACCATTGCCTAGTCCACACTCGCCACCTTGTGCGCTCAATGTGATCGCGGGGTAGGCCAGAAAACGCTCCTGGCGGCAGAAAACCAACAGCGACATTGAGGATAGGAGGGCTAGTTGGGTCGCTCAGTGGCACATCCCAGAGGATGACAGCGTCTTCTCGTCCGATGCACCCATTCTGCAATCTGTCGGCAAAGCGCTCAGTAAGAAGTGTTGGGCAGCGGTCTGAGCTTTTACCGAGACCAGTCCAGCGCTCGGGCCAATCTGATGGGGGCAGCGATTCAAGCAGTTCCACAATAGCCTCCAATGAGCTGGATGTTCCTTCGCCAGCTCCGATCTCGCGAGCACGGCGACGAGAAAGGATGCCAGCATGGTCTAGAGCGGCCTGCCACACAGGACCGAATAAGGTTTCTAGCCGGGTTTTGACGTCAGGCATTTCAGTAGTCATCGCAGCTATCCTAGGCGGGAGGCGCCTAGGTGTCAACGGCCGCGCGCCCGTCATAAAGCGCTTGAACAATGACGTTTGCACTAAGCTCCGCTGCTTCGACGAAGTGACCGCTCAACAGAGATCTGCGCCTTGCGATTCCTTTGGTTGGGATAAAAAGCTTTGGCAGGAGTCGCAGAGCCATCTTAATATGCCAGCACCACGCGCTGTTGCTGATACTTCCGTAAAAGAACTTGAGGAATTGAAGCGCACCAGTCATGAGCGCTTCAGCTTGTTGGATAAGAAGAACATTCAAATCTAATGCTGTTAGGAATAAGTGCTCCGGTCACGTGTTGCACTGGGGATGGCGGCCAGTAAGCTCGCTTCAAGCGTATAGCTGATCGCGGAGTGTTTAGACCAAAGTCTCAATTGCATGAACAGCGGCACCTCAACTTCCTTAAGCGAAAATAACCATATCTCGCTAAGCTTTGTCGCAACGATGTTTTATCTCTGGCGCCCATTCATCTGTCGTGCTTATTTCGTAAAATCAGGCACTTAATATCGTAGACAGAAGACAGGCGCATGGATGGAGCCACAACCGGGCACATTGATGATTTTCTGCTGAACCGCTGCCTTTCGATCGACCTTGAGGTTGATCCGGGTCAAGCGAAGATTTTCGCCTTTGCCGCCGTTCGCCGCCAAGACCAGGAGAAGGTGGTATTCCGAAATGGGAACCAGGCGGTCGCCCTTGACCGGCTCGAAAGCCTCGCCTCCGGTGCCGACTTCCTGCTTGGTCACAACATTATCCGATTTGATCTCCCTCACCTCGTAGCGGTGAGGCCCCGCCTCGCGCGACTAGCCACAAAGCCAATAGACACACTTTGGCTGAACCCGCTAGCTTTCCCGCGCAATCCATACAACCATCTAGTCAAACACCATCACGATGGGCGGTTGCACGCAGGGCATGTAAATGACCCGGAGCTCGACGCGCGCCTTGTGCTCGATGTGCTGGCCAACCAGATCGCAGCCTTTGCAACCCTGGCGAAGGAGAGGCCTGCCGCTCTTATCGCCTATCACTACCTGACCACTTGCATGCAGGGGAGTGACGGGTTCGACGCACTATTTACCGACATACGCAAAGCACCTCGACCCGGCGTGGCACAGGCCGAGAAGGCGATGAAGGAGCTGCTTGATGGTCAGGCATGCGCTTCGCGTATCCACCAAACATTGAATCGCCTGTCCTCACCACAACTCAGTTGGCCGATGGCCTATGCACTTTCGTGGATCTCGGTCGCAGGCGGGGATTCCGTTATGCCACCCTGGGTGCGGGCGCAGTTCCGTGAGGCCTCGCTAATCGTTAGGCATTTGCGCGACCGCGCGTGCGACGACCCAGGCTGCCATTGGTGCCGCGAGAAGAACAATCCGAAGAAAGCCCTATCGCGCTGGTTCGGCTTCGACAGCTTCCGACCGGAGCCAAAGGACGATGTCGGTCGCCCGCTGCAGGAGCGCATTGTCGCCGAAGCAATGGGAGGGAAATCCGTTCTCGGTATCCTGCCCACTGGCACCGGGAAGTCCGTCTGTTACCAGATTCCGGCGCTGGCGCGGTTCGACAAGATCGGCGCACTTTCCGTCGTCATCTCGCCTCTGGTCGCACTGATGGCCGATCAAGTGCAAGGCCTTGCGCGTCACGGAATCAGTGGCTGCGTTACGATCAACGGGCTTCTCTCAATGCCAGAGCGCCATGCTGCGTTGGATCAGGTGCGGTTGGGCGAAGCGGCCATGCTGCTGATATCACCCGAGCAGCTACGCAGCCCCTCAGTGCGTGCAGTCCTGGCGCAGCGCGAGGTCGGCTACTGGATCCTGGATGAAGCCCACTGTGTCTCAAAATGGGGGCATGATTTCCGGCCCGATTATCGTTACGTCTCGCGCTTCATCCGTGAGTATTCCGGGGATCAAGAGCCCGCGCCGGTGATCTGCCTGACTGCGACGGCAAAGCCGGAGGTGGTGCGCGACATCCGTGATCACTTCCAGTCCCGCCTGGGAGTGGAACTGCTTCTGCTCGACGGCGGTGCGACCCGCCAGAACCTCGCCTTCGAGGTGCACGAGACCCACCGCAGCCGTAAGCTCGCCGACATTCTTGATATGATTGAACGCGCCCTGCCGCGCGATGGTGCGTCAGGCGCCGTGGTTTATTGCGCCACGCGTGCTACGACTGAACGCGTCGCGAGCTTCCTGCAACAACAGGGGTTAGCAGCGGACTTCTTCCATGCTGGCCTGACGCCCGAACGCAAGCACGAGGTGCAGGAGCGTTTCCGTGTCGGTGAGCTGCGGGTCATTGCGGCCACCAACGCCTTCGGTATGGGGATCGACAAACCCGATATCAGGCTGGTGGTGCATGGCGACATTCCGGGCTCCCTTGAGAATTACCTGCAGGAGGCCGGCCGGGCCGGACGTGACCGCGATCCGGCGGTCTGCGTGCTTTTGTTCACTACCGAGGATGTCGAACGGCAATTCTCTCTCAGCGCCCGCTCGCGTCTGGCGCGCCATGAGATCAGCGCGATCCTGAAGGCGCTCCGGCGCTTGGATACCCGTGGAAAGCACAATGGTGAGGTCGTCGCCACCCCGGGCGAGATAGTTCGGGAAGAGACGGCGCAGGAATTCGAGCGCGATAACGCCACTGACGACACGCGGGTCAAGACCGCCGTTGCCTGGCTCGAAGAATCAACTCTGCTGACCCGGGAGGAAAACCGGGTGCAGGTCTTCCCTTCCTCGCTGCGTATCCGCACGCTGACAGAGGCCGAGGAAATTCTCTCCAAGATTGAGCTGACCAGAACTCGGCGTAAGCAACTACTGGATTTGGTGCGGCATCTAATGACGGCCTCCCCCGATGCTGGTGTCTCGACCGACGAGCTTTCCGGCGCCAGTGGTCTGACCGGTGGCGCACTTCGGAAGGCATTGTCCGATCTCGAAGCACTTGGTATCGCGACGGACGATACGGCCATTACGATCTTCGTTCATGTCGGGGTCGAGGGGGCGTCGAAACAGCGGTTCCAGGTCGCTTCGGCATTGGAGGCCGCGTTGATCGACGCTATGCGCGAGGCGTCGCCAGATGCTGAGGGCGGCGAAGCGCAGCCTCTGCATCTTGCCGCGACCTGTCAGGTTCTACGCGATCAGGGCCATCTCGGCGTGCGCCCGGACCTGGTTGAGGCGCATCTGCGAAGCTTGGCGCAGGACGGGCGCGACGAGGACGGCGGACGCGGCAACATTCATTTGCGCAAGGTGAATCGAAACACTTGCTTCGTGCGACTGCAGCGGTCATGGGAAATGGTGAGCCGGACGGCGGAGATCAGGCGTCGAGGGGCGGAGCTTTTAATCCAACATCTCGAAGCGCTAGTGGCAAAAGGCACGCGCGGTAAAGATGTCCGGGTCGAGACCACGATGGGCAAGATGCAGTCCGCCATCACAGGGGACGTTTTCCTGAAGGGTTCAGTCCGGGATGTGACTAAGTTGCTCGGCAGGGCACTCATGTGGCTCCATGAACAGGGCGTGATCACCCTTGGACGAGGCCTGACGATCTTCCGCCCCGCGATTACCGTTCACCTGCGCCCCGGGGGTGGACAGTTTACTCAGAAGGATTTCCTCCCTCTCGAGGATCATTACTGCGAACAGACCGTCCAGACCCATATCATGGCGGCCTATGCCGAGCGCGGGCTGACCTCGATGAAAGAGGCAGAGAGGCTCGCGCAGGACTATTTCCAGCTGGACAAAGGAGCCTTCCTGAAGCGCTGGTTGCCGCATCGAGCGGGCGATTTGGACCGTCAAACCACACCGGAAAGCTGGCGGCAGATTGTTGAAAGTCTCGGAAATTCCGTGCAGTCGAAGATCGTTGCCGATGATCGCGAACAGACCAACGTGCTGGTGCTCGCAGGACCCGGCTCCGGAAAAACACGGGTGCTGGTGCATCGCGTTGCCTATCTGATCCGGGTCAAGCGTGAAGATCCGCGTGGCATACTTGTTCTAACATACAACCGCCATGCCGCAGTCGAGATCCGCAAGCGGCTGAAGGAGCTGATCGGCGATGATGCCAACAGCGTAACCGTCTCGACCTGTCACGCTCTAGCGATGCGACTAGTCGGTGCAAGCTTTGCGGGACAGGTCGAGGCGGATACCCCACATGACTTCGACAAAATTGTAATGGAGGCCGTCACCCTGCTGAAAGGCGAAGGCCTATCGAAGGTCGAGGCCGAGGCGCTCCGCGAAACCCTGATTCAGGGCTATCGCTGGATCCTCGTTGACGAATATCAGGACATCGGCCCCGAGGAATATGCCCTGATCGCCGCCGTAGCAGGCCGCTCGTTCGATGACCCGGACCAGCGCCTGAGCCTTTTTGCCGTGGGTGATGACGACCAGAACATCTATGCCTTCGCAGGTGCCTCGATCGATTACATCCGGCGCTTCGAAGCGGATTACTCAGCGAAGCCCACCTATCTGATTGAGAACTACCGTTCGACGCGGGCAATTATCGATGCAGCAAACCGCGTGATTGCGCCAGCCGCTAATCGGATGAAGACTGGCCATGACATCACCATCAATCGCGCCCGCGCTAAAGCCCCTGAAGGCGGCGTGCTGGCCTCGCAGGATCCGGTCGCGCAGGGCCGGGTTCAGCTTTTGCGCACAGCACCGGGCCTTGCAGCGCAGGCCAACGCCGCCGTCGATGAACTGGTCCGTCTGTCACAACTGGTCCCCGACTGGTCTTGGTCAAAGGCCGCGATCATCGCACGGGAATGGCGGCTTCTAGAGCCAGTGCGGAGCTATTGTGAGGCGCTCGACATCCCGGTTCAACTCGCAAGCGAGGCCATGCCTCCATTCTGGCGTTTACGGGAAGCTCAGGAATTCCTCAACTTCCTCAAGGCGGAGCCTGCGAAGATGATTGCGGCCGAGGCCGTGAGAGGGTTTATCTCCAGGCAGCCTTCGAACCATTGGTGGGATCGGATCTCGGACGGTATCACGGCACTCGACGCCGAACTCGATGGGAAAGCTGTTCCGGTCGCAGATATCATCGAGCTGGTGGTCGAATGGACTCGGGACACTCGTCAGGAGCAACGAGGATTGCTGCTTTTGACCGCGCATCGCGCCAAAGGCCTAGAGTTTGACGATGTCGTCATCCTTGACGGCGGCTGGGATCGATCCTCGAAGGGGGAGGACCGCGATGCCCCACTCCGGCTGTTTTACGTCGCCATGACGCGGGCAAAGCGCAGCCTCGCGATCGTTTCAATGCAGGGTCGGCATCCGATCTTGCAAGATGCCGCAGCAACCTTACTGCAGCGGCAGATCACCCCAGATGAGAGAGCCCAGGCGGATTGTGGTTTGCAGTATCAGACCGTAGAACCACGCATGGTGGATCTGTCCTGGGTAGGCAGGCAGGCGGCAAACCACCCGGCCCATCAGGCTCTCGCTCGGATACAAACCGGTGATCCTATCGAACTGATAAAGTGCGATGGACGCTGGGAGATTCGCAATGAAAAGGGAGTGACTATTGGACGGATGGCTCAGAGCTACACGCCGCCCACCGGCTCGCGCTTCATTCGAGGCAAGGCCAGCGCAATCATCCGTTGGCGTAAGGTCGACAACGCAGAGGATTTCCGCGGCGCTCTTCGGCGCGAAGCTTGGGAGGTTGTCCTCCCAGAGTTGGTTTTCCGGCATTGAGGGGCGCATCATGATCTCGTTGGAACGACGAAGTGGCTGGTTGCAATTGTCAGAGTTATGAATGAGACCATGCCGCGAGAAAGATTGTGGATGAATCTAACCAATATAAAACGTCTAGAGCCTCACCAGATTGTCCGGATCCGACAGGGCTTAACTTGCGCCAACTTCGACTCCCGCGAGAATGACTTTTTTCTGGCAATTTCCACGTGACTACCGAGTGTGACGCAGGGCATGAGCGAGAACAATCAACGGCGCGCCCGAATTAAGGCTATATTGGAGCTGAGCGAGATCCTTCATGAACCGCTTTGATCGCTACTCGTGTTAACCTATTTCACCTGAATACCGCTTCGTTTCATCATGCTGTCGTTGCCAGCAGAAGCCGGCTACGGCTTTAATGAGCCACTTAAGCTAGATAAATTACAATCAGGTAAGATTATGCCGTGGGGACCTTTCCAAGAGCAACAACTCTACAATCGGCGACGTGATATCCACGCCGTCTATGGAGGACAACAACAAGGCGGCATCTGCACGCCGGGTGAGCACACCGTCGTAATCGTCTTCACTGGCGAGAGCGGTGAGCAGCACGGCTATGCGGACGGCTGGACGAACGAAGGCACCTTTCGCTACTTTGGCGAGGGTCAAGTTGGGGAAATGGTCTTCCAACGTGGCAATCGCGCCATCCGCGACCATCTCATGGACGGCAAGGACCTCCTCGTCTTCCAGACGAGGGGCCGGGAAGGAGTGCGGTTTCTAGGGCAGTTCGAATGTGCTGGTTACAGCTTCGAGATGGCACCAGACCGGGAAGGCAATCAGCGTCGGGCTATTGTATTCGAGCTCGTTCCTAGTAGCGCCACAGACGATCTGATCGAAACAGAACAGCTGCCCGACCAAGCTGAGACCGACCTCTCAGCTCTGCGCCGACGGGCTTTCATTGCCGCACAAAGCACGCCTCAGACCACTGGCGCCGAGGCTCGGCGCAGCCTTTACCGTCGGTCAGAAGCCGTGCGTCGCTACGTCCTCGCGAGAGCAGCAGGTGTATGTGAAAGCTGTGAGAAGCCAGCCCCGTTCATGACCTTGAAAGGGCAGCCCTATTTGGAGCCTCATCATACGCGTCGACTTAGTGATGGTGGGCCGGACGATCCTCGCTTTGTCGGAGCAGTTTGTCCAAGCTGCCATCGAGAAATTCACCATGGTGTTCATGGGTCAGCGAAGAACGACGTTTTGATTGAAGTTATCCGACGGAAGGAGGCTGGCGCTTAACCGTTGGCTGCGATTAGCGGTATCCGTCGACAAACCCTTGGATCATCGCGGTCACATACCCAAACCTCAACCTCCGGGAACGGAGTAAGCAGCGGCATGAGCGCCGCATCTGTCTCGTGGCACAAGAGAATGGAGCGGACGGTTGCCGCTCCAGCTGCCTGAGCCAGGCGGGCAGAGAACAATGCCTGCCCCATTAGATACATGCCCATCCGGCCAGTCTTTGTCTGCACCACGATTACGTTAAGCCCAGCAAACGAAGGATAGTTAGCAACTCGGGCCCGGCCCCGAGGCTCGTCTGGTAGAATCACTGCATCGGCTCGGCGAGGAACCCTGTCAAACGACCCTCGCACCAAGGGGTATTCTGGAATGAAAGCTCCACGCTCTAATGTCGCCCAGAACCCCTCAGTCATAGGCGTTTCATGCTTACTCATAAGGCTTACTCTGCTCGCCGCGAAAGAGCACTGAGCCAGCGCTCCCCCGTTCGTCCGGGCCTAACGTCCTCTGAGGTCCAGATCTCAATGAGGTTAAGGTCACCTGCTCGTCTAAGCTCAGTCTGAAGAGCTTCCTCATTCATATCTGTGAAGCGCCTTCCATCCTTCTCACGGTCGTCCATTCCGTATTTGAAGGAAAGATACAGAATCCCCTCAGGTTTCAGAGCCCGTCGAAGCTTAGCGATAATGCGTGACAAGTCGGAGCGAGGAACATGGAGTAGAGAGGCGCTTGCCCAAATACCATCGAAGTGATTGTCCCAGTCAACCTGCTCAAATGTCATTTGCCGGACTGGTAAGCCGCTATGTTCGGAGGACATACGAACCATCTCTGCGGACGCATCGAAAGCTTCAACCTCGTAGCCTCGCTCCACGAAGGCTTTAGCATCTCGGCCCGATCCACAGCCTGCGTCGAGAATGCGCCCAGCCTTCGGCACATGGCACAGAAAACGATTTTGAGCCTCACTCATGTCCGCGGCGACCGTCAGGGCGAAAAAGCTGCCTGCATTCAGGTTGTAGAATTCAACTGACATCAAAAACTGGCCTCCCTTGCTGCTCTGGCTCCCAATCATGGATCCGCAAACGTTTCGCCTCCGAGTGCACCGTCTGGAGATAACTAGCACGTTCCGGTGTTGATCGGCCTGTTTGCATTATGAGAGTTTCCCGAAGTGGATGATGGCTCTGGATCAGGTATTCATTGCGAGCGTGAAGCCGCCCCAGCGACGCGATGGATGGGATCCTGTCTGACTTGCCTTCCATGCCACGATTGCAGCCAACACACGCAAGCACAAGGTTCCAGACTCCATCTAGATTGCCGGGAAGGAATGGTTTGAGAACATGCGGGATAAAATGATCGACGTCAGCCAATGCTGAGTCGCCTGGAACAATAGAGATAGGCGCATAGCAGTAGAAGCAGTGCCCTTTCTGATAACCATTCAAAGCATGACGGCAAGAGGTAACAGCCTGCCGTCTATGAGATTGACTGACGAAGAGGTCCTCTGTCTGGGCATCGAAAGCGATTAACGAGCGATTAAGTCCAAGCTCCCAAGCAGTCTCAACCAGCCGCCAACGAGATTCTGTTTCATGTTTTAGCCCCTCGGGTGATGAGGCAGCGTTGAGACGCCAGAAATCGTCTGTTAAGCGAATGCCGCCATTGGTTCGTCGCTCATCGACAAAGAATCGATTTGGAAGTTTGCGAGCATCGAGATTGTGGAAGGCATCTATGACGTTCACGAACCCGAGTTTCGCTGTCGCGTTTCGCAGTTGATCGTCTGTTAGCTCCCTGGCGTTCCATTGCTTGCACGCCTCTAGGAAGCGGCTCGAGGAGTTTGTTGCCTGGCGCGGTGCAATCCTGAGGTGAGCACAAACCTCACGTGCGAAGGGTAGTGCAAGCTCTTCCAACTTGATCAAGTCACTGGACGGCGAGAGCGACAGCAGCACTTTCGAGAGGGCAAACTTGTATGAGGCCGCGTTGCGCCCAAAGAGGATGATCGCTCGCCATTGGTTTGCGAGCGTGGGCTCAACATCAAGAAAGTGTATCATCATCAAGCCAGCCGCATTGAAATTGATTTAGGCAAGTTAGACCCGCCATACGGCCTGCTGCCCCGCCGAAGCTGTGGAACACTTGTGAAGGTGCATGAACATTATTGTTCAATCCAGCGGAATCTAACTAGAGCTTTTTGAGGGCCTTCAATCTTTCGTGGACCTCCTCGATTCTTAGACGCCGCAGGTTTTGGTTCAGCCATTTACCCTGAGCCGTTGGATGTGGTAGATCATCATCAAAAGGTATATTGTATTTGGTCATCCCGTCGCGAGCAACGCTTCCATAAGCGATGATGATCTGAGGCTGCCAAAAGGCGATCTCTCTCTTGAGCCAGTTAGCACCCAGCTCGATCGCTTCGGCATTGGGCTTTTCGGCATTCTGCCCTACCTTTTTGAATGTTGTGCAGCGAACTAGATTCGTGAAAATGGCGTGCCGTGTAAGCTCTAATGGTGATAAGCGGGACAAGCGGCATGCCTCGATTCGAGCCGTTGAAAGTGTATCAGAGAACGGACTATCCCTCTCTAGGATTTCCCCAGAAAGCATCCAGAGCCTCTCAACTAACTGACGGGGTGTTGCTCCAGCTTCGAGACTCTTCTCTTTCGCGACAGGATCACCAGGATTCTGTAGAACGAACATCCACTTGAGAGATCCTGGTTTCGCGCGGGTGAAGGTGCCCCTGGGCCGACAGCCTGGCTCATTTCTGACCTTCGCACCGTGGTATCCCTCAAGTATCTCCGTATAGAAGTCGTGAAACGGAAGTGCCATCCTAAGCCCCGAAAGTCGTCGTTGCACCTTCCGACGTTGCCATAGCTCAGATCCTAGGCCAAGGTCCCTAAGGGACTATGCCATACGCCGTCACGTGGTTCGATATCCAGCAAGGGAGATATCGGGCATCTCTGGGCTATATGGGTCTCGCGGAGACCGGGGGTTCATGGCAGCGAGCGGAAGCAACCGAACCAAGTCCGAAGCGGTCAAAATACCTCGGAGAGGCTGTTTGAACTTAACTTGCCTCCGACCCGCTTTGACCGGATAGAGCCTCGCCAAATTGTCCGGATCAGACAGGATCAAGACAGAAGGTGCCTTTTATAACCTGGTGCGCTCGTCGGAATGGCTTGTTTCTGGTCTTTTCGGCGTTCGTGCAGGACGAGACGCTCGGCATCGGCGAGGACAATCAATGGCGCGCCCGCTCAGAGGTATTCCCTAAGCGGAGGTGGTATTTTCCCGCAGTCTTTTTAACCGTGACTAGCGTTAACCAGCTTCAACTAGTGGCTCGTTCGACGGTTCGAAGACGCCGCTTGCCAGCTTCCTGCTGAAGATGACATCCCAGGACGAGCGTCGAGGTGTAGCCGACACAGAATGGAAGGCCTCCGAGGGGCATCGATCCTTCTAGGACTTCGCCTTCATGGGTGCACGTGAGGGTGAGTGGGCAATTGAGCTATGCTCCGAGATTAGACGCGTTGCAGAGTCCCCTCCGAAGCCCGCTGGTGGCGGTTTAGGGGATTTAGGCTACTGGCTAGCCGGAGAAGAAGAGGGCCCTCCGTGGACTTCTTTGAGGCTCCTTCCGCGCGAGGGCGCCCTCCCTCGAGGTGCTGGAGGAGCATGGGTCCCACGAGCCGGGAGTGGAGATTGGAAGGCCAGTGATACGTGGCGGCCGGTATTCCGGAGGGGCGCCACTTGCGATCCGGAGATCAAGCAGGCGAAGCCCACAAGGAGATCCGTGGCGTCTCTTCCTTCTATCCCTGCTTTTTCTTTACCCTGGTAATCCTCTCCGGAGAGGGAGCTCAAAGGCATGACGATCCGGGAGCGAAGCGACCAGGATCGTCGTAGGCGAGCGGAGCTCGCCGTGAAAGGGAAACGTCGTTAATATACTTATATACTCTATATATTGATTACATCCTCTATATAGAGGAATGGCGAACATCCGGTATTCCAAAAAAGCTACGTGGCCCAGGGACTTGCTTGTCTTGGACCACGCAAGGTTTGAAAGAGCCTTTAAGATCAGGCTGCGCGGGGCTGCGTCATTTGGATAACGCAGCTTTGCCCTTCTCGAGACGAGCGATCAGACAGTCCGGAGCCCAGACACCGCCCGGCTGCTCCAGCTCATTGATCGTCTTGCTCCACGTGCGGATCTGATGACGAGTAACTGCCTCGCCCGGGAAATGCTCACTATAGCGCGCTGCGATCTTCGCGGCGCTCACCCCCGGACCGAACGTCAGGTTAGCGAGCTGAGTAGCTGTCCATGTTTTGACGTAGACCTCTTCCTGGCCCCGCAACTGCTCCAAGCGTTTGTCGCTGCGAGGCTTCTTCGTGCCTGCGCGAAGAAGCTTCAGACGTAGCGCACCTTCTTGCTTGATCGCATCAAGAGCTTTAAATCCTTCTGACTCTCGCTCAGCACGCTTGGCCGCATGACGAGCTGCATCTTTCCACGCTTTACGGCGCTTCGTCTTGGCCTCCTGTTCTGAGCGCCACAAAGCGTAATAATTGATCCTTGGCAGTTTGTTCTGATCAGCAGCCGTGTGCCAGGTATCTGTAGAATTGGCTGTGTCGGGAAAAATGGCCTTGATCATCCGGCTCACACCGCGGTTCCACATCCACGCTTGATGTTCTCCAAGCGGCAAATCAAGGCGGTCAACCTCGCAAACATCTTCCTCGGTCAAGAAGCTGAATGGATGCGAAGACAAACGCTTGGAGTTACCATGGTTGTGATCAGAGTCATCATTCATGGCGTCCGCCTCTTGCTAGCTCTTGGGTTTGATCTACGCTTATCGTTTGGGGGACTGGTCTCCTCAGACGGGCCCTGAGCGGCTTTGAGCGCGCCTTTGAGCTGCCTAGAGGCTGCCCGCTCACGCGCATCCTTTCTCCTCTGACGACGCCTAGCATTGCGCCGCTCGCGGACTTCAGCCTCATACTCGGCTAAGAGTCTTCCTTGTTCTTTAATAGACATGAACGGCTCGGATGATTTCTTGGCCGAAATTGCTCCATCCACCCCGTTCGTCAGGTGCCGCAACTTTGCTTGTAAAGCGGATAATAAAAAGAGCACTTCTAGCGAACTGTCGTCATCCTCCTGGTAGTCTCGTTGGCAGACATAGATCGCTTGATCGATCTCTTTCCCCGAGAATTGCTTCCATATGTGCTCGATCGCGTCATTGAACTCTCGGACGATTGCGATCGCCTCCGCTACAGCGCAACGTTGAGGTGCAGTTTCGTCGCCTTCAGTCATGATGGCTCCCCATGATGACAGCAAGATGGGTTTTATTGCTGTCTAATTGGGGTAGCTTAATGACCAAACAAGCTCTTATTCCAGAAATAATGGAATTATTTGGAAAATATGAAGCAGATGTAAAGTAAATCAATATTGATTTACTTTACATCTGAATGCTGCAATTTAGGTTCAATTCAGGCGGGTAGCAAGATCTGTTGCGCGAAGATGGGTGTATCTAGAGAGCATTCGGAGTTCTTTATGTCCGGAGATCGCGCTGACCTCAATGGTGCTCAGGCCTTTCTCGAATAGGCGAGAGACAGCTTCGTGACGAAGGTCATGGAGACGAAGGCCTGCTACATTGGCTCTGGCCTTTAGGCGAGTCCATGCCTGCTCGAGGGCTCCAGGCGTCAAGGGAAACAAGCGCTCCGTAGATAACGTATTGGTGGACCTGAGGGCTTGTATTGCTTTGATGGCACGCGACGACAGTGGCACATCGCGAGATTCACCATTCTTAGTTCGCGTTAGGTGCACGATGCGGGCATTGAGATCTACATCGGCCCATGTGATCGAGAGAAGTTCGCCCCGTCGCATCCCGGTCTCAATCGCGACGATCAGCAGCGACTTGAGACAAGGTGTCCGACCCGTCTCGCACGCGTCGAGAAGGCGCTGCTCTTCTTCGCCTTCCAATCTCCGGCTGCGTGCATTTGCAACGATGGGGCGGCGAACCCGCTTTACTGGATTAAAGGCGAGGTGATAGCCCCATTCACGCTGAGCGACCTCGATTGCGTGAGAAATAATCGCGAGTTCGCGAACGACGGTAGAGGATGCAACTTTCTTCATACGCTCGTCACGATAACTGGCGATGTCAGCGCTGCTAAGACCTGCCAGTGTGCGATGACAGATGTCGTGCCGAACAAGGACGTCGATGCGCTGAATCTCCTGGAGGGCGCCTCTCTTGGTTGGTGAGACCTCATCGCGATAGCGACGAAGGAGGGCGCCTAGGGTGATGTTCTCGGCAGGACGAGTGTCAGACGCGCGCCCGAAGCGATCGACTTCCGCTTCAAGCTCACGGGCCCAGCGCTCAGCCTCTGCCTTTGTGTCAAATGACTTGGCCCTTGGCTTCATGCCTTTGCGTCGAACCGCAGCCTGCCAGCGCCCACGTAGCTTTCGAATTGTCGCCATCGCACCCTCAACGGATCAGTTCAGAATGCGTAGGACACCGGTGCAGGCCCGCCAAGGGCTTTCAGGATTTTTAACCTATGAACTTGCTGCTTTCTGAGATTGCTTCCTAGGCAGGGGGCGCTTACCTGTAGGGTAACATTGGGCAGTGTCACTTGCTCAAGGTCGGCTGAACTAAAACGTGACTCGAACGTTTTCGATTGCGCACCCCCGCTGGGTGCGATATATAAGACTCACTCCGGCGTGCCCTGCTACTTCTACTTCACTGAGGCCGCGCCGGCATACAAAAGGGCTCCTGCGGGAGCCCTTGCTATTTCTGGTGGGCGTGTATGGATCGCGTGGCTGTTTTCGTCGATGCTGGCTACCTATTTGCACAGGGAAGCGTAGCAATCGCAGGCAGTAAGCGGTCCCGCCCTGATCTTGTTCTTGATGCTCCCGCTGTCGTGCAAGAGTTTAAGCGCGTTGCTGAGACACGTGCCGCAAATTGTTCACTACTTAGAATATACTGGTATGATGGCACGGCAACTGGGAGTAGGCCAACTGCTGAACAGGCACTCATGGCGCATCAAGATGATGTTAAGCTCCGCTTGGGATTTCTCAACAGTGTGGGGCAGCAGAAGGGTGTCGATTCTCTGATCGTCACTGATTTGATCGAACTCGCTCGGCAGAAGGCCATCTGTGATGCTGTCCTTATCTCTGGAGATGAGGATGTCCGGGTAGGCGTTCAAATAGCCCAGAACTATGGGGTAAGGGTCCATTTGCTTGGCATTGAGCCGAGCCGAGCCAATCAATCACAGCAGTTGCTGCAAGAAGCAGATACAACTACTGAATGGCCTGCGGAAACGGTCAGGCGCTTTCTCGCGCTGCGCCCTCAGCAGGAACATGAAGCTGTGAGTGAGCCAGCTGTCGACCGAGCGCGCGAGCAATCTGCAGGGCAGCTCTGCGAAGATCATCGACTTGAAGCTGAAGTAAGGCTGCTTGTCGAGGCTTTGGAGGCGACTGAGCTCGAGGCAATTCGAGTATATTGGAGAACAGACCGCGGGGTGCCATCCGAGTTCGACCGGAAGCTGTTACCGCGGTGCCGGGATGCAATTGGTCGTGACCTTGCCATCGATGAGAAGAGGCAGATCAGGGCTGCGTTTCAAACCCTCGTCCGAGTGCGCCTCAAAAGTCACTAAGGTTAATGCCCCTGGTGAATTTTGCTCTCTTCATCACTGGTATGCGGGTGCGCCGCTAATGCGCCGCTCGATCGATGGAGATTCTCCCAGCTTCGCACATTCAATTGCTTTCTGAGCTGTGAAAAATTGTAACTTACTGAAAATATGAAGAAATTTTGCCAGGAATAGTGAGCTCAAACCCTTTATGGGACCGCACGTAGGCCGCACTACGAATGCGGTTTACGCGCTTGCCTATAAAGTGCTGGCCAAAGCGCAAGTTACAGGCTGTTACCGAAACGATATATAAGTATTGCCTATCAGCGGCTTGGTCCGCTTCTATTCGTCTGTCACCGAAGGCTTTCAGCTGCAGCGGGTCATATGACGGTCAGACGCTGGCCTTTAGGTCGCATAGCTTGTCGATCATCATCTCGACGAGCACTTTCGAAGAAGTAATGGCGCTAATATCAGAAAGATCAAATACAAGGATATGGATTCCCTTGTTCACTAATGCCAGCCTAATCTTGTCCTGCGCTCTAGACCAGTCTGTTGGATCCCCAGTCACGCCATTTGCAGCAAATAGAAATCCGTGGTCGAGGTGTCTCCGTTCCACTTTATCTACAAAAGCAGCGACATCCTGGCTGGTTACAGCAGATGACCAATTCTTGCATTCAACTAGTAGATAAAACGGTAAGAAGTAAAAACCAGCCTTTGATGGAACATTGAAGAAGAAGAGATCTATCTCCTCACTCCCCGGTCCATTGAGGAGGTCACGCTTTTTTAGCGTTACTCCTGGAACGCTGCCGAATATTGCTGCCGTTAAGTCCTCAAAGAGTGCCCCCTTTTGCTGCGAATCGAGCGTAGCATCTTGTGACCGGTTCAGGAGGCCAGTTACTCGTGAAGCAGGGAATCGAGGCATTTAGAACGGACCGTGAGCCGCGCGGTTGCGAATGCTACGCAGTAGTTCCGGCAGTCTCTTGCCGCTTACTGCATCAAGCAAAGCTTCGACCGAAAGAACGAATACATAACCACTGCCCGTATACTCAAGCTGGCGAGCCGGCTCTCTATTAACGGCCAAAATTCCTGTCCTTAGGTGAGACGCAGAGAGGTATTCGGATAACTGTCTTTTAGCGGCAATGTCCAGCTTATCATCAGAACCGTGCTTTATTTCAACAACTAGCAAGTTCCCGAAGTCAGAGGGTAATCTCGAATCCCATACAAGAAGATCTGGACGGAACGTGTCATTTTTATCCTTTGACTTGGGTTCCAGTGTAACTGTAGCTCCTGATGAGACGAAAGCTTGGGATAGGCGTTCGAGCGTCTCTCGCTCCACCAGCTTAACCTGCATGCCACCCGAGGGCGGCTCTGCCTGGGCTATCCCGCTGTGCCCGCTTTTAATCAATCGGGAGCCATGAGGATCTACACCTTTGGCCTGGCGTCGCGCGATTGCTCGTGGCTTCAGCTTGTTCAAATTCTCCGTTAGCGGCAGCAAGGCAGATGCTAGTGCGTCATCATCTTCCAAGTAGGGAGCTCGGATGTAAGGTAAGCCTTTCAATGTTGAAGGCAGATCCCGCGGCTCGGAGACGATCAAGAAAACTGGCTTATTGAGTCCAACTGCCACTCCGACTTCGAATAGGACGTTCGCTGCTTCAGGAGGGGAGGGCACTATCGCCAATACAAGGTCGGCCCTTCGGAGAACGTTTCCTATGGCGTCCAACGACATCGCACCTGCAGGAGCAGGCACTTGCTGTCTCGCTAACTGGAATCCAGCTTTTTCTAGAGCGCTCCGGATGCCGCCTAAGTCAACCCCAAATGGAGCTGAGACAAAGCACGTCGGTGGTTTTGTAGGGGTGTCTATCATCAAACGTTATTTATAACCAGCTAAGGGAAATTTCGCACGGGTTCCATAGACATACAAGAGTCCGGAGCCCTCATATGTGGATAAGCCAACCCAAGTGAGGCGTAGCCTTGAAACACGTGCCAGTCTGCTCCCCAGCGGCAGATTAGAACATTTCGTGAATCGAGATTCGCTGGTCCATAGTCCTCCGCAGCGTGTTCAGGGTGGGGTTACCGTAGGGGCCAACCAGTTCTGAAGCGCCTAAAATATAAGGGTATGAAGGACCCGTCGTGGGTCGAGGCTGGGGCATATGGAGCTTGATAAAGTATCTGAACTGCAGGCGGATGAGCCCGAACTGCAAAGTGAGGTCCGTATTACTGACTGGGTTGAGCGTCGAGTTGCTGCCGCTCGCTCGAAAGTGCACGTATCAGATGAGGTGGTCTCCAGACTGGTAGAACTCACGCGAGAAAAGTTTTCGTCTGGCATGATTACAGCCGCAGAGGTGACGACGATTGCAAGAGAGTTGTTGGCAGTAGTCAACGGTGAGACTGATAATGCCGATTGACACCATAACTCTCGAGTGGTTCCGCGGTGCAGCCACGGGGATTACTCTAGATACCCGTGGCCGCAGCGTTGCCGTTTATGGTCCCAACGGATCCGGCAAATCATCATTCGTGGATGGAGTCGAGTTCATAATATCAGGCGGGAAGATCGGGCACCTGGCTCACGAGTATAGTGGTCGTAAGCTCGAGAAGGCGGTTATCAACACCCACGCCTCTGACGCCACATCAAGAGTTCATATCAGGATCGGAAGCGCAGATGTCAGTGCTTCTATCGGTCCAACTGGCCGGACAACTTTTGCGAACCGAGACACGTTAGGTAACTGGGACTTGAAGCGCATTGTCTTAAGGCAAGAGGATGTCTCCAATTTCATAAACGCCAACAAGTCGACCAAATACTCAGCCGTCCTCCCTCTCCTTGGTTTAGGCTCGTTTGACACGACTGCTCACGCTGTTCGCTCTATAGCCCGGAAAATAAAGGACGAGGTAAGCCTCGATCATATAAAGGGGCAGATTGATCAGATCCGGAAGCGCCTATATGCGGCCTTCGGATCAACTGAGTGGGATTCTATTGGTAGCGCCATTAAGGACCTGCATCGCACCTATTTTCCTGCGTCTGCAGCGCCAGTCAGTTTAAAGTCGGCGCTCCCAGCGCTATCAGCCGAAGTTTCTCGACGCATAGGCGAACTCGATGCTGAAAAAGCCTGCCTGTTAGCGCTGCGGAATGCTTGTGATGCGAATGTCAGAGACGCCCTGTCTCAGGCCATCTCTGCTGATGGAAAAGTAGCAGGTCACAGCGAGCCCTTCTTGATGGAGCGGCTCTCCGTGCTACGTGCCGCGGCACGATTCAATACAGGTCTTGGCTCGAGCGGAGAGGTTCAGTGTCCTGCATGTGGCAGTAACGTCGAAGCGAGCCAATTCAAAACACATATCACTCGAGAACTTGATCGGCTCGAAGCGGCAGCACTAGCTTATGACGCGCGTCGAGCTGCGTATAGGAAGCTCGCAGATGCTCTGTCACATTTCAAGGCAGCCTTGAATCGCCCGTCAGTCGATGCTTGGCGAGCGCATTCCAATCAGGAAAGGCTTAAAAGTCAAGTTGAAGCGATCATGGCCTTTGATCAAAACATACTTTTGAATGAGGCTGTGCTCCCCAACCTGAGCTCCCTTGTTGCGAGCGTTCCGTTGTTGTGCTCGCACGTTGAGGAGGCGGCTAAACGAACTGCACCATCGGTTGAGCAGCTTTTCCGCGAACAGAGAATGGTAGAAGCTGCTTGCGGTATTCCTGAGCTGCGAGCTCTTGAGAGGCATGTTGAAAAGATTGAGCCGCTGGTTGCCTTTCTTGGGCATTTCGAGAGTGAAGTCAGAAAGGAAGTAAATGCGAGGACCCAGACCCTCATTGATGAACTTAGCTCAGATATACAGCGGATATGGGGGCTACTTCACCCAGGAGAGCCAATAGACGAAGTTAAGTTGTGCCTCGGTGATAATGACGATGATAAGGCAATCGATGTTGGCCTGAGATTCCATGGCAAGGAGCAGGCCAGCCCTCGCATCACCCTTTCGGAGGGGCATCGCAACAGTCTCGGACTTGCAATCTTCTTCGCGTTTGCGAAACGGGCTCAACCTGAACATCCGCTTATTTTGGACGATGTAGTTACGAGCTTTGATAGGGAGCACAGATGCTTTGTTGCCAATGTGATTGCGTCGGAGTTTGGCGATCGGCAAGTGCTTGTCTTCACCCATGATGATCAGTGGTTTACTGAGCTGAGTTATAGACTCCCGCGTGATAAGTGGAGCTTCAAGACCTTGATTCCATGGCAGTCGCCCTCATTAGGATCGTCGTGGGATACCCGGGGTGAGGAATTTAGTGTTGCTCGTGCCCTGCTAGATGCAGACCCGTCTGCTGCGGCCAACAAAGCGCGCGGACTTATGGATGTGCATATGGCAATAATTGCCGAGTTGCTTGAGGTGCCAGTCCCTCACATTAGAGGCTCCCGAAATGAGCTGCGAAATGCTCTTGACCTTCTGAATCGATTCAGAGGTCGGGCGAACGATAAGCTCAAATGCTATGAGGCAGATGGGTCGTGTAAAAAATGGCAGGCACCAATAGAGGCTGCACAAGCGGCCGCCACACTTTTGGTGCCTTGGGGGAATTCAGCTTCTCATGGAAGACGTGTAGCTCGTGCTGAAGCGGAACAGCTGATCAACCAATGTGAAGCCGTAATCTCGACGCTCGCTTGTGTGGCGTGCAAGACGCCCGTATGGCATGCGAAAGTCCCGGGCCAACATCTTCGGTGCTCCTGTGGCTCAGTTCGCTGGCTATCATAGTAAGGTCGGAGTTCTTAGATCTACATAGTCGATCCGGCCAAGGTCGTCCGCACGGCTCTGCAGAATGCAGCGTCGGTCGCTGGTCTCGTGGTCACCACGGAGGCCATGGTGGCCGACGCTCCGAAGAAGGAATCTGCTTCGGCTATGCCAGGTGGTGGCATGGGCGGCGGCATGGGAGGTATGGACTTCTAAGTCTTGCTCCCACCATCCCGACGAAAAAGCCCCGGATTACTCCGGGGCTTTTTCGTTTGTGTTGTGAATTCTCTATAGGCGATCACACAGGCGAAGATTGGATGGGTAGGTGCGCCGCACTGCGCGGGCTGTGAGATCCGGTCGCTAAGGTTCTTCGTCCAACCACGCCCGAGGCAATCGTCGCGTCAGCGCTTATTCAGCGGGACCACGTTGGATCCGGCCGTGTTGTTGCCCTTGGGTGGTTTGACCTTGCTGAGGAGGGTGGGCGAGACATTCCACTTCTGCCCAGTATCGGTGATTACCGTCACTGTCTTCTTGTTGTAGCGCGTCAACATGCCCTCAAGTGGGCCCTGGCCAGGAGGCTGGAAGGTGACCCGGTCCCCAATCTTGAAATCCAGCATCTCCACATGAGCGCGCATCTGGTCGAGAAAGCGCAGGCGCTCGACGATGCGGTGATTGAGATCGATCAGCTCGGCCTCGGTCAGCTGGTCAATGTCGATCGTCATAGCAGTGCCCTCGGTGAAAACTGGGCTGGGGCCAATGAGCGACTGTCTGGCCAGAGATTCTGCATGTCAAGGGCGCGATGCGCCCTCCAAGCGTTGTCGCGCAGAGAGGCTGTGATACAGGAATTGGAGCAGCAGGTCCGTAAGTGCCGTCAGAGAATTTGGCTATTCGTCCCTGCCGGAAGCTACAGTGCGTGCTCGTGTGCGACGACGAGGGGCCTCAGTTCTTGTATCTGCAGGTCTTCTCGCAGACGCAGACAACCGCTTATGCCCATCACTAGCACTGCCCATCCGGACAGCGGGAAGTCGGCCTTTGGGAGTGACAGTCCGGTTCATTTCGTGAGGACGCTGTGCTTTTGATGAGTGCTCGTCGAGAAAAGTTCGACAAGCGGCAAAGTCAGCTAACACTGCTGGTGGACATTCAATCCCCTGCTGCTCGGCAAGCGACCGAGCATAGCGCACCATTGCTTCACTCGGAGGACGCGGCCCCGCCTGCGGAGCATCCTTTGCAGGCCCAGATGATCGTTGCGGGACATGCTGGTCAAGGAAGGCTCGACAGATTGCACTATTGCTTTTGAGCCCGCGGGGGAGCTTGAGGCCACGCTGGGCAGCAATGGAGGTCGCGAAAGTGATCATCGCCTTGGTTGGCGGCTTCCCATCCGTTGCGGAGAGCGTTGGGATAGAAGCTGGATCGAGAGCAACCGCGTCCGATTGGCCGATCGTCGTGATCAGCTCCCTGACACGGCTGCGGGTTCGCTCCTGATAGGCTGTGGCTCTGCCGATCGCCTCAGTTCGCGTGGATGCACGCCCGATCTCAGCCAGATCCGCCTCGAACATCGCCCGGCCGACCGGGTCGCCATAGGCGGGAAAAACACGCCGGACGGCTGCAATGAATGCGAGACCAACTTCCGTCACCTGGATCGGCGGATCCTTACCCTTCAGCAACTCAACATATTGGCTCTTCTGGAGCTTCGGCAGGATCGTGTCGCGGGTTGCGGCAGTCCCGAGTCCCTTGGGCTCATTTGGGTTGGCCGGGTTCTCGAGAGCCGCTTTGAGTTTGGGGTCTTCCACCTGATCGACGAGGCGACCCATCACGACCGGCAACTCGCCGCGTGTGATCCGGCGTGGTGGTTCAGTTTTCGCTGTCTCGATCCGAGCGTCGGCTGCCTTTCCAGGCTCGTTGTCGCGGATCGGCGGGAGACGTCCGGTGGTGGGCTCTTCGTCCGGCTTGGCCTTGCCTGGGACAGCCTCGTTCTCCTCGTCAGCCTCGGCTCCATACACTGCCCGCCAGCCAGGCGACTTGATCACGCTGCCGCTGACCGAGAAGCGCTTCTGACCAAGTGGTGTTGGGACCTGAACAACGACCGTAGTGCGAGCGTCGATGCCGTCGGGCAGGTGCGCTGCTAGAAAGCTCTTGGCGACCAGCTCCCAGAGGCGAAGATGATCTCCGCTAATGCTCCCTAGCTGGGGCACCTTGCGCAGCGGCACGATGGCGTGGTGCTCGCCGGGATCCTTGACGTAATGGCCCTTGTTGCCCTTTCGGAACACGAGGTTGCTCGCGGCTGGCACAAGGCTGGCAAGATCGGACAGGGCGCCGACGACGCTCTCAATAACCGCGCTGGCATCACCTGTCTGACTCTCAGGCAGGTGCTCGGATTCAGTGCGAGGATAGGTCAGGTAGCCCTGATCGTAGAGCTCCTGAGCGAGTTTCGCCGTATGCTGTGGATCCCAGCCGAAGCGCTTGGCGCAGCGACGTGCGAGAGTGTCCTTGGAGAACAAGCGAGGGGGCGATCGACGCACGTCCTTCTGGTCGACGCCAAGCGGGCCCGACCAGATTGCGGCCGCCTGCTGAACCGTTTCGGCCACCTGCTTGTCGAGGATCTTGTCCTTTGGCGCATGCCAGAGGGTGATCTCAGCTCCGCCATCTGTCGCGACAGTCAGAGCAATCTTGAAATAATCTTGCGGGATGAAATCACGGATGCGCTTCTCGAGGTCAGCCAGGATCGCGAGCGTCGGAGTCTGCACACCACCGAAGCGCCAGGGCTGTCTGAAAGCTGGCGGCCGGAGCCTTAAAGAGATGGCGCGCGTGCCGTTGAGCCCCAGGTGATAGTCCTCATATTGGCGGCATAGGGCCTCTAGATAGGCAGCATAGTCCCGCTCGCCGGAATCGGGCTCCTTGGCCATCGCCGCAAAGGCACGTCGGATTGAGACTTCATCGAGAGCACCCAGCTTGAGGCGATCTACCCGACCTCGATAGCCAAGATGCTCAAGCACCTCCCAAGCAATCATCGAGCCCTCGCGGCCTGGGTCGGTGGCGATGATGACGCGCTCCACGCCCTGAAGAGCTTGCTTGATTGCCTCGATTTTCGGCTTGTGCGACTGGCCGGAGCGGCTGGTGCCGTATGTAACAGGAATACGCTCGAGCACAATCGGCAGCGTATCAAGGCGCCAAGACTTCCATTCATCCCGAACATTGCCGGGTTCCTCGGCAGCCAAGAGATGGCCCTCGGCGGAGACGCAGACCGTGCTCGGTGATTTGAAGAACCGCTGCAGCTGGCGCATGGCTGAGGGCTTCTCAAAGAAGAACAGCGTGCGTGAGGCTGATTGAGCGGTCATAACCTACAATATTGCAATAAGATTGCGGTCTTCAGTCCAAAGCGGACGCGAGCCTGCAATCGAGAACGGATAGAGAACACTACTCGCAGTGACATTGCTGGTCAACGGAAGGATAGGACTGGAGGCTGAGCAGCGCTAACGGCACTCTCACCTAACCGGAGACAGGGCGCTCTCTGATGTCTTCAGAGCCTGCACGGCAGAAGCAGCGTTGTCCGGCTAGGGGGAATAGCCGGGCAGGAACCAGGTTAGAGGACGAGTGCCGCGATTGTGACCGTCACACTTTATCCAAGAAACAGCAGCTCGCACTTCAATCCAGCAGCGGAAGTTGAGGCAGCTAAGTTGTTATTTTGATTGAATTAAATGGCGGAGAGGGGGAGATTCGAACTCCCGATACGGTTGCCCGTATGCCGCATTTCGAGTGCGGTGCATTCAACCACTCTGCCACCTCTCCGGGGTGCGAAGGCCGTCAGGCCCGCTGGTTGAGGCGGGGTGGATATCATGGGCTTTGCGGCTCTTCAAGCGCCAAAAGCAAGGTTTTTGATTGACAAAGGCCGGGGTCGCCCGTAGATAGGCGTCCTCTATGAGCGGGCACGCGTGCCCGCTTGTATCCATGCGGCAAGCTTGAGCGTGCCGTGAACCGAAGCCGGAAACTGCCAAAAAGCCAATCCGGCGGGGGGCTTTCCCCGCTGAGAATTGGGTTTGAACACGAGGATCAAGATGTTCGCAGTGATCAAGACCGGCGGCAAGCAGTATCGCGTTGCCGCCAACGACGTCATCACCGTCGCCACGCTCGCAGGCGAGCCGGGCACCGCCGTCACGTTCGACCAGGTTCTCATGGTCACGAACGACGGCTCGACCCAGGTTGGCGCCCCCCTCATCGAGGGCGTGACCGTGGCAGGCGAAGTGGTGGAACACACCCGCGGCGAGAAGGTCATCTCCTTCAAGAAGCGCCGTCGCCAGAATTCGCGCCGCAAGCGCGGGCATCGCCAGGACTATACCGTGGTGCGGATCACCGAGATCCTCGCCGGTGGCGAAAAGCCCACGAAGGCTGCGGCCAAGAAGACCACCAAGGCTGCGGCTGACGAAGCTGCGCCGGCCACCGCTGAATAAGCGTTCGGCTTCACACAGGACACGGGAGTAACCCATGGCTCACAAAAAAGCAGGCGGTTCGTCTCGCAACGGTCGCGACTCGGCAGGCCGTCGCCTGGGCGTCAAGCGCTTCGGCGATCAGCAGGTTGTCGCCGGCAACATCATTATTCGTCAGCGTGGCACCAAATGGCATGCCGGCGCGAATGTCGGCATGGGCAAAGACCACACCCTCTTTGCCACGGCCAATGGCCGAGTCCGATTCCTGACGCGTCAAGGCCGAGCTTTTGTATCGGTCGTACCGGCCCAAGAGGCAGCAGAATAAACGGCGAGAGCAAAACGAAGGAGCTCCCGCCGGCATCACACCGACCCGGCGGATCAGAAGCTCCGAAGTAGGCCTGAAAAGGCCAAGCTCAGATCCAAGAACCGACAGGGGAGGTGGGATGTCCACCTCCCCTTCGTGTTTTCCGGGCCAGGGAGGCCCATTCGGATCGGAGCAAGACGATGTTTCCCGACCTCACCCGTGACGATGTTTTCCGCCTCGAGACCCGTGGCCTGTGGCTGCGCTGGGCCCGTCTTGCGGATGCTCAAGCCATCGTACGCCTCGCCGGGGAGAAAGCGGTCGCGGAGATGACGGCGCGAATTCCGCATCCGTACCACCCGGACGATGCCGAGCGGTTCATCTTCCAGTCCCGGCGGTCCAATGCGGACGGCCATGGCCTGCAGCTCGCCATCACGCCGAAGGGCAAGCCCAACAGCCTCATCGGCATGGTGGGGATCGGTCCGAGCCCGGACACCGGCAAGCCCGACCTGGGCTACTGGCTCGGCACTCCCTACTGGGGCAAGGGCTATGCCACGGAGGCCGCCCGCGCGCTGATCGACGCCTTCTTCGCCTATGGCGAGGAGGACGAGGTCACGGCCTGCGCCCGGGTGATCAATCCCGGCTCCCGGCGGGTGCTGGAGAAGTGCGGTTTCGCCTATCAGGGTGCCGGGCTCTCCGAGCTGCCGGCCCGGTGCGGCCTCTATCCGGTGGATCACTTCCGGCTCGACCGGCGCACCTGGGAGAGCCTGAAGGCCTGGGGTCAGACCGGCTTCGTCCGTGAGCCTCTTTCCGTTGAGGTCGAGGTGGAGCGGGGGGTGTCCCTCGCCAGCTAATATCGGAGCGCTCCCGAGAAGTCTTTCGGGAGCGCTTCTCTTTTGTCCGCGTTGCTCCCGCATGAGAGACGTGGATGGCCGCATTTTAACCGCGAGAGCAGATCCGCTTTTGCGAAAACTGCGACAGTCCCGTAAAGGATGCGGGTTATGAAATTTCTCGACCAAGCCAAGATCTATATTCGCTCCGGCAACGGCGGTGGCGGCGCCATCTCGTTCCGCCGTGAAAAGTTCATCGAATTCGGTGGCCCGGACGGCGGCGATGGCGGCCGCGGCGGCGACGTGTGGGCGGAATGCGTGGAGGGGCTCAACACCCTCATCGACTACCGCTACCAGCAGCATTTCAAGGCCAAGACCGGCGGGCACGGCATGGGCAAGAACCGGCACGGCGCCAAGGGCGCCGATGCGGTGCTGAAAGTCCCAGCCGGCACGGAGATCCTGGAGGAGGACGGCGAGACCGTCATCGCCGACATGACCCATGTGGGCCAGCGGGTGCTGCTGGCGAAGGGCGGCAATGGCGGCTTCGGCAACGCCTATTTCACCACCTCGACCAACCGCGCCCCGCGCCGGGCCAATCCCGGCCAGGAGGGTATCGAGCGCACGCTCATCCTGCGCCTCAAGCTCATCGCGGATGCGGGCCTCGTCGGGCTGCCCAATGCCGGCAAGTCCACGTTCCTGGCAACGACCACGGCAGCCAAGCCCAAGATCGCCGATTATCCCTTCACCACGCTCCACCCCGGCCTTGGTGTGGTGCGGGCCTATGGCCGCGAGTTCGTGCTGGCCGACATTCCGGGCCTGATCGAGGGCGCGTCGGAAGGCGTGGGCCTCGGCGACCGGTTCTTAAGCCACGTGGAGCGCTGCCGGGTGCTGCTGCATCTGGTGGAAGGCACGAGCGAGGATGCGGGCGAGGCTTACAAAACCGTGCGCCACGAGATCGAGGCCTATGGCCATGGCCTGGACGAGAAGCCCGAAATCGTGGCGCTCTCCAAGGCGGATGCCCTGGACGAGGAGACGCTGAAGGAGCAACTGAAGAAGCTGAAGAAAGCCAGCAAGCGGACTCCTTACGTCATTTCGTCGGCCTCCGGTCAGGGTGTCCAGGAGGTGCTGCAGGCGCTGCTGACCGTCATCGATCAGGCGAAGGTCGAGGAGGAGCCCGTTCAGTCCCAGGACGAGTGGCACCCGTGAGCCCGCAACTCAGCCAGTTCCGCCGCGTCGTCCTGAAGGTCGGCTCCGCCCTGCTGGTGGATCGGGCGCGCGGACGGCTGAACCATGCCTGGCTGGCCGCGCTGGCCGAGGACATTGCCGATCTGCATGCGCAGGGGGCCGACGTGCTCGTGGTCTCCTCCGGGGCCATCGCCATGGGGCGCACGGTGCTGGGGCTGCCCTCCGGGCCTTTGCGGCTCGAGGAGAGCCAGGCGGCCGCGGCTGTCGGGCAGATCGCGCTCGCCCGCACTTGGTCGGAGGTGCTGGCCCATCACGGCATCACGGCCGGTCAGATCCTGGTGACGCTCTCCGACACGGAGCAGCGGCGGCGTTATCTCAACGCCCGTGCCACCACCCTGAAGTTACTGGAGATGCGCGCCGTTCCGGTGATTAACGAGAACGACACGGTGGCGACATCCGAGATCCGC
This sequence comes from Microvirga arabica, assembly GCF_016811235.1. Lineage (GTDB taxonomy): Bacteria > Pseudomonadota > Alphaproteobacteria > Rhizobiales > Beijerinckiaceae > Microvirga > Microvirga arabica. Next base: position 145,941 of record NZ_JAFBID010000006.1, read on the forward strand.
TACGGCGACAACGACCGGCTGGCGGCCCGCGTCGCCACCATGATCGGCGCCGATCTCCTGGTGCTGTTCTCCGACATCGACGGCCTCTACACGGCCCCGCCCGCATCCGATCCGAATGCGGAGCACATCCCGGTGGTCGAGCGCATCACGCCCGCCATCGAGGCCATGGCGGGCGGCGCGGCCTCCGAACTGTCGCGCGGCGGCATGCGCACCAAGATCGAAGCCGGCAAGATCGCGACATCCGGCGGCACGCATATGATCATCGCCGACGGGCGCACAAAGAACCCCCTGAAGCGCGTGGCCGAGGGCGGCCGCTGCACGTGGTTCCTCACGCCGTCCAATCCCGCCACTGCCCGCAAAACCTGGATCGCCGGCGCGCTCGAGCCGCGCGGCACACTGATTGTGGATGAGGGCGCGGCACGAGCCCTGCAGAGCGGCGCGAGCCTGCTGCCGGTAGGCGTGCGTCGGATCGAGGGCTCGTTCCATCGCGGCGACGCGGTGACGATCCGCAGCGAAGCCCGCGTGCTCGGCCGGGGGCTCGTGGCCTATGACGCGGAGGATGCCGCGCGCATCATCGGCCGCCCGAGCCGCGAGATCGAAGGCATCCTCGGCTATCCCGGCCGCACCGAGATGGTTCACCGGGACGACATGGCGCTCAGCGACTGATCCTCATCCAGAAGCCTCAGCAGGGTCTGCGCGTCGCCGGGGGCGGCGCTCTTGATGTCGTTGTCGAAATACACATAGACGCTGCGATCGTCCCTGCGCCAGCCGGCGATGTGGTGGGTCCAGTCCTGCAGCGTCTCGGCCGAGTAACTGCCCGCATAGCGCCCGTTGGTGCCGTGCGCGCGCACATAGACGAAATCGGCGGTGGCCTCCCAGGGTGCAGGCGCATCCGCATGGTCGGAGATGCACAAAGCGGCGTTGTGATCGCGCAGGATCCGGAAGGTGTCCTCCTCATACCAGCTCGGGTGGCGGAACTCGAAGGCGCAGCGGCGTCCCTGCGGCACGAGGGACAGGCAGCGGGCCACCCGCTCCCGCGTCTCGGCATCGGCCTTGAAGGTGGGCGGCAGCTGGAACAGGACCGGGCCGAACTTCTCGCTCAAGCTGCTCATGCGGCCGAACACGAGATCGATGCTGTCCTCGATTTCCTTCAGCCGTTTCATGTGGGTGATGAAGCGCGAAGCCTTCCAGGCGAACAGGAACCCCTTGGGCGTGGAATCGTGCCAGGCCTGCACGGCCCGCTCGGTAGGGAGGCGATAAAAGGAGTTGTTGATCTCCGCCGTGTCGAAGCGCTGGACGTAGTAGGACAGGAAATCCTTGATCTTCAGGCGCGCCGGGTAGAAAGGTCCATGCCAGGATCGATAGTGCCAGCCCGAGGTTCCGATGCGGATCTCAGGCAAGGTGGAGCGGCTTGGCTCCAAGGCTGCCTGCCGTGCTATGGGTTCCGAATGAGGCATTCCCCCTGAGGCCATCAGGGGCTGGGACTTGGACATGGACGACATTCGCGCCTTGATTTCTGAAGTGCTCGCCGACTATCTCAACGCGCCAGGTGCGGCTTCGGTCGGAAATCCGGACGTTCCCGCTCTCATGCGCGAAATCGGCCGCCGTGCGCGGGTGGCCGCCAGGCAGGTGGCACTTGCCACCCCCGAGCACAAGAATGCTGCATTGCGCGCTATGGCCGCCCGCATCCGGGCTCAGGCCGGTGCGATCCTCACCGCCAATGAGCAGGATCTGGCCGAGGCGCAGGCCAAGGGGCAGCCTGCCTCCTTCATCGACCGGCTCATGCTGAACCCGGAGCGGCTGGAGGCCATTGCGGCTGCGGTCGAGAGCATCGCCGACCTGCCCGATCCGGTCGGGCGGGTGCTGGCGCGCTTCGAGCGCCCGAACGGTCTGCAGATCGAACGCGTGGCGACGCCGCTCGGGGTCGTCGGCGTGATCTTCGAAAGCCGCCCGAACGTGACGGCGGATGCGGGGGCGCTGTGCCTCAAAGCCGGCAATGCCGCGATCCTGCGCACCGGCTCGGAAAGCTTCCGCACGTCGCTCACCATTGCGCAGGCCATGGGCGAGGGGCTGGAGCAGGCGGGTCTCCCGGCCGACGCGATCCGTCTCGTTCCGACCCGCGACCGGGCCGCGGTGGGCGCCATGCTGTCGGGTCTCGACGGCAACATCGATGTAATCGTGCCGCGCGGTGGCAAAAGCCTTGTGGCGCGGGTGCAGGAGGAGGCTCGGGTGCCGGTCTTCGCGCATCTGGAGGGCATCTGCCACGTCTTCGTGCATGCTCAAGCCGATCTGGATATGGCCAAGGCCATCGTGCTGAACGCCAAGCTGCGCCGCACCGGCGTCTGCGGCTCGGCCGAGACGCTGCTGGTGGACCGCGCCTGCGCAGCCACCCACCTGAAGCCGTTGGTGGCGATGCTGCTCGATGCCGGTTGCGCCGTGCGCGGGGACGAGGCGGTGCAGGCGGTTGATCCACGCGTTGCCCCGGCGACGGAGGAGGATTGGCGCACCGAGTATCTCGACGCCATCATCTCCGTGCGCGTCGTTGATGGGCTCGACGAGGCTATCGCCCATATCGAATCTTATGGCTCCCACCACACCGATTCCATCGTGACGAACGACGAGGCCGCGGCCGAGCGCTTCCTGGCCGAGGTGGATTCAGCCATCGTGCTCCACAACGCCTCGACCCAGTTCGCCGATGGCGGCGAGTTCGGCTTCGGGGCCGAGATCGGCATCGCCACCGGGCGCATGCATGCCCGTGGGCCAGTGGGGGTCGAGCAACTGACCTCGTTCAAGTACCGCATCCGTGGCTCGGGCCAGACGCGTCCGTGAAGCCTTCGACTTCCCGCTTCCGCATCAGGCCCTCAGGCCTGGCCCGTCTGCCGCGGGTGGCTCCCGGCATGCGCATCGGCCTCTATGGCGGCTCCTTCAACCCGGCCCATGCCGGGCACCGCCATGTGAGCGAAATGGCCCTGAAGCGGCTCGGGCTCGACCGGATCTGGTGGATCGTCACGCCGGGAAACCCCCTCAAGGATACGGGGGAGCTCGCCACCACGGCCATGCGGGTGGAGGAAGCCCGGGCTGTGGCCGATCACCCCCGCATCGACGTGACCGCCTTCGAGGAGGAGATCGGCGCCCGCTATACCGTCGATACCCTGTCCTACCTCAAGCGACGCTACCCGAACGTCCGGTTCGTGTGGATCATGGGGGCGGACAATCTGGCGAGCTTCCACCGCTGGCGGGGCTGGCGGCGCATCGCCCGGATGATGCCGATGGCCATCATCGACCGGCCGGGCTGGACCCTGAAGGCCACCCGCTCCCGCAGCGCCGTGGCTCTGGCCAAAGGACGGATCGCCGAGGCCGATGCCCTCGCCCTGCCGGGCCTGAAGCCGCCCGCCTGGGCGTTCCTGCACGGGCCCAGGTCACATCTGTCATCCACAGAGCTGCGCCGGTTGCGACGAACTTCTCCCATCGGGGGACGTTGAAAAATGGGGCCTTCCCGCATTATCTTAAGGGTCGGCACCTCCGAGTGCCGCTGAGAAAGGGTCTGAACCTGAACCGACTATCTTCCGTCGAAGCGGACATGAACCCGCTTCCTCCTCTCGCCGGAGCGGACGCTCCTGCCGCAGAGGACATCCGGGCCGCTGCCCTGGCCTCCCTCGAGGACATGAAGGCCGAAAACACGGTCGAGATCGACCTGGCCGGAAAGACCTCGCTTGCTGACACCATGATCGTCACCTCGGGCCGCTCCGACCGCCATGTCGGCGCGATCGCTGAGCGCGTCATCAAGGACCTCAAGGACAAGGGGTTCGGAAACGCGCGCGTCGAAGGCCTGCCGGCCTGCGATTGGGTGCTCATCGATGCCGGCGACGTGCTGATCCACGTTTTCCGCCCCGAGGTTCGTGGCTTCTACAACCTCGAGAAGATGTGGGGCGCCGATCGTCCCCAGGATCGCGCCAGCTAGCATAAGGCATCTATCGTGCGACTGAGCTTGCTGGCCGTGGGCCGTCTCAAGAGCGGCCCCGAGCGGGATCTGGTCGAGCGATACCGGCAGCGGGTCGAGGGCATGGGCCGGACCTTGGGTCTGGCCGGGCTCGACATGGTCGAGCTGCCGGAAAGCCGCGCGCGACGGGACGACGACCGGCGCGCCGAAGAGGCCGCGGCCCTGCTCGAAAAGGTCGGCTCCTCCGTGCTGATCGCCTTCGACGAGCGCGGCAAGAGCCCCTCCAGCGAGGCTTTCGCGGAAAAAGTTAGGCAGTGGCGGGACGAGGGCCGCGCCGGAATTGCCTGCGTCATCGGCGGGCCCGACGGCCTCGATCCCAAGCTGCGCCAGCGCGCCGACCTCGTGGTGTCCTTCGGGGCGCTCACGATGCCGCATCAGATTGTGCGGGCGCTTGTGGCCGAACAGCTCTATAGGGCCCTGACAATCATTGCCGGACACCCTTATCATCGCGCCGGCCACGATGATTCCTGAGGATGATCCGCTTCAAATCCCTTCTGTCCCGCAAGGTTTTCGCCCTTGCTGCCCTGATGGTTGCTGCCAGCCTGAGCCCCGCCGGAGCCCAGCAGCCCGCGCCTGCGCCTGCAGTTCCGGCTGAAACGGCCGAGGAAAAGACGCGCCGGGAGCAGGATCTGAAGGTTCTGGAGGAGGCGATCACGGCCAATGCCGAGGCCCGCCGACGCCTGGAGGCCGAGATCGAGTCCATCAAGGCGGACCGGGCCAAGCTCAATGCGGCTCTGATCGGCACGGCCGAGCGCGTGCGCGGCACCGAAGACCGGATCCGGAGCCTGGAGCAGCGGCTTCAGACCCTGACTTCCAGCGAAGCGGCCATTCGTCGCTCCCTGCAGAGCCGCCGGGGTGTCATCATCGAGGTTTTCGCCGCCCTGCAGCGGATGGGCCGCCGCCCGCCGCCGGCCGTGCTGGTGCGGCCCGAGGACATGCTTGAGGCGGTGCGCGCCTCGATCATGCTGGGGGCCGTTCTTCCCGAACTGCGCGTCGAGGCCGAGATCCTGGCCACGGACCTGACCGAGCTGGTGCGCCTGAAGGAGGCGATCACCGCGGACCGCACGACCCTGAATGGGGAGCTGACGGCGCTCACCCGCGAGCAGGAGCGCGTCGCCGCCCTCATGGAGGCCCGCCAGGGCCGCATCGCCGAGGTGGAGCGCGATGCGGGTGCCGAGCGTCAAAAGGCCGAGGAGCTGGCCCGGCAGGCCGGAACGCTGAAAGAGCTCATCGACCGCATGGAAGCGGAAATCGCAGGGGCGCAAAGAGCCTCGGAGGAGGCCCGCAGGGCCGCCGAGGCCCAGGAGCGCCAGACCCGCGAGAAGTTCGCCCAGCTGGCCTTCCGGGACCCGGCCAGGCTGGCCCCGAAGATCCCGTTTGCGGAAGCCAGGGGCCTGCTGCCGCGCCCCGTCAGCGGCGAGACCACCCTGGAGTTCGGCGCCTCCGACGGGTACGGCGGAACGACGCGTGGCATTTCGATCACGACGCGGCAGAATGCAACCGTGGTATCACCGGCGGACGGGTGGGTGGCCTTCGCGGGCCCCTTCCGCTCCTATGGTCGACTCTTGATCATCAATGCCGGTGGGGGATACTATGTTCTTCTGGCCGGTATGGACCAAATCAACGTCGATGTCGGGCAGTTCGTGCTCGCCGGCGAGCCCGTTGCGACCATGGGAGAGGCTCCTCTCATGAGTTTGATCGGTGCCGCCATAGAAAAGAACAATCCCGTCCTCTATGTTGAGTTCAGGAAAGACGGCGGTTCGATTGACCCAAGTCCCTGGTGGGCAAAATCGCAAAGCGAAAAGGTTCGCGGATAATGCGCAAACTATCACTGTTGATTCTCGGTGCGGCCATCGGTGCGGGTAGCGCGACCATGGTGTCGCAGACGAGCCTCCTGTCCGGCATGAGCGCGGTTGCCGCCTCGGCCGACACGTACCGTCAGCTGAGCCTTTTCGGAGACGTCTTCGAGAAGGTCCGCACGGACTACGTCGAAAAGCCTGAAGAGGCCAAGCTGGTCGAGGCTGCCATCAACGGCATGCTGACCTCCCTGGACCCGCATTCGAGCTTCATGGATGCCAAGAGCTTCCGCGACATGCAGGTGCAGACCCGCGGCGAGTTCGGCGGCCTCGGCATCGAGGTCACCATGGAGGAAGGCCTCGTCAAGGTCGTGACCCCGATCGACGAGACCCCGGCCTCCCGGGCCGGCGTTCTGGCCAACGACATCATCACCCACATCAACGACGAGCCGGTCCAGGGCCTCAACCTGAACCAAGCGGTCGACAAGATGCGCGGCCCGGTCAATTCCTCCGTCACCCTCAAGATCCAGCGCAAGGAAGCCAAGGATCCAGTGGTGGTGAAGCTGACCCGCGAGACCATCAAGGTGCGGCCGGTCCGCGCCCGCGTGGAAGGCGATATCGGCGTGCTGCGCGTGACTCAGTTCAACGAGCAGACCTACGAAAACCTGCGCACCGGCATCGAGAAGCTCACCAGCGACATCGGCGCCGACAAGGTGGCGGGCTTCGTGATCGACCTGCGCAACAACCCGGGCGGCCTGCTCGATCAGGCGATCATGGTCTCCGACGCCTTCCTAGATCGCGGTGAGATCGTCTCGACCCGCAGCCGGAACGCCGAGGACACCCAGCGCTTCAGCGCCAAGGCTGGCGACCTGACCAAGGGCAAGCCCCTGGTGGTGCTCGTGAACGGCGGCTCGGCCTCGGCGTCCGAGATCGTGGCCGGCGCCCTGCAGGACCACAAGCGTGCAACGGTTCTCGGAACCCGCTCCTTCGGCAAGGGCTCCGTGCAGACCATCATTCCGCTCGGCGGCAACGGGGCCGTGCGCCTGACGACGGCGCGCTACTACACCCCGGCCGGCCGTTCGATCCAGGCCAAGGGCATCGATCCCGACGTCGAGGTGCTGCAGGACATCCCCGAGGAGCTCAAGGGCAAGGACGAGACCAAGGGCGAAGCCGGTCTGCGCGGCCACCTGAGCAATGGCGGCGACAAGGAAGAGCGCGGTGGATCCTCCGCCTACATCCCGCCGGATGCGAGCAAGGACAAGCAGCTCATCGCCGCCTACGACCTGCTGCGCGGCGTCCGAAAGGATGCGACCAACACGACTGCGCGACCAAATCCGAACTAAGGGCGGCTCGTCCTTTCGTTCGAGAAACAGTAATGCAAAGTGGGCCCGGCGGGATGGAAACCTGCCGGGCCCATTTCTGTTGCGGCATCCACAGCCCTGCGGAAAGGCTTGTGCAGGGGCCGATGAAGCGGCACTCTCTCGGCTTGCTTCGGAACCATGACCAAGCACCGGCACTAATAAGAACCGGCCGCACCTGAGTTCCGTCACCGAGGGAGAGAGTGTCTGATGAGGAGCGCAAGAGGATCACAGGCCAGAAAGGATCTGCCCTACCGCTCCTGCGTCGGCGTGATGCTGATCAACAAGGAAGGCTTGGTTTTCATCGGCCGGCGCCGATCCGAGGCCGATGCGGCGTCCGACGGCTATTCCTGGCAGATGCCCCAGGGCGGGATCGACCCGGGCGAGGAGCCCTATAGGGCTGCCCTGCGCGAACTCTATGAGGAGACCAGCGTCCGTTCCGTGAGCCTCATGGCCGAGGCGCCGGAATGGTACGCCTACGATCTGCCCACCATGGTGGCAGGGCGTGCCTGGCGTGGGCGCTACCGCGGGCAGAACCAGAAGTGGTTCGCCTTCCGGTTCGAAGGCCACGACAGCGAGATCAACATCCACCAGCCGGGCGGAGGCGGTCACAGGCCCGAATTCGACGAATGGCGCTGGGAAGACATGCGCCGCCTCCCGGAGCTGATCATCCCATTCAAGCGACCTGTTTACGAGAAGGTGGTAACGGCTTTTGCGCCGCTCGTGCCGGACCGTCTGCACAGCACCGCTCATCCCTGACGAACCTGTCTTCACGGACCCGGATCCACGCCGACCGGCACGGCGCGTAGAGCAGAAAAGCCCGCTTTTTCAGGTTTTTCGTTCATGTTCATGAACCGCAGATGTACGCCGCCAACACTTAAGGATGGGAACGGAACCCTAGCTTCAAACCCCCGTTGACAGGCATGCAGAGGGCCATTGTCGGCCCTCCATCATAGGGAGGTTTCATCCAATGCGTGTCACTTTACTGGCCGGCGTAGCGGCAGCGACCCTTTCCCTGAGCGTGGCTGCGATGGCCCAGACGAGCGGCAGCTCGAGCGGTAGCAGCACCGGCGGCGCTTCGGGCGGTGCCTCGGGCGGCTCCACGATCATGACGCCCGGCGGTTCGTCCGGCGGAGCCGCGGGATCGACCTCGGGCGGTGCATCCGGCTCGACCAGCGGAACGACCTCATCTGGCTCCGCTTCCAGCAGCACCGGCGGCTCCTCCGGCACCTCGACCACGGGCGGCAGCTCCACCGACAGCGCCCAGTCGGGCACGTCCGGTACTTCCGGCACCTCCGGCACAGCGCAAGGGACGACGCAGGGCACGACGTCCGGCACGGCCTCCAGCGGCACGAGCGGCAGCCAGAGCACCACGGGCAATGCGTCCAACAGCACCGGCAATGCCGCCAACACCAACACGACGGGCAGCACGAACTCGTCAAGCTCCACGAGCGTGAACGTGACCTCGGAGCAGCGGACGCAGATCTCGCGGTCGTTTACCAGCGTGAACGTGCAGCCGCTCACCAATGTGGAGTTCAGCGTCAGCGTCGGCTCGACCATCCCGGCCTCGGTGACGACCCTGTACGACTGCCCGGATACGGTCGAGCGCATCCTGACCGGCCTGCCGGAGTGCAAATATATCGTCGTGCGCGATCAGGTCGTGATCCTCGAGCCCCGCACCCGTCGCATCGTGACGGTGATCGAGCGTCGCGGCTGATCAGCAGCACAGCGACGACGCTTCTGAAACCAGGCGCCCGCGGCTCACTCGAGCCGCGGGCGTTCTCATTGTGGATGCGATGACGCTGTTCGTCTCAGGTGTTGGAAACGCTCCACTGCAATGGGCGCAGGAGCCTATGCGGCATAGGGAAAAACCACAGCCTGCCTGTCGTAGCGCTCCTGCCTGCGCTGTTGCGCCAGCATCGCCAGGGCGGTTCGTGCAAACTCCCTGAATTCTTGCTTGATGACCTCCGGTTCGCAATCCCACACCTGAGCATCATCTTCGGCAGAATACAGCGCACGCGCGACGGCTTCGATTTCATGGTCCATGATAGCCCCTCCCGGCTTGGTTCGACTGCGTTCTTCATGCAGCGTGGTCTCTGTCCAAGACCTCACTCGCATCCGGCATCCCCAGCGCGGGCATTTGTTCCAAACGTAGCCGCCTGTGCAACGTGGAACATGAGGTAGCCCGAAAGGAATAATCCATAGAGATGAGCAAGGCGGCGGCCATGCGCGGCGCAGCCCCAAGAGCGGTGGGAGCTCAACGTCTCGTTTTCTCTGAATTTGTGTCGGCGTTCTGCCGTGCCACTTGAAGGCAAGTGGTGCCCCTGGCCGGGATCGAACCAGCACTCCTTGCGGAACTCGATTTTGAGTCGAGCGCGTCTACCAATTCCGCCACAGGGGCAAGGACCTGCGACGTACCATGAGGCATTGAGGCTGGTCAATGTGCCAGATGTGAAGGGAAGCCGCAGGCTGGCCTCTCGCCTTTCGGAGCGTCGTGTGCTCAAAGGGCGCGGGCGTTAAGCCCCTCAACCCGGTCGGATCCCCATGCTCAGACGTCTCTACGATTGGACCCTCTCCCTCGCCGCGCGGCCCAGGGCGCCCTATGCGCTGGCGGCCGTGTCCTTCTCGGAAAGCTCCTTCTTTCCGGTCCCACCGGACGTGATGCTCGTTCCGATGATGCTCGCCCGTCCGGAAAGGGCTTGGCTCTATGGTACCATCTGCACCGTCACATCGGTTCTGGGCGGGGTGTTCGGCTACCTGATCGGCTTGCTGATGTACGATACGGTCGGCCTCTGGCTGATCGAGTTCTACGGGCTCTCCGGCAAGGTGGAGCTCTTCCGGGCGTGGTATGAGGAATATGGGTCCTGGGTGATCCTGCTCGGCGGGCTGACGCCGCTCCCCTACAAGCTCGTGACCATCATGTCGGGACTCGCAGGCTACAACCTGCTGTGGTTTATCCTGCTCTCGATCCTGGCCCGGGGCGCACGCTTCTACTTCATCGCCTTGCTGATGAGCCAGTTCGGCCCGACCATCAAGGCGTTGATCGACCGCCATTTCAACCTGCTTGCCGCGCTGGGCGTCGTCCTGTTCATCGGCGGTTTTGCCGCGATCAAGTTTCTCCTTTAAGCCTGCAGCAGGCATTGCGGGGAGCGGGCTCTTCCCCACCTTCATGCACGAGGTTATCGAGGTTTCGAATGTGGGTTCAGCTCAAGGTCAGGCAGGCCGCTCTCGCGGTCGCATTGGCAGCGGCGGCTACCGTCGGTGGCGCGCTCGTATTCGAACACGTCTTCGGCTATGTGCCCTGCAAGCTCTGCCTCATCCAGCGCAATCCCTACTACATCGCCATTCCGCTCGGGGTTGTAGCGGCCCTCCTGCCGCCGCGCTGGACCAGGGCGGGCCTGTGGCTCCTCGCCCTGGTCTTCGTCGTGAGCGCGGGGCTCGGCGCTTACCATTCCGGCGTCGAGTGGGGTGTCTTCGCGGGGCCCAGCGATTGCGGCGGCGGGGCGGGCCAGGGCGCGGGCAATGTGGGCGATTTCCTGAACCAGTTGCAGAATACCCGCGTGGTCAGCTGCACGGAGGCCGCGTGGCGCTTTCTCGGCCTCTCGCTGGCGGGATGGAACGTGCTGATCTCGCTGGCGCTTGCGGCCTTCGCCGCCAAGGCGGCGGCCGGCAAGGGATTTTTCCTCGGCCGCTGATGGCCTGCAGGCCAGGGCCTTACGGCTCCAGTTCGCTGTCCCAGTAGAGATAGTCCATCCAGCTGTCGTGGAGATAGTTCGGCGGGAACAGGCGTCCGTTGGAATGGAGGTCGTGGATCGTGGGGGCGAAGGGGCTCTGCCGCGGCCACATCTCAACCTCGCGGGGCAGCTTGTCCCCCTTCTTGAGGTTGCAGGGCGCGCAGGCGGCGACGACATTTTCCCAGGTGGTCTGCCCGCCCTTGGAGCGGGGAATGACGTGGTCGAAGGTGAGGTCCTCGCGGATGCCGCAATATTGGCAGCTGAAACGGTCGCGCAGGAAGACGTTGAAGCGGGTGAAGGCCGGGTGCCGGGACGGCTTGACGTAGGTTTTCAAGGAGATGACCGAGGGGAGGCGAAATTCGAAGGTCGGACTTCGCACGACCTTGTCGTATTCCGACACGATGTTGACCCGGTCGAGGAACACCGCCTTGATCGCATCCTGCCAGCTCCAGATGGACAGGGGGTAGTAACTCAAAGGCCGGTAATCAGCATTGAGCACGAGGGCCGGGCAGGCCTCCGGTCGCACAACAGGTTGGACGTGTATCGTCACCTCACCTCCTCTTGGGAAAAAGAGAAGACTGTTATCCCGTCTGATTAGACTATAGGCAGTGTGACGCTGTTGTGAAGATCAAAGGCTAGGACGTCTGTGACGCACCCACAGGATGTGGATGCGCCGCTCGCCGAATTGAGAGCCTCGGGCGAGGTTTAGCGGGTCGGAACCGGCTTCTCGCCCCGGTAATCGTAGAAGCCGCGCTTGGTCTTGCGGCCGAGCCAGCCGGCCTCGACGTATTTCACTAGGAGCGGGCAGGGGCGGTATTTGGAATCGGCCAGGCCCTCGTGCAGCACCTGCATGATCGACAGGCAGGTGTCGAGGCCGATGAAGTCGGCGAGCTGGAGCGGCCCCATGGGATGATTGGCGCCGAGCCGCATGGCCGTGTCGATGGCCTCCACGGAGCCCACGCCCTCGTAGAGGGTATAGATCGCCTCGTTGATCATCGGCAGCAGGATGCGGTTGACGATGAAGGCCGGGAAGTCCTCGGCAGCCGTCGAGGTCTTGCCGAGCTTGTGGATGAATTCCTTGGACGATTCGTAGGTCGCGTCATCGGTGGCGATGCCGCGGATCAGCTCGACGAGCTGCATCACCGGCACCGGGTTCATGAAATGAATGCCGATAAACTTCTCGGGCCGGTCCGTGGCGGCCGCGAGCCTCGTGATGGAGATCGACGAGGTGTTGGTGGCCACCATGGCGTCGGGCCGGAGCGACGGGCAGAGATTGGTGAAGATCTTGCGCTTCACCTCCTCGTTTTCCGTTGCTGCCTCGATGACGATATCGCAGGTGCCCAGGTCGTCATAGGAGCGTGCCGGCTTGATGCGCTCGAGCGCCGCCTGCCGATCGGCCTCGGTGATGGCTCCCTTGGAGACCTGACGGGCCATGTTGCCGTTGATGGTGGCGAGGCCGGTATTGATCCGCTCCTCGGCGAGATCGTTGAGCCGGACGTTGAACCCCGCAATCGAACAGACATGGGCAATGCCGCTGCCCATCTGTCCCGCGCCGATCACGCCAACCGTCTTGATCTCAATGCCCATCGATTGCTGCCTGCATTCAACCGTCACAACGGCCGGGCGGAGGTTCCGCCCGGTCCGTCACTATTCCTGACCTTATTGACCGGCTTTGGTCAACTCCTCCTTCAGTTCAGGGAGGATGGTGAAGAGGTCGCCGACGAGGCCGTAATCGGCCACCTGGAAGATCGGAGCCTCCTCGTCCTTGTTGATCGCCACGATCACCTTGGAGTCCTTCATACCGGCCAGGTGCTGAATGGCGCCTGAAATACCCACCGCAATGTAGAGATCGGGCGCCACCACCTTACCGGTCTGGCCCACCTGCCAGTCGTTGGGAGCATAGCCCGCGTCCACCGCGGCGCGCGACGCGCCCATGGCGGCGCCGAGTTTATCGGCGATCGGCTCGATGTACTGCTTGAAGGCATCGGCCGAACCCAGCGATCGCCCGCCCGAGATAATGATCTTAGC